>CAXSHS010000190.1:0-2120 GCA_964237325.1 uncultured Acidobacteriaceae bacterium | reverse complement strand
AGTTCGCTTCCAAACACCTGCGCTGTAACCGCCGACTACGGTCTGCCTCGCATCACGTGTCACGCTGTAGTGGCTCCAAATCTTCGCAGACCGGCTTCGGGCTCTCGGGGCCGTCGTAACGGCCTATGGGGGAAGGTATCGAACGCGTTTGTCAGTACACTTCACGGAAGGGTATAAGAACGACGTCTTGCGGTTCGTCGGCTGAAAGCTCAGGTTGTAGCAAGCCGAGCAGATGATGGGTGAACGCGGCGTACCCATGGATCACTCCACATCTCCGGTCGGGTTCAGCGGTACGCGCGGGAGATGGAAAAGTGGCTGCGTTGGCATTGGCGCCATCCGCATCCACAAGTTGGAGACTAGACGAAACTGCTTTCGACCGCTGAGTCTTTGATGCAGCGAGCAACGATGCCCAGTTGGTCGGCAATCTCATGAGGGCTTGTGGGTTCCCGGCGAAGCCACGCGTTTTCAACGTATCGCTCTAAACTCATTTTCACTTCCGCTCAAAAGCTGAGCGGCCCGCTCTGGACAGCTCTAAGAAAATGATTCGTACGGAGCTCATCCCGGGCATAGATGGTGGGGTTGATCAGTCGGCTTAATGCTGCCGGACCGCCTCCAGGTAGGCGAAGCTCGCTTCGGTCGCAAGGTCATGGCAAGGATGTCGGCGTCGCCGGTACTCTGGCCGTGGGGAACACAAACAGCTCGCATGGTTGTTCCTTATACGTTTTCCCGGATATCAGGTTATCCGTCCTAGAAGGCTTACAGCTGACCTTTGAAGCTTCCGGCGCGTGTAGAGTGAGTCCATGCATTCCTTCAGGCTGTGGCTATTCTGGACGCGCGATGCGTTGCTGGCAATCGTGTTCTGTCTGCTTTTCACGTCGCCTTGCACGGCACAAAGGCCAGCGGACGGCCTGACCTCGATGCCGCCCATTCCTGCGGGCGCGCAGTTCGACAGTACCGGGCACCTGGACGTGCAGCAGGCAACCCGAGCGTACCTCGATGAGATTCCTGCGGACAAGAAGGCGGCTTCCAACAAGTATTTCGAAGGCAAGTACTGGCTGATCCTTTGGGACGCGCTATATTCGATTGCCGTGTTTCTGCTTCTGCTTTTCAGTGGTATTTCAGCGAAAATGCGCAATATCGCTGAGCGGGCGACAAGGTTGCGATGGATTCATGCATGGATCTATACCGCGGAATTCAGCATGGTGACGTTTGTGCTGGGTCTGCCACTCACGATCTACGAGAACTTTTACCGGGAACATATCTACCAGCAGTCGCACCAGCCGTTTGTGGGGTGGCTGCGGGATTCATTGGTGGCATTCGCAGTCAGTGTGGTGCTTGGCGGCCTGCTGGTGGCAATACTGTACTGGGTGGTGCGGCGGGCGCCGCGCACCTGGCACCTATGGGCGACGATGGTCTTCATTGCATTTATTTCCATGGGAGCGCTCATCGCGCCGGTTTACCTGGCGCCGCTGTTCAATACCTACAAGCCGGTGGAGAATCCAGCGGTGACCGTACCGGTGCTGAAGATGGCGCACGCGAATGGGATTCCAGTGGACAAGCTGGTGGAGAACAATGCCTCCAAACAGACGACCAATGTGAGCGCGAATGTGAGCGGGTTGTTTGGGACGACGAGGATCACCCTGAACGACAACCTGTTAAACACAGCGAGCCTGCCGGAGATTGAAGCCGTGACTGGTCACGAGATGGGCCACTACGTGCTGCATCACGTAATCAAGTTCCTCATTGAATATGCCGTTCTCTTCTTTGTTCTCTTCAGCATGCTGCGCTGGTGGCTGGAGAGCATGCAGCGGCGGAGGGGAGGAAACTGGGGTACACGCGGGATCGACGATCTGGCGCTGTTTCCGGCGGCTACGATGGCAATTACCGTGCTCCTGCTACTGGCCACGCCGATTACCAACACAATGACACGGTCGCAGGAGGCCGAAGCAGACATGTACGGTATAAATGCGTCGCGGCAGCCGGACGGCTTTGCTGAAGCGATGTTGAAGCTCGGCCAATACCGAAAGATGGAGCCAGGGCCGGCCGAGGAGTTCATCTTTTTTGATCACCCCAGCGGACGGACGCGCATCATCGAGGCCATGCGATGGAAAGCACAGAAC
>CAXSHS010000189.1:0-2148 GCA_964237325.1 uncultured Acidobacteriaceae bacterium | reverse complement strand
CGAACGCCATGAACACTACCGGCAGCGTGCGTCTCAGTTCGGCGGAAACCTGCTTGCGCCCCAGCCGTTGCTGTAGTGAGGAGAAGGGAAGCGCGCGCGGAGCATCGCCCTCGCTGCCGGGCTGCCACGCCAGGATTTCACCGTCCAGAATTACCGCTTCCGGCAGCGCCGCAAAAGCTTCCATCAGCTCCGGAAAGGCGCCGCTCAAATCTTCACGGCTGCGCGAAAACAGCCCCACCTGCCCCGGCGCTGCGGGGTCGCCGGCGTGCAGCTGCGCGCGCATGCCGTCGTACTTGTCTTCAAGCTGCGCCTCGTGCAGCAACCTCTCCGGCGCATCGGGAACCGGGGCCGGTTCAGCGCCGGTCTGCTCCGCCGTGGTTTCCTCCGCCATATTCCGCTTAGAGGCGACCTCCTGCGCAAAACGTGCAATCGCCTCATCGACGCTGTCTACCGGGCTGGCCAGCATAAAACCCAGCGGATGAAACAGCCGCATCGCTGCATCGCCGAGTGTGTCTGCGGAGGCTCGTTCCACCACCTCGGGCAGGCTGCCCAGCAGCATCACCGCATGCCGTACGGCACGGATTTCGCGCCCGAACGTAGCCGCAATCGCCTCTTCTACCAGGCTCTGCTTGACCCCGATACGCATGTCGCCGGAGATCAGCTTGAGCACATACTTGCACTCAAGCGCGGTGGCGTGTCCTAGCAGTTCAGTAAGCAACGGCAGCTTGGCGGCAGGGCCGCGTGCGAAGGCAATCTCCGCCAGTGCAGCCTCCAGATCTGCCAGCTTCCGGGGCGGGTCTTGCGCAGCTGTTTCGATCAGCTCCCCGGCTGCCGCACCGATATCCCCATGCCGCCGGAACGCCAGCGTCATGGCCTGCGGCTCGGCTCCGCTGCGCTTTGCAACTGCCTTGCTTAGCAATGCGCTGCCCACATTCAGGCGTCGCCGGTCTACCTCCGTAAACGGCTGCCCGGCTATGTACAAAGCAGCACGCGCCGCATCGACCGTTGCCAGCGAATTGAGATACACGGCAAGTATTGCGCGCTTTTCCAGCTTTTTTGTGGTCGCGCCCAGCGCCTCACAGATGGCTGCCCAGGGTGCCAGTCCGTCTTGCCCTTCACTCTCCATTACCGCTCCCGTCACCATAAATGCGCTTCCGATACGCTTCAGATGCGCTTTCTGGAAAATAGACAAGCCGTTTTGATAAGCTACATATATGCGCATCGCCAACCATCGCGGCGCTCTTCTCTAGCGGTTCTTGCCGCCTACTCCCCTGTGCCTTTTGCAAATTTCCTATCTGCACTACTTTCGAGAGGGTTTCACTATGTTCGAACGTCTGGAACAAATTGCAGCGCGTTATGAGGACTTAGGCTCGCAGCTTGCTGACCCCGCACTTATCGGTGACCAGCAAAGCTATCAAAAAATTGCCAAGCAGCATCGTGACCTTGAAGCTATGGTCGATGCATTTCACAGGTACCGCGGCCTTACTGAGGGCATTGCCGAAGCCAGAGCCATGCTGAGCGAGGACGACCCGGAGATGCGCGCCATGGCCGGCGAAGAGCTCGCGCAGCTCGAAGCGAAGCTCCCTGCCATGGAAGATGAAATCAAGCTACTGCTGCTGCCGAAGGACCCGAACGATGATAAGAATGTCGTGGTGGAAATCCGTGCGGCTACGGGCGGCGATGAGGCTTCACTGTTCGCGGCTGAGGTCTTCCGCATGTACACGCGCTTTGCCGAGCTGCACCGCTGGAAGGTCGAGGTACTGTATTCGACCGAATCCTCTGTCGGCGGCCTGAAGGACGTGTCGTTCCTGGTAGAGGGCGCGGGCGTCTATGCACAGCTGAAGTATGAGAGCGGCGTCCACCGCGTGCAGCGCGTGCCGGCCACGGAAACACAAGGCCGCGTGCACACCTCGGCGATAACAGTCGCCGTGCTGCCGGAAGCCGAAGAAGTGGATGTCAAGATCGAGCAGAAAGACTTGCGTATTGACACCTTCTGCTCCTCAGGACCGGGCGGCCAATCGGTCAATACGACCTACTCGGCCATTCGTATCACGCACCTGCCTACCAACACGGTCGTGAGCTGCCAGGATGAAAAATCGCAAATAAAGAACCGCGAAAAGGCAAGGCGCGTACTGCGCTCGCGCCTGT
>CAXSHS010000188.1:0-2262 GCA_964237325.1 uncultured Acidobacteriaceae bacterium | reverse complement strand
GCACAAGCGGCGCACCCTGGCCGCCGACAATCATGTCGGCAGGGCGAAAGTTCGAGACTACCGGCACCCCGGCAGCGCGTGCGAGAGGTGCCATTTCGCCGATCTGCCAGGTGCATGCAAACCGCTCACCCGCATACAGCGCAGGTACAGCCTGGTGATAGATCGTTTGTCCGTGGCAGCCGACCAGATCGATAGGTTCAGGATGTGTGTCGCGCATGACTGTAAACGCCTGCGCATAGGCAAGTCCAAGCCGCCAGTGCAGCCGGGCTAGCTGCGCAGTCGTGGTGCTCTGTGCATCCTGCGCGGCCAGCACAGCCATGCGCAGTGCTTTCGGGAATGGGAAGCCGCGATGCGCCAGCAATCCCAGTTTCATCTGCTTTCCCGGCTCGATGCAAACCAGGGCGATGTCAATGCCATCGCCGGAAGTTCCGCTCATTATGCCGGCTACCGTCATCGGGCGCGGTCTGTGTATCGTGTCGCGCATGGTAGCCATCCTAAAATAACCTCATGGTATGGGCGCGCTCCGCTGCCTCCAGCTCGGCTAGAAACAAGCGATTCTCAGCGCGAATCCCCGCTAACTGCTCATCCGTGGCCGGGCGCGGCAGTTGCGGGTGCAGCAACCTTTGTTTGTGCGCGATCACGCGACGGCAGGCGCGTCGCACCTGCGCACGAAACGCCGCCGAGCCTTCCGCCTCCGCCAACACAGCCTCGTACGCGCGAAAAATTAGCGCGGGTTCCTTGCAAATTTCGATCATGTCGCAGCCTGCCGCAATGGCGCGCACGGCGGCTTCCTCCATGCTCATCTGCGACAGGCCGCCCATTTCCATATCGTCGGACAGGATCAGCCCGTTATAGCCGATACGCTTGCGCAGCACATCGGCAATCCAGAAGCGTGACACCGAGGCAGGCTCATCTTCTATGATCTTGGTTCGTAAAGCCTGTGCTGCCGCGACAAGGGGGTAGGTGGCGTGACCCACCATGACGATGGGCAGCAGCGGCAGCATGGCGCGGTACGGTGCCATGTCCTCGTCCCACAACTGCTCCCAGGTGCGCCGGATCACCGGTGTGGCGGTATGCGAGTCCAGCGTGCCGCCGCCCAGGCCGGGGAAATGCTTGCCGCAACCCAGCATGCGCTGCGCCCGCAATGCCTTGAGGAACGGCTGCGCGTAGGCGACCACGGTCTCTGCGGTCTGGCCGTAAACACGTGTCCGCATCACCGGCGCTGCTTCCGGTAGTGCCAAGTCGAGCACCGGGGCAAACACGGTGTTGAAACCGAGCAGCCGCGCGGAGCGTCCGATGTTCTCACCATGTCGTTTGGCGTCGCGAGCCTTGCCGGTTGCCGCTACCATGGCGGCTGAAGGACTCGCACCCAACAGGTCGCGCAGACGATCAACAAGGCCGCCTTCAAGGTCAACCGCGCGCAGGGCAGGCACCTGCTCACCATCGCTCGCAGCGGCTTCGGTGACTTCCTGCAGCAGCGTGGTGGTTTGCGCGGCCTCTTCAATGTTGCGCCGGAACAGGATCATGCCGCCGGGACGCAGCAGGCGCAGCCACGCACGCTCCGCCGCGTCAAGCTCAGGCCCCGCCAAGCCCACGAGGAACAGCTGCCCCACCTCGTGCCGCAATTTTGCCTTGGGCTGCGTGCTCATCGTGCCGCCTTGCCGGCGCGGAGGTCGGCTTGGAGCTCTTCAAGAAGCATCAGCGCCTGCATGGGTGTCAGCGTGTTCACGTCCGTCTCTTCAATGCGATCGACAATGCGTTGTGACAGCGGTGTGAACATAGTCAGCTGTAGCGGCTCAGGCTGCACTGCAATTTCAGCTGCAAGCTCGCGCCGCTCGGCACGCTCGTGGGCGCGCAGCACCTGGCGCGCGCGCACCAGCACCTTTTGCGGTACGCCTGCCAGTCGTGCCACGTCAATGCCGTAGCTCTTATTGGCCGCGCCCGGCTCAATGGTGTGTAGAAACACGATGCCGCCGCCGCTTTCCTTGACGGAGACACGCGCATTACAAAGGCGCGGCAGCTGATCGGCGAGCAAAGTGAGCTCATGATAGTGCGTGGCAAACAAGGTTCGCGCACCGATGTTGTTGTGGATGTGCTCCAGCGTGGCCCAAGCCAGTGCAAGCCCGTCGAAGGTGGCAGTACCGCGGCCCATTTCATCCAGCAACACCAGGGAGCGCGCAGTTGCGGTGTTCAGGATGGTTGCGGTCTCTGTCATTTCCACCATGAAGGTGGACTGCCCCTGCGCCACGTTGTCGCTGGCGC
>CAXSHS010000187.1:0-2339 GCA_964237325.1 uncultured Acidobacteriaceae bacterium | reverse complement strand
CGCCTGCCTTCGCACTTACCGCCGTGCTCACACTTGCGCTCGGCGTGGGTGCAAATACAGCCATCTTCTCGCTGCTCGACCAGGCCCTGTTGCGCCCGTTGCCGGTACGCGATTCGCAGAAGTTGGTGGTGCTTGAGGGCACCGGCAAGGCGTGGGAGGGCCACGTCGCCAATCATGGCGGAGACGGAGAAGCCTACTTCTCCTACCCCATGTACCGTGACCTTCGCGACGGAAACCGCGCCTTCGCCGGCCTGATCGCGACCGCGCCCGCCAATGTCGGTCTTGCTTCTCGCAACGGCGCGGCACAGAATGCGCAGGCCGAAATGGTCAGCGGCAATTACTTCACCGTGCTCGGCATCAAACCGGTGTTCGGACGCCTCCTGACACAGGCAGATGACACGCAGCAAGATGCGAACCCGGTCGCCGTGCTGAGCTTCGACTACTGGCGAGACCAGCTCGGCGAGGATCGCTCGGTTGTTGGGTCCACCCTCTCCATCAGCGGCCATCCCTTCCAGATCCTCGGCGTGGCCGGGCCGCGTTTTCGCAGCGCTGTATGGGGCTTCACGCCGAGCGTGTTCGTACCCATCTCCATGGCGAACCAGCTTCTTCCGAGCAGACCGACGCGACTCGCCGACCATACCGACCGGTGGCTCAACATTCTGGGGCGGCTCAAACCGGACGAGAGCTTTACGCAGGCGCAGATAGCCACACAGCCGCTTTGGCATGCGCTACGCGCAGAAGAGCTCAAGGCGCTCGGCACCCGCTCCAAACACTTCACAGATGATTTCCTTACAAACAGCCGTCTGCTCGTGCTGCCCGGCGCGCGCGGCTTTTCCTATGAGCGCGACACCGACCGCAAGCCGCTGCTCGCTGTCATGGCCATGGCGCTGCTCGTGCTGCTCATGGCCGCCGTCAACGTCGCAAGCCTGCTGCTGGTGCGCTCTGCGACGCGTATGCGCGAGTTCTCCCTGCGCTATGCGCTCGGCGCGGACGGCAGGCGCATTCTGCAACAACTCCTGCTTGAAGGCTTGCTGATTGGCATTGCCGGTGGCGGGGCAGGCATGGGCATTACGCCGTTTGCCCTGCGCACGTTGGTAAGCCGCATCGCGGGCGACGAGGCCTTTGTCGCGTTCAACTCCCTCATCGACACGCGGCTGCTGGTCTTCGACTTCGCAGTCGCGCTTGCGGTTAGCGTGTTCTTTAGCCTGGCACCGCTGCTGCAGCTACGCCGGACCGATCTCACCTCTACGTTGCGCCCGGGGAGCGCTACAGGCACCGGAGCACTGCTCAGCTTTCGTCGCGCCGTGGTGTGCCTGCAGATTGGTTTGAGTGTCGTGCTGCTGGTGGGCGCTGGCTTGTTGGTGCGCACCATGCAAAAGCTCAGCTCGGTCGATGTCGGCTTCAACACTTCGCACTTGCTCACCTTTGCGATGAATCCGGTGCTCTCCGGCTACAAACCTGCTGACATCCCGGCGGTCCACCGGCGCGTGCTCGACATGCTTGAGGCGCTACCCGGCACAAGCGCTGTCGCCGCGACCGATGACCCGGAGCTTGCCGGCGATGACCGGAGCGGCAACGTCACGGTTGCCGGTCACACCGATCCTTCTGAGCAGGAGCTTGATGTCGAAAAGTCTTACATCAATCCAAATTACTTTTCAGCCATGCAGGTTCCGATGCTTGCCGGGCGCGTGTTCACGGCGGGCGACGATGCAAGTCACCCGCACGTAGCTGTCGTCAATGCGTCCTTTGCAAAACACTTCTGCCCGGGTATCGCGGGCTGTATCGGACGGCTCGCAGCCGACGGCGGCGGTGATAAAGCAAAGTTTGACATCGAGATTGTCGGAGTGGTGCGCGATGCCAGGCACGAAGGCGTTCGTGAAGACGTCGTACCTACCTTATTCCGACCGCTCAAACAGAATCCCGACCCGGAACAGCTGTACTTCTACGTGCGCACCGCATCCGATCCGGCGCCCATGCTGCCTGTCATCCGCCGCGCTATGGGGCAGCTTGACCCCTCACTCGCCCTCGTAGCCCTGCGCACTATGGACGCGCAAATCCTCGATGACCTCAGCAACGAGCGCCTGGTCACGTTCCTCGCCATCTGCTTCGGCGCGCTTGCAACGGTGCTCGCGGGCGTCGGCATCTACGGCGTGCTCGCCTACGCAACTGCCCAGCGCACCCGCGAAATCGGCATCCGCATCGCGCTCGGCTCCACGCGCACCGCAGTCGCGCGCATCATTCTTGCCGACGTGCTGCGCCTCACAGGCATCGGCATCGCCGCCGCGCTGCCGGTCGCGCTTGGGCTCAGCCGCCTGCTGCGCAGCCAGCTCTTCGGCGTC
>CAXSHS010000186.1:0-2348 GCA_964237325.1 uncultured Acidobacteriaceae bacterium | reverse complement strand
CGCGGGCGAGGCAGCGGTGCCCTGCGGACTCGGGCGAGTGCCAGTCGCGGCGGAAGTGGGTTGTCTCCAGCAGGAGGTCGGTAGTGACGGCCAGTTCATGGCCGCGCGGGACCCGCAAAATGGCGCAATCGTCACCGATGCCTACTCGAAGCTGCCGCGCTGGACCCGCCGCTTGCAGTGTCTGTACCCGAATCGCGCCGATCAGAGCGCGCTCACTGTTCCGGTGCGAGGAGCGGAGAAGCGTCTGCATACCCCCTCAGCTTACGTGGTGTTTCGCAGTCGTTTTTTGCCTGATTAAGGAAAGGTTGCTCGGTGTTTCTCAATTCGGTTCCTATGCCGAAATGGGCTTATGTATGAGTAAAAACTTCCTCCAAACCGCATTGACCCAGCTATATACGGCTGGTAGCGTTTCTATAAGCCAGAAAGGTGTCCGGCGAACAGACAGCTTCAGGCGCGTACGTTTGCCAGAGCATACGAGGTCGGGACAGTGCTGAATAAGCGTTTTTACATTATCTTTGTGGCGCGTGAGGCTGATGGACGGCTGCGCAAGGTGCCCGTCCCCTTGCACTATGCATACATCTTTATGGCTGCCGCGCTAGTAGGTGCGTTTACCGTGGCTGGCATGGCCGGGTCCTATAGCCGCATGTTGCTGAAGACGGCAAGCTTCAACCAGGTCAGGTCACAGCGTGAGGCGTTGCGCAAGGACTACGCCACGCTGGAGGTGCAGGCGCAGCAGAAGGATGTACAGGCTGCTTCGCTTGGGTCGCTTGCCAGCCAGGTATCTGCACTGTATGGCATCCATACCCACAGCTCTCGAGCGGTCATCACCGCTGCCACACCGGTGTCGGCGGACAGTTCGCCTGACAGTTCCAATGGCTTCAGCCAGCTAGCTTATGCCAAATCCCTTGACCAGTTTGCTGAGTTACGTACGGTGGCGGTTTCGGGCCATTTCGAGCCACAGTATCGCTTTCAGCCGCACTCGTTTGCGCCGCAGATTTCAGATGCTGTACTGAGTACCGCGATGACGCCTTCCATATGGCCGGTGACGGGCAGGCTTACCAGTTCTTTCGGGGAGCGGCTCGATCCGTTCAATGGGGAAGGCGCCTTCCATGCCGGGCTTGATATTGCCACAGCCTACGGGACGCCGATCCATGCACCGGCTGACGGCGTGATTGCCAAGGCCGGCCCCGCAAGCGGCTACGGGCGTGAAATGGTGATAGACCATGGCGGCGGCATTACAACGCGCTACGGTCATCTTTCGGCATTTGCCATGGTTGCCGGGCAGTCTGTAAAGCAGGGTGAGGTCATCGGCTATATCGGCTCTGCCGGCCGCAGCACTGGGCCGCACCTGCACTATGAGGTGCGTGTGGACAATCAGCCGGTGAATCCGCACAAGTACCTGAAGCAGTCGATGGAAGAACAGGAAGAACAGACATTGGCGTCTGCTGCGCTCGCTATGGGGCGAAAAGGCCAGTAGTGGTGATTTTCTGTCAAAGGCCACCTATGCGGGTGGCCTTTTCCATTGGACATATTGATTTAGCGCCCGCCTGAGCCGGGTGTGTGAAAGAGAGCCCGCAGCAGGGGCTCCGGCAGGGTGGCATTCAGCACGGTGCGGTCGTTGTACTGGACCACGGTGGTGGAGTTCAGCAGCACCTGCGCGTCTGTGTTCGTGACAGATGCGGGCAGGTTGTTTTCGGCCAGACGTCCCAGGCTCAGCAATCCGGAGAGCGCGGTTGCGGAGGCGCGGGCTGCCGTCTCATTCGGTGCGATTTCTTCGATGCGCAGCCGCAAAACCCCGGTCCATCGCAGCGATGCGACAAAGACGGCATTGAGGCGCAATGGCAGCGTTAGACCGAGAATGCGAAACTCACCGTGGTCACTGAAAGGCAGGCCAAGTTGGCCCAGCCCCCAGGCGAGTGAGAGTAGGGGCAGGTCGCGGTAATGTTCCGTGAGCAGGGTGGGCTGGCCGGCGCCGGGCAGCCATGCCGTGCGATCCCGATCGAGCATGGAGTGGATCTGCTCGGCAGTGGGAGTATTGCTGACAGCGACCATGCCGCGTGGCAGCAAGGCGACGCGAACGGTGCGACCGTCGCTTGGGATGTTGTAGATCGTGCGGCTGTCGTAGATTTCGGTAGAGGCGGCAATGCTTGTGAGATAGCGTGCGAGACGCTGCGGGTCAAAACGGCCTACGAATACTTCAGAGAACGCCAGACCGCCGTTGGGACCGGTCGGGTCGGGCAGGGCATCGAGCGCGAAGGCGGCTTCGTCGAGATCGCGCTCGAAGTCGATGCCTGTGGCGTCGATGAAGTGCCGGTAGCTTGCGTCATGCTGTACGGGCTTGCGGTTGA
>CAXSHS010000185.1:0-2530 GCA_964237325.1 uncultured Acidobacteriaceae bacterium | reverse complement strand
CCGGTTCCGCACAGAAGGCGTCCAGATCTTGTACTCGTCTCACGAGCCTCCATGGCATCAGAGAGTTCCTGGACTTATTGATGAGATGTGCGCGTATTTGACCAGAAACTGGCAAACGAGCCGGGGACAAACCAAGGACGCACTTCATCTGTCTGCCTATGCAATGTGGCGGTTGAACTGGATTCATCCATTTAATGATGGAAATGGGCGAACATCTCGCGCGCTGTCATACCTGATCTTGAGCATTCGGCTAGGGAAAGTCTTACCGGGCAGTCCGACCATTCCGGACCAGATTATTCAAAATAAGGAGGCGTACTACAAGGCACTGGATGCTGCCGATGCGGCTTGTAGAAACGAGGAAATGGATATTTCCATGATGGAAATATTGATAGAGAGGCTTCTCGTAGAGCAATTCTTATCTGTTAAGGTCGATTCATTGACAATGAAAAACGAAGTCAATAATGTGACCGACAGCGCCATTATTATTTCAGGTTGAATCAATAGGTATTGCTGCGCCGTATCAATTGAGAATTACACTGAATTGCACAAGAATCTTCTTAAGTTGGTAGGCGAGGCAGGGATCGAACCTGCAACCACCGGCTTAGAAGGCCGGTGCTCTATCCAATTGAGCTACTCGCCCGTCGGTTCAGCCACATCAGCTATAGCCTGCTCAAGCGCGGCAACAAGACTTGCCGCTGCCGGAGCCCAAGCCGCTTTGGCAACGGCTTCATCCATTCCGAAGCCGATAGCGTACAGCGTCCAGCCGAACGTGTCTCGATCATACAGTTGTGCCGGGCGCACGACGATTTCGGCGCAGGCAAGCCGGTGTTCCGCTGCCTTGAGAATTCGTGCTGCAGATCGAGCTACTCCTTCGAAGTACGGGAACGCCTCGGACGGCAGGAGAGCCGGAAGGAGCTCCGGCACGAGCATGACATCCAGGTAGCTTCCAAAACCTATAAGCGTAGGTTCTAAAAGATCATCGCTTCCATTTATCTGCCGCGAGCCTTCCAGGATCTCAGGATCAACCTCTTCACGGCTGACTGGAAACACATCTACCTTTACCGTGAACATGCTGGCCGTGTTGGCTGCTGCAAGCAGCTCTTCCAGCTCAGGAAAAGCCTGCACCTCGGCTAACCCCCGCGCCGTGGCCGCCGTGTCACCTGCTTCAGTCTGTACGCCGGGCCGCAAATCCACCCAGCCGTTCCAGGGCACCGTAATTCGTGGGCTTTCAAGATCAGCATCTACGGTCCAGTCCGCGATCATGCGCCTGCCCTCACAGCGAGCCAGCGCGCGATGGTTTCTTCAGCCCAGCGTCCCTGGTCTTCCGCGCTCGCTGCGGCAACAAAGGCACAATGGCCGCCGTACTCAGTCTCCAGGTAATCGACGTGCGGATTTGCCCGAAGCGCGGCTCTTGTCGCAGGCAGGGTGCGAATGAACGGATCATCCGCCGCATGCACAATCAGGGTGGGGAGGTCGAAACTACCTGCGTATCGCGAGGAGCGGACTTGCTCATAGTAGTCATCGGCATCGCGAAAGCCGCCGTATCGCGCGACAATCTGCCCATCGAAGTCGCGTAGGCTGCGGATGCGCCCGTGGACGCCTTCACGCTCCAGCACGTTGTAAAGCTGCGGAAAAAGCCGGGCTTTGGCACGAAGCCGCCCCTTCATTGCTCTTAAAAACCTGCGCTCGTAGAGCTGGTTTGAAGGCAAGTGCAATGCTGTGGAGGAGGGCGCGAGATCGAGCAGAGGGGAGATGCCCGCCATCGCGCGCAGAGATTGATGACGGCCCAGCGGCGCAAGTAGGGATTGCTCGCCCGCGTATCGCAGTACCAAGTTGGCACCCATGGAGTAGCCGACCAGTGCGATGCGTGTATGCCCCTGCTGCTCAAGCGTTTCGACGATGGCCGCTATATCGCCGGAACGTCCCGAATGATAAATCGTCGGTGCCAGGCTGTCGGAACCGCCGCAGGAGCGCATGTTCATCCGCACCACATTGCAGCCGTCTTGCCATAGGCGCATGGCATTGCCTAGGATGTAGCCGGAACTAGCCGAACCTTCAAGGCCATGCACCAGCACCACGGTCAACTGTCCGGACGGCTCGGGCTGCCAGTGGCACAGGCACAATACGGAAGTTTGGGGCACTGGAATTTGCGTCCCATCGGGCTGCTTGAAAATGTGCGGCGGCTCAACCGGCACGATGAGCGTCGCAGGCGCAGATGGAGCGGTGCCGGTACGTCGAAGGTAGTTGCCTGCAATGGTTTGCAGGTGAGCGTTGCGCAGCCAGGGACGCGGCACAAACGGGGTACGCCAAGCTGTTGAATCCGTGGACCGCTGAGTTACTTGTACCGATACCTGCATCAGCGGATTAAATCTGTGTGGAGGCAGAAGGCATATGCTGAAATGTTCCTGGAAGGGTCACAGGCATACCGCTTATTGCGGCACATTCGGTATGCTCTAGCTGACATAGGAAGGGTGCTTTGGGGCGGCTAGTGGGGATTGAACCCACGACATCCGGATCCACAGACCGGCGT
>CAXSHS010000184.1:0-2539 GCA_964237325.1 uncultured Acidobacteriaceae bacterium | reverse complement strand
CGTGCGGTCCTCGTACGTTTTCAAAAGATCGGTGACCGCCGTGAGGCTCGGGCCAACCGACGCCAATTCGTTTAGTCAACAGACGCCCGCAGAGCCTCATGGGGTTGCATCGATCAGAGGGCGTTGAGCAGGTCCTGTTGATCCAACTGCTTCCTTGTGTGCTGGTAAGTAAGTTTGCGCAGCCTGCCAAGCAGTGCGAGACTAATGGTGTGGATGAAAGGCTCGAAGTAAAGCATTTCCTGGTGAAGGGCCGTGTACAGGGCGTCGGCTTTCGCTGGTTCGTGCACCGTGAAGCCGCTGAACTCGGTTTGCGCGGATGGGTCAAAAACACAGATGAAGGCCACGTTGAGATCGTGGCGGCAGGCGATGCCGAACGACTCGCTGAATTGAAAATTGCCCTGTATAAAGGTTCGCGCGGCAGCCGCGTGGATGCTGTGCTGGAGCACGATCTGGAAGCGCAGGAAGCCGAAAGGCTCGGACAGTTTGTGATAGAAGGAGCCTGGTAGATGGTCCGTGGTGATGCCGTGAATTGTGAGCCTCTGAAGCAGCTGATACGGACCGTTCCGGATTTCCCCAAACCCGGGATTTTGTTTTATGACATCACCACATTGTTGAAGGATAAGGGTGGTTTTGCGCAGCTTATTGACGCCTTCGCTGCTCACTATATTGGGCGAGAGATCGACCTGGTGCTCGGCATCGAGGCGCGCGGTTTCATCTTCGGACCGGCGCTTGCTTATCGCCTCAATGCCGGCTTTGTGCCGGTGCGCAAACCGAAGAAGCTGCCGGCGCCGGTGACACGCGTGAGCTATGACCTGGAGTACGGGACGGATTCGCTGGAGATTCATCTGGATGCGATCGAGCCAGGGCAGCGCGTAATTATTGTCGATGACCTGCTGGCGACGGGCGGAACAATGCAGGCGACGGTAAAGCTGGTGCGGCAGCTCGGCGGCGAGATTGCGGGTATTGGATTTGCGATTGAACTTGATTTTCTCGAAGGCCGGGCGAAGCTGGAAGAGTACGACGTGCTGAGTCTGCTGCACTATAGCGAATAGCTAAATTCCTTGAACGAGACAATCCATGAGGCTCTTTCGACTTTCTGCTCTCTTCACTCTGCTCCTTATCCTTGTTCCGGCTTACGCGTCTTCAGATAAAGCTACTCAGTATGCGGCTCGCATGGCGGGTGCGTCAGAATTGACCTCACTCGATACGCCTGGTTCGCAAAACTGGCACCTTAAGCTTGCGATCAGCCTCTTCGACGATAAAGGTGATCCGCCGGAACAGGGCACGGTTGAGGAGTGGTGGGCGGCTCAAGAAAAATACAAGATTGTTTACCAAACCGCTGCTTACACGACCCCAGAGTTACACAATGAATAAGGCTTTTTCCATAAGCCTCAGGCAAGAGGCCGGCCCTCCTTAGTGACCGAGCTGTTGGAGCAGGTTGTCCATCCTTTACCAAAGCAAGATGACGTAAGCAACTCGCAGCCGGAGTTGCGTACGCAAGACTTCGGGAAGGTTTCTTTGGAGTGCATTATGCTCTCGCAACCTATCAAGAGTCGCGTTCCAACCCCTTTTGGCTTGTTTCCCACCTACTGCTTTGATCCGGGCAAGGATGTTCTAAGAGCCTTCTATAATCTGGGTTCACAAATTATCATCCGCAATGGAACGGGCAAGTTTCAGAATCGTGTGCTTGCCATGGATACTGCTATTTCACTGAGTGGTGTAGTACGGGCAAGAGGACATGTCGAAGCGCTTACCGGAGGTCCCGCCGCCACACTTGATTTTGAGGATGTAAGCGGCGTTGAGCTCAGAGGAGCGCCCACCGAAAAATCGGGGCCGGCCTTATGGCTGGAACGATCCTTTCTAAACAGCAGCCTGTCTATCCTGAATCAGCAAGACGCCAGAGGATTGCAGGTACGGTCGTGATGCGGGCCCTTATTGGGCGGGATGGGCGCATCGAAAAGCTGCAACTAACGTCTGTTCCCGACCCGGACCTGGCCATTGCCGCGCTTGCCGCCGTCCGGCATTGGACGTATCAGCCGTACCTTCTAAACGGCGAGCCAGTGGAGGTGGACACCTCCATCACGATTAACTTTAATCTCTCTCCATGATGGTCGATCGACTTACTTTTTCAAGTGAACATGCATCCCAAACTGCAACAACGAGGTCAACTCATGATTCAATCACAAGGATATGCCGCGCAATCCAACACCTCGCCACTGACTCCTTTCAGCTTTGAACGGCGCGATCCTGGACCCGCGGATGTTGTCGTCGAGATCGCTTATTGCGGGATCTGTCACTCGGACATACATCAGGTGCGGGACGAATGGGGCGGATCTATTTACCCAATGGTTCCCGGACACGAGATTGTCGGGCGTGTGACTACGGTTGGTGCGGAGGTAACGAAGTTTGCCGTCGGCGATCTTGCGGGTGTGGGCGTGATGGTGGACTCCTGCCGCGTTTGCGCGAACTGCAAGGCGGAGGAGGAAGCTTACTGCGAGAAAGGTTTCGTCGGGACTTACAACGCGAAGCATTACGACGG
>CAXSHS010000183.1:0-2636 GCA_964237325.1 uncultured Acidobacteriaceae bacterium | reverse complement strand
ACGACCCTGCAACCGCGGTGTTCAACTTTGCCCGCTGGGACCGCATGTTCCGCATCGTGCGGTAGCCGGGCGTTTGACCGACGAGGGAAGGAACCGCAACCGCGCTTATGGCCACCATCGTCGACCAAGATAAAGACAAGGAACAGCAAACTGCCGGTACCCGCGCGGCGCAGGACGAGACGCCGCTTGAGTTTATCGCGTCTATCTGCGGCGTGCTGGTCTTCGGATTGTTCATCCTGACGTTTGTGTTTCAGAATTTCGTCATCCCGTCCGGCTCCATGCTGAAGACGCTGCTCATCGGCGACCACGTTGTTGTGGATCGCATCACGCTTGCGCCTGAAGCTACCTGGGCCCCCGTTGTGCACTACCGCAACGTGCGGCGCGGCGATATCGTGGTGTTCTACAAGCCGGGCGAGCCCGACCTGTTCCTGGTCAAGCGCGTCATCGGTATTCCAGGCGATCGCATCCACCTGCGCAACGGCGTCGTGTTCCTGAACGGCAAGGCTCAGAATGAACCGCAAACGGAAAAGACAAACGACCAGATTTACTTACCCTACCGCGATGACTTCCCCGCAGTGCCGCCTTCCGAGGATTACGGCGTTACCGCGACCTGGGCTGCGGAGCTGCCGACGCATATTCAAGGGGAAGATCTGGTGGTACCCACAGCGGATTACTTCTGCATGGGCGATAACCGCCCCGGCTCCCTCGACGGCCGGTATTGGGGCTTTGTGCCGCGTGCCAACATCGTAGGGCGGCCGCTGTTTGTGTACTGGTCGTTCATCACGAGTGAAGAGCAAATCAACAAGACCAGCGGCAAAGACCAGATCGCCTGGCTGACCCATGTTGTGATCCACTTCTTCGATCAGACCCGCTGGAGCCGGACTTTCCACCGGATTCGCTGACATGGATGGGGAACGACGGCGTGTAGTGAAACGAATCCGGCGGGAAAATGTATTGCTCGCAGCCTGCATCACGCTGCTGCTGCTTGCGACCATACCGCCGCTCATCAACCTGGGGCGATTTCAGCACCGGATTGCCGGAGCCATCGGACGATCGATCGGAAGACCCATCAGCACCGGAGCCATCTCTCTGCGGCTGCTACCCTGGCCGGCTTTCCAGATTCAAAACCTTTCCGTCGGGGAGAATCCTCCTTTTGGTGCCGAACCTGCCCTGCTCGCGCCCGAGGTTACCGCCGAGCCTCGGCTTTCCTCTCTGTGGCGCGGCCGCTTTGAGTTGAGCCGCGTTGAGCTGACCGATGCCAGCGTGAACCTGGTTCGTAACGCGAACGGACGCTGGAACATCTCATCTGTCCTGCTACAGGCCTCGCACATTCCCAACGCCCCTACCGGCCAGCCCCGACCCGGGTCCGCGCCGCGCTTCCCCTATATCGAGGCAACCGGTACGCGCATCAACTTCAAGCGAGAAAGTGAAAAGCTGCCTTACTCGCTGCTGAACGCCGACTTTTCCATGTGGTCTGACAGGTCGGGCGTATGGCAGGTGCGGCTTGAAGGCCAACCGGTCCGCACCGATGTTGAAATCTCACAGGGCGACACAGGCCTGCTGCGGCTTGACGGCGAGCTCCAGCGTGCATCGGAACTTGGCACCATGCCGCTGAAGATGACCGCCGAGTGGAGCCGCGCACCGCTGGGCCAGCTGAGCCGCCTGCTGCTGGACCGCGATAGCGGCTGGCGCGGTGACATCGATCTGACCGCAAAATTTGAGGGTGAGATCGACCGGCTGGACATACGCACCCATTTGCAGGTGGCTAATCTGCACAGGCAGGAGTTTACGCCGGAGCAGCCGTTTTCGCTCGATGCGAACTGCCAGGCGCACTACAGCCGTGCTGACGATACAAAAAACAGCCTGCTGTGCCGCTGGCCGGTAGGAGCCGGTGCGCTGACGCTGGCGCGCGGGGCAGGCGAGCCCGCATTTGCTCTGACTGCGAATAAAGTACCTGCCGGTTTTTTCGTTTCTGTCGCAGACTTGCTCCATCAGGATGCGCTGTCAGCACAGCGGTTCACCGGCGAGATCAACGGTGAATACCGGTACACGCCGGAGTCAAAACAGCTTACAGGCTCACTGATTGCTGAGAGCCTGAGCCTTGCCGAGGCGGGGCTTGACGGCGAGCCGCTGCTGCTTGGAGACGTACGCCTGACCGCCGGACCCGGACCGCAGCCGATGCTGCTGCTTTCAACCGCGCCTGTAGCGCTGGGTACCGCAGTAGCGCCCATGGTACTGGGAGCCGAGCTTACGGCACATGGCTACGTGCTCCATGCCGACGGCGGCGCAAGCCTCCCTCGCATGGAGGCATTGGCAGCCGCGCTGCATCTACCTGCCTTGAACCAGCTCACGGCTTTACCGAGAGCCTCAGCCGAGATCGCACTGACCGCTTCCACGCTATGGACCACCTCCGGTGATGGCATGGGGAACCCGTCGGCCCAGGCCGCAGGCACAATCCACCTTACAAATATCCGGTGGCAACCGCCCTGGTTGCGGACTCCTATTGATATGCAAGCAGCCGATATGGCGTTTGCGCCCGGCATGCTGCGCTGGTCTACAGCCACAGCTGCCATTGGAGCATCGGGTGTAAGCCGCATAAGGCTGGCCGGCAGCGCGGAGTTCCCCCTGCACTGCCA
>CAXSHS010000182.1:0-2648 GCA_964237325.1 uncultured Acidobacteriaceae bacterium | reverse complement strand
TTTCAATATCGACCTGCCCCGACCTCCCCTGGTACGCGAAAACCAGCGTAGCAACGCCGCCTTCCGGCGCAAGCTGATGTTGTCGCAGCATACCGGCCACGTCCGCCTGTACCGTCCCATAAGGAGCGACAGCCACGGTCCCGATCTTGGTGGGGCTGCCGCCCTGGAGCGGCGCATACAAGACATTGACGCTCAACAGCGCAGGGGAAGTGTTATGCAGATAGGCATACGGCGTAAAAACCGTCTTCTCAGGAAACAACTTTGCCGGATCGGGCTTGCCGATCAGGGAGCCGGGCGCGGCAAGCTGTACCAGCGTACTTGGTTCCGGTACTGCGCTGCTATCAACGTTCAACTCACGAAACTGCGGCTTGCGGAGTAACCCGCCTTCCGGTCCTCAATACCTTCATATGGAAGAAGGCTATTCGCAACACCGGTGTAGTGAATGCTGACCGACCCTGTAGCATCAACGTCCTTTACGCTTCCAAGTAGCTCAGCGAGTGACAGGAGCTTGGTCCCATGCGCGGCAATAGAAACAGCTTGTTGCGCTATCGTCTGATTTTGCCCATCGCTCAAAGCAATCTGCGCCGTCGTCTCTGTCGGATTCGTATTTACCAGCGCGACAAAGCCGTCCACCTGCGAGTGCGGCGCCCACCACATGCCCTCAACAGCCCGGTCAGCCTTCGGCGAAGCCGGATCGTTCACGACCTGCGCATCGGCTCCCAGGGTGCTCCGGTAGGAAAGGCTTTGGACCGTATCCACCGTATAGATGGTAGCCAGCACAGCAGACCAGCTCCACTTGTACTTGACCCCTGCCGTCCCGTATGAGGGAGAATGCCCTGCGACAGCAGGCCCTGCAACTTGCAATGCTTTCCGTATATAGATCGACGCGACACCCGCGGGCGGGAGCGTGACCGGCTTCAAGTCCACCTCAAACCCATCCGCCATATAAATGACCGGGGTGACCGTAAGACTGCTTTTCAGCAACACATTTTTAAGCCGCAGGAAGTTATCGAATGCATGGTCCGACCTCCAGAACCCACCTTCCGATGCTTGCGGAGTGTCAGGGCTGTGGACCGGGAGCGTCATAACGGGTTTCGTCTGCGCAAGCAGTGAGCCCGTAAGAAGTAGATTAGCTACTACTGCGAAGATATAAGGGGGGGGGGTAAAAGGTCGCATTCCGGTGCCCTCCGGCAATTGCGAGAACTGTATTCCACAATACAGACACTTGCAATAACATTTTAATTGCAATGAAAACAGGATCGAGCAACTTCAACAATCTTGAAACCATGTCATCCTGAGCGCAACACAGCGAAGTCGAAGGACCTGCTTTCCCCTGTTTCAGCGTTCCACGCACCTCCTCAAAAGCGTCGAAAATGGACTAGCTTTTTAAGGTGAGAAACACAGCTCTCGCACCCGCAGGAGCAAGCGCCACACTTTTTTCTGCAACAAACCGCACTACATACCATGCAAAAAACCCGAGCACCACCAGCATTACCGCCACTCCGGCCCAGCGAACGCCGGTATCGGGCTTAGTTCCTTCACCTTTGCGAGCCTTACCTACATTTTCAGCAAAGTCGATCCAGGCTTGATCGTCGTCCTTAATCTGCCCACTTTCGTGGTATGCCTGGAGGTAGCGTTGTACCCAAGCATCCTCGTCCATGCCGCAAGCCCGCGCATACCCACGCACAATGCCCTTGTTCAGTACACCGCCCGGCAAGTCGCTGAAGTTTTCCTCCTCGAGCGCCACTAGGTGCCGCGTGCTAATCTTGGTGACGCCCGCGATGTTTTCAAGCGCCACGCCGCGCGACTCCCGCTCCCTACGCAGATCCTGTCCAAACTGTCCCATGCCCGCAAACCCCTCGCTCAGCTTGACGCTCTACCTTAACGGTATTGCCGTTTTCCCGCGCTCGTCAAAACTTTGCTTACTTTAATACCCACGTTGCAAAGAGGGATCACCGCTGCCATACTGGAAACCCTTTTGCTACACTCTGGGTGGCATAGTACATACCACTCACCCATGAACAAGCTAGTCATCGGCAACCTGCTCTATCGGCCCGTTCGAACCTTCATCACCATGATGGCAGTTGCCATTGAGGTGGTGATGATCCTGTCGATTGTCGGCATTATGGTCGGCATGCTGGCAAATTCGCGCTCAGAGGTCAGCGGCATCGGTGCCGATACCATCGTGCAGCCTGCGAATTCAAGCTTCATCTCGGCCGTCGGGGGTGCGCCCGTGCCTGCTTCCATCGCGGTGGTTCTCGCAAAGCTGCCGCACGTCGCGGTCGCTGCTCCGGTCATTACCGACCTCAGTACAGTCGGCTCAGTTGAAACCATCTGGGGCATCGATTACATGAGCTACAACGCATTGAAGCCTTTTGTATTTCTCGCAGGCGGCCCGTTCCAAGGCCCGAACGATGTATTGATCGATGACCTGGAAGCGAACAAAGGCTCCGGCCACCGTATCGGCGACATCATGGAGATCAAAGCTCACCCTTTCCGCATCGTGGGCATCGTCGAGCAGGGTAAAGGCGGGCGTAAATATGTGCCGATCCAAACCCTGGGCGCGCTCATCGGCAGTCCGACCAACGCCTCGCTTTTCTACCTCCGGTCTGACAATCCCGCGAACCAGAAGCTGGTCGAACAGGAAA
>CAXSHS010000181.1:0-2774 GCA_964237325.1 uncultured Acidobacteriaceae bacterium | reverse complement strand
TACCTTTGTGGCCTACCAGCCGCTGCTTGAAGATGAAATCCTGCCGCAGCCGGAGAAAATTTTCCGCGCCATGGAGTCGCTGGCTAAGTACTAAGATTTTTGCGCGTATGGTTTTCGCTGCAACTTTCGCCGCTTGAACGAGTTTCCACAAGCGGAGGGTGCAATGGCGATTACACGGCGGGTGTTCATGCGCGGCGGCGCAATGGCGGTTGTAGGAACAGCGATGGTTCCAACGCTGCTGACCCGCGCTGTACTGGCCCAAACAGAAGGCTTGCGGCGCGGCGGCAAGCGGCTGGTGATTGTCTTCCAGCGCGGTGCAGCGGACGGGCTCAACATTGTCGTCCCATACCGGGAAAAGAACTACTACCAACTACGGTCCTCCATCGCTATCCAGCCTGATGATGTGCTCGACCTAGACGGCTTCTTCGGCTTGCATCCTGCGCTCGCCTCATTGAAGCCCCTGTGGAACGCGAGAGAGCTTGCGGTAGTCCACGCTTGCGGTTCACCTGACCCGACGCGCTCGCACTTTGACGCGCAGGACTACATGGAAAGCGGCACCCCTGGGGTCAAGGCCACACCTGACGGCTGGCTAAACCGAGCCCTGGCCGCGTCTCCGGCATCGAGACCGCCGAGTGCGTTCCGCGCGATTTCCATGGGTACAGGCGTGCCCCGAACGCTTGCCGGGCTTGTGCCTGCCATCGCAATCGGCGACATCCACAACTTCGGCGTACACAGCCAGGGAGCGCCGGACGGCTTTGCGGCCATGTACGCAGACAGCGTCAATAGCGTGCTGCATGGAACCGGCAAGGAGACCTTTGAAGCTGTGCGTATGCTGCGTGCCTCAGCTCCAGACCGGTACCAGCCGACCTATGGTGCCATCTACGCGAAGAACCCGTTTGCTGAGAGTATGAAGGGGATTGCACAGTTGATGAAGGCCAACCTGGGGGTGGAGGTAGCTTTTGCGGAAATGGGCGGCTGGGATACGCACCGGAACCAGGGCGGTACCAATGGGCAGTTAGCTTCCCGGTTGCGGGAGTGGGGCGACGCACTCGCTGCTTTCCGGCGCGACATGGAAGCGGACGGTGACGATATTGTCATCGTCACAATGTCGGAGTTCGGCCGGACCGTGCGGCAAAATGGAACCGGCGGCACGGACCATGGTCATGCCAATGTCATGCTGGTGCTGGGCGCGCCCGTGCAGGGCGGCAAAGTGTATGGAGCCTGGCCGGGCCTGGACACCGGGCAGTTGAACGAGGACCGCGACCTGAAGGTCACTACTGACTTTCGGCAGGTGCTAAGTGAAGCAGCCGCGGGCACCCTGAACGTGCATGCCATGCAGAGCGTGTTTCCTGGTATGTCTTTTGTAATGAACAGGAACTTACAGTTCTTGAAAGTGTAAGTTGAAGGAATCAAGCAGGTAAACCTGACGTGAATGCACCTAACGCCTATGCAAAATGACCCACATGGAAAAAGCGCCTACTAGCATCGCCAAACCCAGGATGGCAGCCAGTGTCCCGTAAATCCATTTGCGGGGAACGGGTGACGTCGCAGGCGCCTGATTTGCCTGCGTCGGCTTTGTCAATATCTTTGGTCTGGAAAGAGGCTGGACAGGTTTGCCCGGGCCCCGGCTCAATCGATTGCTCATGTACATCTCCTTCTCGCCTCTATCCAGCTTAGCCCGTACGATAGCTGAAAGGGGATCAGCAACTTGTCACTTGTGAGGCTATGCACGAAAGCGGAGCTGCCGCCACCAGGATCATTGCAGGAGTTTGTTGTAAGCGGACTTGAGCTTTGTGTTGCCAATGATGGTAGCGCGATCTCTGCAATCGACAATATCTGCCCGCACCGGCAAGGGCCTTTGGCAGAAGGCTCGCTTGAGGATGGCAAGGTGCTGTGCCCGTGGCATGGCTGGGCATTCGATCTCAAGTCAGGCAGGGCGGATCACAACCCGTCAGCAGTCGTCGAGGTGTATCCGGTCGAGGTGCACGGCGAGGAAGTTTTTATCGCGCTCGCCTAGCTTACTGTAGAGCAGGGAGATCGTTACGCGAATTCTATTTGTAGGCGATGTGTTTGGGTTTGCAGGCCGCCGTATTGTGCGTGAACATTTGCGCGCGCTGGTTGAAGATCAGGCTGTGGACCTGCTTGTAATCAACGCAGAAAATTCTGCCGGAGGTTTCGGTGTGACGCCCTCAACGGCTGATGAGCTGTTTGACTTGGGTGCGCATGTGCTCACCACAGGTAACCATGTGTGGGACAAGCGCGAGATTGTCGAGTACATGCAGTCAGCTGCTGCGTCGAGCCACGAGCGCCCGCGCCGGTTGCTGCGCCCCGCGAATTATGTCGAAGGAACGCCGGGCTTCGGCTGGTACCAGGGTGTATTGGCCGGTGGACAGGCGTATGCCGTCATCAACCTGCAAGGGCGAGTCTTCATGGCGTCGAACGACGACCCGTTCCGCACGGCTGACAAACTGCTACAGCAGATTACAGCCTCTGTCATCCTGGTGGACTTCCACGCCGAGGCGACAAGTGAAAAAGTGGCGATGGGCTGGCACCTGGATGGCCGCGTGACTGCCGTGCTGGGCACACACACGCATGTACCCACAGCGGACGATCGCGTGCTGCCGGGCGGTACGGCCTACCAGACGGATGTGGGCATGAGCGGACCGTACGACAGCGTGATCGGCGTGGAAAAAGACATGGTGCTGCATCGATTCCTCACCGGCATGCCTGCGCGCTTTGAGCAGGCCAAGGACGACCCGCGCATGAGCGCGACG
>CAXSHS010000180.1:0-2883 GCA_964237325.1 uncultured Acidobacteriaceae bacterium | reverse complement strand
TCATTGTCGGCGACAGAAGCCGCAGGTCGCGGCATGCCGGGCCTCGTCCCGGCTGTGTGGTCGTTCGGCAGGCGCAGCTGCACAAAGTCCGGCATGGTGTCCTTGCCCGTGTCACGTTCGGCACTCCATGCGCGGAATTTGGTCAGAAACTCTTCCACGCGCAGCTGGTCGGGAAACGCAATTTCGAAGTCCGGAAATTGCGGGTCGAAGTGCCCCTGCAACTCCGGCTTCGTTGCAATATTTGAGGCGATCATCGGGATAGCCCATGGGTACTCGCTAAGACCGCCGCCGTAGTTAGCCGGCAGCAACTCGCCCTTGTGGATCGCGGGCCGCGCGCAGTCTGAGGTAGTCGGCTCGGGTGTGCCTTCAAGCGGCGAGTCCTGCCTGGCACCGGAACCCTTTTCCACGCAGAACTTGGTCGAGATGTACTCGCCGAAGTGGTAGAGCGTCTTGTTGTGCCGCGCCAGGTTGGTCCACAGGTAGCCGCTGGCCGGCTCGTTCACATCCGGAATTCTTTGCAGCAGCGGGTACGCTCCCGAAACCACACCCTCAAAATCGTACATACGCTCGTTCCCGCGGTAGCTTTGCTGCCAAGTCTTTTCCGTATAGTCCGAGGTAATGGCGGCATTCGACCATACGTGGCCATCGCCTGAAACTTCCGCCGAGTCGTAGAAGTTATCGAGGATGCCGAACTGCTCGGCCAGCTTGTGCTCGTTCGGCGTGATCGCGCGCCCGTACATGGTCAGCTTCGGGTCGCCGTTTGCGGCGGTTTCATCGCCGAGAATCTGATCGTAGGTGCGGTTCTCCTTAATGATGTAAATGATGTGCTTGATCGGGTTACTGCCGGAGTGGAAAGCAATCTGCTCCTCGGCAGCTTTCATCCGGTTCTCGTCAACCGTTTGCGCGGTCATCGCCGGGAGTTGAGCGTCGATTGCTGCTAAAGGCACGCGCGCAAACGAACCGTATAGCAGTGTGCCAATGTAGGTGTGATCGCGCTTCGGGTTGCTGCCCGGGGCGTCGCGCTGCGGCATGTTGTTGGGGCCTGTGCCCTTGCCTTTCGAAGTGGCAATCAGCAGCTCGCTTTGCGTAGCCGCAAGCGCGGTGGGGTACCAGCCGGTTGGGACAAAGCCGAGCGGGCGCGCTGCTTCAATTTGCGCTCCGTTCTTCTTTTTTGTAAGCGTGTCAAAGACCGCGACCGCGTTCGAGCTCGCATTGGCCACGTACAGGCGCTTGCCGTCAGGCGATGCCACAATCGCGTCCGGCACCGCTCCAAAGTAGGTCTGCCCCGGTAGTTTGGTGTCAAAGTATGCCGCAACTTTCATGGCATGCTTCGCGCCCGGCGCAATGCTGATGGCAGCAGCCATGTCGCGGTTGGCTAGTGCCACGTACAGTTGCTTTTCGTCCGAGCTCCATGCAAGCGAAGCGGGGTGCGACCCGGCAGCACCCGCCGAACGCGGCGGCAGCAAGGCAATGGTACTCAGCACACGTCCATGCACAAGGTCCAGTTCTACTACCGCCGAACCATTCCAGAGCGCCACAAAGCCCAGCTTGCCGTCGCGCGTTGCCGTTGCGGTGATCGGGTACGCAGCAGGCACAGCACTGGTGCTGGACAGGTCGAAGCGTGTCACGACGTTGCCGGTCGCTGCATCGAGCAGCAGCGCGTCGTCCGACAGGTCATCCGCTACCAGCAGCCGGTCGCCGCCCGCACCCCCAACCACGCACAAGCCGGACGGATATGGAATGGCCATGCCCGCGGGCACGGCTTTTTTAAGCACGTTCTGCTGCTTGCCCCCGGCGAGCTTTTGCAGCGGGATCGGGATCAGCCGGTCCGGGCTCAGCTTGCCGTCCTCAAAGTTGTAGACCGCGATCGCATTGCCGGTTGCGTCCGGTATGCCGCCGACAGGCGCGGTTAGCGATGCCAGGCTTGCGTACAGGTGCCTGCCGTCGCTGCTCCATGCCAGGCCCTGGTAGAAGGTCTGGTGCGAGGTGCGAGATGCAGTCCGCACGTCGGGGAAATCAAGCTGCCTGCTCGTTGCCAAGTCAACTACCAATATCGATTGGTCGTAGTTCGATTCTGCCGTGCCATAGCCTGCATTGACCGTAGCCGCGTAACGCCCGTCAGGAGAAAGCACCATGGACATGGGCAGGCTGTTGGTCTTCGCAGGTGAGCCCGGGAGTGTGGCTGCAAGCTGCTTGCTTGTGGGCAGGTCGAGGCTGGTCTGTGCGTGACTCGGTAACACTTCAAAACAAAGCAGCAAAGCTGCCATGGCTAGGCTTAGACGCGGCATATGTTCACCATACGCGCGGGGCGGATGCGTAAAAGTGCGTACACACAAAATTCACATTCTTCAAAAAACGCTTACGGTTCATCCCGGTAGATGCCTACCTGCGGCGTACCGCCCTGCACCAGTTTTGCCCGGAACATGCCGGGCGTATTGAAGCTCCAGGCCAGCTGTCCATCGGGTGTGACGGCGATCACACCGCCGTCGCCCCGGATCGCCGGCAGCTCCTTTTGGACCACTTCATCCGCCGCCTGCTGTAGCGGCATACCTTTGTACTGGACCAGCGCGCAGATGGTTCGCGCCACGGTAAGCCGGATGAAGTATTCACCGGTACCCGTGGCGGAAACCGCGCACGAAGCATTGGAGGCGTACGTTCCGGCCCCGATGATGGGTGAGTCGCCCACGCGGTTCCACTGCTTGGCTGTAACACCGCCGGTCGAGGTACCCGCCGCGATATTCCCATGCTCATCAAGCGCTGCCACGCCGACTGTTCCGTATTTATGCGCGTCCGGCTGCTCAAAGAAGGAGAGCGTTTTGGCCGGAGGTGCACCGGCAGGGCGCGGCGGTACCGGCAGGCCCTTGCTCTTCAGCTCCTGTTCCA
>CAXSHS010000179.1:0-2896 GCA_964237325.1 uncultured Acidobacteriaceae bacterium | reverse complement strand
GCGGCGCAGACCGGCATGGCGCTTGAGATCGGTGAGCTGGCCCACTCGCTTGCAACCGAGGCTGCGCAGCGGGAGCGCGCCAACCGCGAAATGGAGATTGCCCGCGAGGTGCAGGAACGGCTGTTTCCGCAAACCATGCCGGCGCTTGCCATGGGCAGCATCGCAGGGTTCTGCCGACCCGCGCTGGGTGTCGGAGGCGATTATTACGACGTGTTCCCGCTTGAGGACGGGCGGCTCGGCATTGCTATCGGCGATGTTTCCGGCAAAGGTATTTCCGCGGCGCTGCTGATGGCGAGCCTGCGCGCTTCGCTGCGCGGCGTCGCCATCGACAACCCTCGCGACTTCGCCAAGCTGATGGACAAGGTCAACCGGCTGGTCTACGAGGCTTCTGCCGATAACCGCTATGCGACATTTTTCTTCGGCGCGCTCCACCCGGAAACGCTTCTGCTGGAGTGCGTCAACGCGGGCCACAATGCTCCGCTTGTGCTGCGGCAGAGAGATGGCGCGGTACCTGAAGTCCTGCGGCTTGAAGCCGATGGTCCTGTAGTCGGGCTGCTTCCGTTTGCACGGTACACGGAACAGTGCCTGCAGCTGCAGCCGGGCGACCTGCTGGTGACTTACACCGACGGTATCAGCGAGGCAATGACCCACGAGGATGAAGAATGGGGCGAAGAGCGCATGATGGCAGCTGCTCTTGGAACAGGGGCGTACGGCTCGGCAGATCAGGTGCTGCAAGCGATTTTTGCCGACGCTGACGAATTTACCGACGGGGCACCGCAGCATGATGATATGACCCTGCTGATTTTGAAGTTGAATTTGCAGGGAGCTGCTGAGGCCTGAAGCAGTTTCGTGATTCGCTCAGGATGACCCCAGTTGGTGGACCGCATTTACTCAAACGAAGGCGGCGCAGCACTCGCTGCTGTGCCCCACGTCTTATCCGGAGTCGGCGCAAGCTGATAATCAAGCGTGCCGCCATGTGCCGCAAAGGATTCCGGCAGCCATGTCTGTGACCACGCCTTACCATTCACCTTTAGGCTAGTGACATACGGGGCATCGGGCGCAGCACCTTTAGCGATAATGCGGATGTCACCGCCGGTCCGGTGAACGGTAATGTGCGGAAACAACGGCGAGCCCAGCACCAACTCAGCGCGACCCGGAATCTCGGGGTACATGCCCATTGAGGCAAACACCGCCCAGGATGACATTTCGCCAAGGTCGTCGTTACCCGGAATGCCATCCGGCGCGTTGCGCCAGATAGTATTCAGCACCTGCCGTACAAGCTGCTGTGTCTTCCAGGGCTGTCCGGCCCAGTTGTAGAGCCAGGGCGACTCAATGGAAGGCTCGTTGTTCAGCTCGGCATGCAGAGGACCTGCCTCGGTGACAGCGGGCGCGCCGTGCTCGTCATAGAAGAACCGATCGAGCCGCGCGGCTGCTTTGTCCGTACCGCCCATGGCTGCAAACAGCCCTTTCACATTGAACGGCAGCATCCACACATATTGCGCTGCGGTGCCCTCCACAAAGCCGTCTTCCGTTGCCGGAGTAAACGAGTGCGGTGCCTTGTCTTTCTCATCCTGAACCTGTGCCCAGCTGCCGTCGGCATTGCGATTCTGGAAGTAGCCTCCTTCAGGCGCTGCGTCAGGGTTCCAGATGTTGTGCCAGTATTGCGCACGAGCCAGAAAGCGGCGGCTTAGCGCATCCTCGCCCAGCCGTGCGGCCAATGTAGAAAGCGCGAACTCGTCCGTCACGTCCTCAAGCGTGTCCGCGGCCGGCCCCCACGCGGGTGCGCCCACAGGGATGTAGTGCAGGCTCAGCCACTTGTCGAGACCAGGCCGCTGACCTGCGCACTCCACCGGGCAGCCGTCCGCTCGCAGGTCGGCTGCGGTGGGTACGTCCGCCGCGTGAACAAGCGAGACCAGCGCTGCGCGCACGTTGAAGTCGCGACCGCCGAAAGCCCATATGTCGGCAATGGCAGGCGCTGCCGGGTCGCCGTTCATAACATGCGTGGCTCCTGCATTGTGCGTCCAGCGATCCCATGCGCCGCCGTTCCCCTCTGCCTGGTTCAGCAGGCTTTGTGCAATGTCGCTGCCCGTTTTCGGGTCCAGCAGCGTGACCAATTGCAACTGCGACCGGTACACATCCCAGCCGGAGAAGTCGGCATACTGCACGCTCTGCTTCGCGGCAAGCCGGTGCGCCTTACCGTCCATGCCGGCGTACTCGCCGTCCACGTCGCTTGCCGTGGTGGGCGTCATCAGCGAGTGGTACAGCGCTGTCGTAAATACGGTGCTCTCCTCTGGCGTCCCGCCGCCGATTTCGATCTGCCCCAGCCGCTTTTCCCATGCCGCATGCGCCTGCTCGCGCACTGCCTCAAACCTTGGGGCCGCTTTCTCCTCTGCCAGCAGGTTGGTGCGTGCGTTGGACGCGCTCACATACGAGATCCCGACCCGCAGACGGACCTCACGTGCCTGCCCAAAGCCGACCCACACGCCCGAACCGTGCCCCGCATCGGGAAAGCCCTTGCTGCCGAAGCCGGTGCCGCCCTCAGCCGTTAGCGAGCTGGGGCTCACCACGCCGTCATGCCAGGCACCGGTTGCGGTGATCGGCTGGTCCACCTGTGCGGCAAAATACAGCGTGTAGTAAGGGCGACGATCTTCCTTGTCGATGTACCCGCAAAAATTGCCGCCGGTCACGGAACCGGAGATGAGCCGCTGTTCCGGGTCAATGGCAGTGTGCGCGGCTACCGAGCCTGCTTCGGAGTCGGACGTGCGTACCAGCAGCGCCGCTGGTTTGTCTGCCGGAAAGTGGAAGATGGCCGCCCCCGTCCGGGTTGAAGCAGAAAGCTCGACCCCGATGCCGCTGCCCAGTGCCACCCGGTAGTAGCCGGGCTCCGCATGCTCGT
>CAXSHS010000178.1:0-2909 GCA_964237325.1 uncultured Acidobacteriaceae bacterium | reverse complement strand
GGTAGGCTTCGGCTGCCTGCTGGTATTTGATGAGATATAGCTCATAGGCGCGCTTGGCGCGGGGAATCAGCTCATCGCGATAGCGCCGGGCCTGGAACTGCGCCCCCATGTAGTCTTGCGCCAGCGCCTCGGCTTGCTGCCTGAGGTACAACTGCGTGCGCGTGACGTCTCCCTGGGCGCGCTCGACTTCCACGGCAGCAGCCTTGATGTTGCCCTGATTGCGGTTCCACAAGGGAATGTTGATGCCTGCTTCGGCAAAGCTTTGCGCGCCTACGGACTTGCGGGGATTGAGCGCGACGGTTTCGCCGTTGCTCTGCTCACCCGCACGTAGAAACAGATCGGGAACCGCCTCCCGCTCGGCGTCTTTGAGGCGAGCTTCAGCTACCGCTACTTCCTGCTGTGCGCGTTTCACGGTGGGGCTGGTTGCAGTTATGGCGGCGACCTGCTGCTCGGCGTCGAAAGCGGGCGGTTCAAGCTGACCCGCGAGCGGTGTGACGAGCAGGTCGGGCTCGCTTGCGTAGACGGCCAATGTGCGGAAATTCTGAAGGAACTGCCGCTGCGCGGTGTTGAAGTCGATCTTAGCCTGCTCGGTCTCGACTTCGGCCTGTAGCACGTCGGGCGCATCGGCCTGGCCTACGTTGGCAAGCTGGTGAGCGGTGGTCAATGCATCTTCTGAGACCTGCAACAGATGTTGACGCACCACCGTCAATGCTTGCGAAGTGAGAGCGGTGTAGAAGGCCTGTGTCACGTCATTGCGGATGCGATAGTGCTGCTCCTCCACACCGATGCGGTCCGAGTTTCCCTGCTGTGTGTAGATGTTGCGGCGCAGGCCCAGTTTGCCCCCCAGCACAATTGTCTGCCGGATGTAGCCGCCCTGCTCGCCGCCTCCGTAGCTGCCGCCGCGGATTTGCTCGCCCCCATAGCCGACTTGCGGGTTAGGGTAGAGTCCGGCCTGCCGGGCTTGGGCGGCGCTGCGCTTTACAAAAGCGTCAGCCTCCGCAAGAGTCGGCCCCTTGTCAGCCATGGCGAGGAACGTGTCAAGCCCCATGGGCGGGCGCTTGCCGATCTCGGTCAGCAGTAAGGGCACCGGGGTGCCGGTGCCGGTATGGAAGTCCGGATTTTCCGGCTCCTGCAGCTGGTCTGTGATGTGAGTCTGCGATTGGGCATCGCTGCTTGCGCCGGGTTTTATGACCATGTCGGGCATCTGCTGCTGTTCGGAGTCTCTTTCGCTTTGCGTTTCCTTTTGCGCCGGTGCGTCGCCGGGCTGCGGGTGCTGCATGTCGCCGGGCATGTGCATGCCAGGCATGGAGCCTTGTTTTGGCGCATCGCCCGGCATCTGCATACCAGGCATTGAGTCACCATGTGGCGGTTGCGCATCCGGTTTTGCCTGCGCTTCCCCGTCCTGCGCTCCCTTTTGCGGTGAAGCTTTCTTTTGCGGTTGAAGTTTCTTTGATGCAGGCGGTGTTTTTTGCGGCGCGGGCATACCTGGCATGTCCGGCATCGACTGTGCTCCCTGCGCGGCCCCCATGTGCCCTGCTCCGAACAACGCCGCTGTCAGTACCGCAGCCAGAGCCGGGGTCTTTGCGATTTTCATCATGTCTTCCTTTTCGTGAGCCGGGTTTATGCCAGTACGGACGCGTACGGATCGTCTGGGCGGTTGGCTGCCTTCATGCGGGCGATCACGTCGTCATACTTATCGGGCGGCAGCACGCGGATGAAGGTCATCATGCCCTGCATGTAGGCACTCCATCCGGAGCGAAGACCATGGTTCTCAGGGATGTGCAGCATTGTGCTGCTCTCCATACCCATCATCGGACTTTCCATGTAAGCGTCCTGCGGGAAGTTCGGGACGTCGTTGGCGTTTTTGGCGATGTCATTGTTCGTCGCGGCCATGCCGTCCATATTCATGGCCGTCATGTCCCTCATCTGCTCGGGGCCTAGCTCGATGTGGTTTTTACCCGGCTGCATCTCGGCCATCATGCCTTCCATGGATGCGGTGCTTGCAGGTGCGGAAAGCGGGCCGTTGGTGGTCGCCATATCGGCGTCGTTGCCGAAGCCCATGCCGCGGCCCAGGCTAGTGCCGTAGTCCTCGCCGCCCGGCGCGCCGGGCGCGCCCGTAAGCATGCCCATGCCGTTGTTCATGTCCAGGCCTGCGGGCTGATTTTGACCGGCGAAGCCGCGGCTGATCAGGCCCACATTCGATGACATCTGGTTCATCATGTGGTGCGGGAGGTGGCAGTGCAGCATCCAGTCGCCGGGGTTGTTAGCGACAAACTCGATATTGCGCGATTGCGCCACGCCGACCAGCACCGTATTGCCGGGCCACCAGGCGGTCTCCGGGATGCGACCGCCTTCGGTTCCCGTGACCTGAAAGGTATGGCCGTGGAGATGCATGGGGTGGTGATCCATGCCCAGGTTGATGAAGCGGATACGGACGCGGTCACCCTGGCGCACGATGAGCGGGGTGGCTGCCGGGCCGGAGCGGCCGTTCAGCACCAGCCAGTTGTACTCCATGTTCATGGTGTTGGGCACGGTGTTGTTGGGCAGCACCGCGTACTCCTGCAGGTGCAGAGCAAAGTCCTTGTCGCAGTGCGGGCGATAGGGCTCCTTCGGGTGCATGATGAAGGCGCCCAGCATGCCTGCCATCTCCTGCATGGCCATATGTGAGTGGTAGAAGTACGTGCCCTCCTGGTGGATGTCGAACTCGTAGACAAAGCGCTTGCCGGGACGGACCGGCTCCTGGCTGATACCCGGCATGCCGTCATAGCCGATCCTGTCCTCGAAGCCGTGCCAGTGGATGGAGGTGGCTTCAGGCAGCCGGTTATCGAAGACGATTCGTACATGGTCGCCCTGGTTCACCTGGATAGTGGGTCCGGGCGCGGTGCCGTTGTAGCCCCAGACGTCAATAG
>CAXSHS010000177.1:0-3192 GCA_964237325.1 uncultured Acidobacteriaceae bacterium | reverse complement strand
GAGCAGGTTCCTTTGGATACCTCCAATCGACATTTCCTTTCCCGGTTTCGCATCGTCATTGCTTTCTGCGCGTTTATGCTAAAGGCAGTCCCACTTTAGAGAATGCATTTCGTCACTCCTTCGTAGAGGGACGATTCCGGTGAAAGCCGCGAGGAGCAGAAATTATGGCAGATGCGTTTCCAACTCAATGGCTGGTACTGTGTGGCTTGCTGCTGACCGGCTTTGCGGCGGGCGCGCAGCAGGTCGGCGGCCCCATGCCGTTCGGTACGGCACCGGCTGCGCTGCCTGTTACTACGGAAGCCCCGGTCATGCCACCTACGCCGGTCATCGATCCGGTCCCGCTCGATACCGCCCCAAGCCCATCGAAGCAGTACCACCTGCATATGTTTCACCTGCATACGGGTGAATCGATTGATGTGACGTATCGTGTCGGCAACCGGTATGTGCCTTCGGCCCTGGATATCCTGAACCATTTTCTGCGAGACCACCGGACGGGTGACGTGGCCGACTACGATCCCCACGAGTTTGACGTGCTGCACGGGATTATGGAAAAGCTGCATAGGCCCGATGGCGTTATCGACATCGTGTGCGGCTACCGTTCGCCGTGGAGCAACGAGTTTCTGCGAGAAACTTCAGACGGCGTTGCCGAACACTCGCAGCATATGCTTGCCAAGGCGATCGACATCCGCGTACCAGGCGTGGGGACGCGCAATCTCCAGCAGGCTGCGCTGTCGCTGGGTGATGGCGGCGTGGGGTACTACCCTGGTTCGCAGTTTGTGCATGTAGATGTTGGACCGGTGCGGCAGTGGACTTTAGGCAGGGCAATAAGGGCAGTGCGGCATGGGCGGTACCAGCGGCATCATCACAGCCGGTACCTGCGTGGGTAGCGGATCGCCGATTTACGCTGTATCTCCGGCGATCTTCTTCGGCTCAGGCTTTATTGGATAGGGAGCGCCGCCGGCCAATACAGATTCCATGTCCTTGTCATAGCCATACAGGTCATTGAAGAAGTGCACCTTGCCGGCTTCATCCACGCGTGCGGTGGCGTAGAAAATCAGCACGGGAATTGGATGTTTCAAATTTACAGTCTTGTTGTCTTCTCCTGCTTCCATGGCATCGTGGATAGCATCCGGAGTCCACTGCGGCTGGTCGTGCAGCACCCAGTCAGCCAGTGCTTCCGGATTCTGGATACGGACACACCCGTGAGAAAAATCGCGGCGCGACTGGCTGAACAGCCCGACGGCAGGCGTGGAGTGCAGGTAGATGTTAAGTTTGTTGGGGAACATGAATTTGATAAGGCCCAACGAATTCGCGGGGCCCGGCTTCTCGCGGACCATGTAAACATTTTTTGCTAGGCCTGCCGCGGTCCAGCCTTCAATAGGCTTGCCGGCATGATTGACTACCTCAAAATTCTTGGACGCGAGATAGTCCTTGTTCGCCTCAACATGTGGGACCAATTCTTCCTTCACGATGGTCGGCGTCACGTTCCAGTAGGGACGCAGAACCACGTAGCGCATCTCCTGTGAGAGCACCGGCGTTTTATGCTCGTCCTCCTTGGCCTGGCCTACCACCACGCGCATCTGGAAAGCCTGCTTATGGTTGTCACCGTAGACGCGCAGCAGGTACTCCGGGATATTCACGAACACGGGTGCGTTCTGGTACTCAGGTGCAAGCCAGCGCAGGCGCTCAAGCGTGTCCTCAAGCTGGTGCACACGGATGGTGAGCGGGATATTGAGTGCATCAACGGTTTGCGGCGTCAGCAGTCCGCTTGCGGGTAGGTCGTGGCGCGACTGGAAGTTTTTGACCCCTGCGGCAAGCTCCTGCGTGTACACGGCATTTGTGACGGGCGCGGGTGCCATGGGATTGGCAGTATCAGATGACGTTGCCAAGTCTATATCGCCGAGCAAAGCGAGCCGCTCCCGCAAGGCGCTTACGCCTGCATAGTGCGCGCCGGGACCAAGCGGCTGGGGCATTATTGGTAAAAGCGGCGTGTTCCCGGCCTTCCGGGCGAGCTCCTGATAGTGCACCAGTGCCGATTCGGTCGCGCGATAATTGTCGGAGTCTGGCTCAATGCCTTTAAGAGCGTCTTGGACGTTTGCAGCCCCCAGCACCTGATTCGCCAGAAAGCTGGTCAGGTCGTACCGCCGTGATTCGACATCCACGCCGAAGGTGAAGTGCTGTGGATTGACCCGTCCGATGTGAAGGTCCGAGATATAGCGCATGGCACAGACAGTGAGCGCCATGTCAAACGCAGCGAGCTGCTCGTCATTGGCTGTCGTAAGCTGGTGCAGGCGGGTAGGCCATAACGAAGCGTCATAATCCGCCGGGTTGAGCCCCTTGCTGCCGCTTGCGGCAAACAGCTCCATTAGCTCCATGGCTTGCTTCGTTGCTTTGCGCCCATGGACCCAGGCGGGATCCCAGCTGCGTTTTGAATACAAAGTCCATACTGCCGGTTTGTAATCGGTGAAGTCAGGCCAGTGCAGAATGGGGAGATGGCCCGCATCGGCGTCCGCATGAATGGCCCCCTCCAGCGGATTGGGGGACGGGTGCTGAGCGACCGGCTCTGCCTGATGGCGGCAGCCCACAGTCAGCAGCAACAATAGCGAAGCTATCGAGAGCAAGGGAACAAAACGCAAACCGTTCGGCAAACAGGATCGACCTTTCACAATGGGGGGCAGGGACGCGGAACCGACGCTCCTGACACTTTGCAATATTCCGCGACACACCGCAACACAATGTTTTTTCATCATACGAGCGCCATCATGCCGGTGCCATGCGCATCAACCTGCCTCGTGCCGTAGTTCTTTCAAGCCTGCGAACCGCTGCAAAGCCTCCATCTCCTGCGACTCCAGGCATAGCACCCGGTACCGACAGCAGTACATCTCCCGATACATCTCCAAAGAAAATAGAGGTTAGCTTGGCCATAAGGTTCATCGATGTCAGGCTTATTGAGGACGTGTCCATGGTGCCATTTCACAAATCAATATCCCTTATCATCGGCCGAATTGGGAATCTGGAAACATAACAGATAGGGTGGACACATTACGGAGGTGTTAGTTCTGTAACGACAGCGTGATTTGTAAGAACTTCCAGCCGCTCCAAGGCCCACCCTGCGGCTTCACGCACAGTCAAGTCTTGCTCATCCCCGGAAGCCCACAGGCACAATCGGGGCACCAGGGAGAGATCGCCGCT
>CAXSHS010000176.1:0-3277 GCA_964237325.1 uncultured Acidobacteriaceae bacterium | reverse complement strand
GTGCGATCATCCGGCACCGTGGTGGTTGCGATTTCCTGATCGGCCAGGTAGCGCAGCAGGTTTTCCGCGGCTTTCTCGTCAAGATCGTGCTCGCGTACCAGCCGCGTCAAGGCTACATTGTGCGGCAGCGCGCGCAGCTCCCGCGTCAGCACGCCGATACGCCGCCCAAACTCCAGCGGCCGTCCCGCATTGTCGCCATGCCAGAAAGGCATCTTGCCCGGCTCACCCGGCGCGGGCGATACCAGCACTTTGTCATGCGTGATCTCATCAATGCGCCACGTGCTCGCACCCAGGATAAACGTGTCGCCGTTGCGCGACTCAAACACCATTTCTTCGTCGAGCTCGCCTACCCGAATCGGCTTCTTTTCAGATCCCGACAGAAACACGCCATACAAGCCGCGATCCGGAATGGTGCCGCCGTTCAAAATCGCAAGCCCCTTCGCACCTTGCCGCGGCGTCACCATGCCCGTCAGCCGGTCCCAGGTCACACGCGGGCGCAGCTCCGCAAACTCATCGGACGGGTACCGCCCCGCAAGCAGGTCCAACACCCCTTCAAACGCCCCACGCGACAACTCCGCATAGGGTGCCGACGCCCGCACCATCGCGTATAACGCCTCTACAGCAATGCCCGGCGAGCGATCTTCATCGAACTCGGCCTTCAACTTCTTTGTGCGCTTCGAATCTTCTTCACGCAAAGCCAGCACCGGCGGCTGCGCCACAATCGCCACCATCTGCTGCGCCAGTACATCGAGCGGGTTGCGCAGAAAGCGCGTCGACTCCACCTGCCCCTCATGCATTGCGCGCGTTACCGCAGCGCACGCCAGCAGGTCCGCGCGATATTTCGGAAAGATGATCCCCTCGCTCGCCGCACCTACGGAGTGGCCCGCGCGCCCGATACGCTGCATCCCGGAAGCAACCGAGGGCGGCGCTTCAATCTGGATCACCAGATCGACCGCGCCCATGTCGATGCCAAGCTCCAGCGACGACGTTGCCACCAGCGCCTTGATCTTGCCCGCCTTCAGCAGCTCCTCAATCTCTGACCGCTGCGGCGCGGCAAGTGAGCCGTGGTGCGCCCGCGCGATATTTTCTTCAGCGAGCTCGTTGAGCGCGCCGGCAAGCCGCTCGGCAACGCGGCGGCTATTTACAAAGATCAGTGTCGAGGTGCGCTCGCGCACAATCTCGAGCAAACGCGGATGGATAGCCGCCCAGATGGACGTACGCTTCGGCCCCTGCGAAGCCGCGCCGCTCGGCAAGTCCTGCATCTCGCCGAGCCGCGCCATATCCTCTACGGGAACTTCAATCTTCAGCAGCAACCGCTTGGGCTCAATCGCATTCAGGATCGTCACAGGTCGGTAGCGCGCCGCCGTATCAGCAACTGCCGCCGTATTCGTTACAGTGAGCGCAAGATTGTCCACAACGGGCTCGGCTTCGCTGGTCCACTCGCGTTCACTCTCCTCACGCAGCTCTTCAGCCGCAGCAGCCGGCAGCAGCTCGGGCAGGACTTCAAGTATCGCTTCGGATGAACGCGGCAGCGCTCCGGCTAGAAAGTGCGCTACCTCCTCCAGAGGCCTTTGGGTCGCCGACAGCCCGATACGCTGCAACGGCTTCTCCGTAATTGCCTCCAGCCGCTCCAGCGTCAGCGCCAGGTGCGCGCCGCGCTTGGTGGGAACCAGAGCATGAATTTCATCGAGAATCACTGTCTCAACCGTCTTAAGCGACGCCGCTGAGTCCGAGGTCATCAGCAGGTACAGAGATTCGGGCGTCGTAATTAGGATTTCGCCCGGATCTCTGCGGAACCGCGCCCGATCCTTCTGGGAGGTGTCGCCGGTGCGCACCGCGATCTCAGGCGTGTGAAACGGAATGCCGCGCTGCCGAGCCATGTTCGCAATCCCTGCCAGTGGTGAGCGCAGGTTACGCTCTACGTCCACTGCCAACGCCTTGAGCGGGCTGATATACACCACTTTGCAACCGCCGCTTTGCTTTGCCGCACGTCGGGCCGGCTTTGCCGAAGGCGCAGCGGCGGGCACAACCTGCGTATGCAGCATCAGCCGATCCAAGCACCACAAAAAGGCAGTCAGCGTTTTGCCGGTGCCGGTCGGTGCCAGAATCAGCGTGCTGTCGCCATGGGCAATCGCAGGCCAGCCCAGCCGCTGCGGCGCAGTGGGCCGCTCAAACACGGCACGGAACCAGTCCGCTGTCACCGGGTGGAACAGCGCAAGTGCGCGCTCGGCCTCCTCTTGTGCCGATACCGACGCGGCGGAAACGGGCTCCGCAGCATGGACCGAAGCGACCAAAGCTTTTTTCATAGCTGCCATTGCCCTTCAAAGCACCGGTTGTCAAGCGTTTCAAGCGGGGGCAGCGTTGCCAGGAGGCACTACGCTGCCTCCTTAGTGTAGTCCGCATCTGTAGTCTGCTTTGACATCTAACTCAATACGCGGAGCCACCGGTTGTACTCAGTGCTTTGCAGTAAGCAGGTAGAACAGGATGAACTCGGATCGGCACGGAGAAGGAGTTCATGGTGGGCGCAGCAGGATTTGAACCTACGACTTCCACCGTGTGAAGGTGGCACTCTACCGCTGAGTTATGCGCCCTGAATGGTCCACGCCTGCCTTAACTCTGGCGGGCAGGCAACGATTCTTGAAGAATAGCACTCGCGGCTGGACGGCTCAACCGGACAGCACTCGCAACAATGGGGTTAAGCTGCGGAGGTCCATTTCACGCCCACGGTTACAATCAGTCGAAGAGCCGGTATGGACACTCCTGATACTCCAGATACTCCCAAGCGATTTCCCTTGCGCGTGGCAGCCTCGCAACAAGCCACACGCCTTGAGAGTGGAGAACGAAAGCGATTTGGTTTGGACAAAGCTCCAGCTAAAAAAAATCCAGACCTGGATGACATATCAAAGCCGGCTTCGGAAACCGAGGAGGATGCTCAGGAGGATGCCAAAGAGACGCAACCTTTTGAAGAAAGCGGTGTTGATACGGACATGGTAACCGCAGCCTATGATCGGAGCTGGAGTGGAGCGATTCGGACACCGTCCCCGGTTCCGCACACTGGCGGTATGCCGAATAGCATCCCCGACGAAGACTCCGATGCAGCCATTATGCTGCGTGTGCGCGAGGGAGATGACTCAGGCTTTACGTACCTGATTGAAAAATACCGCAAGCAGATCATCCACTACATGTTTCGCATGACGGGCAACCAAGCAATTGCCGAGGAATTGGCGCAGGAGGTATTTCTGCGGGTGTATCGCTCGCGGGAAAGCTACCGGGCAGA
>CAXSHS010000175.1:0-3332 GCA_964237325.1 uncultured Acidobacteriaceae bacterium | reverse complement strand
TGGCAGGAGGGCGCGGCAGTAAGCTCTCTCCGCGTCGTGCAAGCCATCGCCGACAGAACGAAAGCAGGGAAGGCTTGAGGAACGCTTACATGCAGCACGCACATAAAACGCTCGCCGCGCTGGTTCTCGCAGCAACAATCGGCATAGCCGGTACAGCCGGAGCGCAGCTGGTCGTCAGGCACCTGCAGCCGAATGAGAAGAGCCCCATCGCCAACGGCGTCTGGGCAGGTGACATCCTGTACCTAAGTGGCCAGCTAGCCTCCCCCATAACCCCGGCAGACTCCGCTAAGGGCACAGAGGCCGTTTACGGCGACACAAAAACCCAATCACTCTCCGCCCTGACAAAAATCCAGGCGCTTCTAAAAGAACAAGGTCTTGACATGAAAGACGTCGTCAAGATGACCGTCTTCCTGGCAGGCGACCCGAAAAACGGCGGCAAGCTCGACTTCCCCGGCTTGCAGGCGAGCTACCTGCAATTCTTCGGCACCGCCGACCAGCCCAACAAGCCCGCACGCAGTGCCATGCAGGTAGCCGCTCTGGCTGCTCCGTGGGCCCTGGTTGAGATCGAGGTCATTGCCATTCGCTCGAAATAACCGCAGCTATTTCTTACTATGAAACCAGGCGGAAATAACCCGGAGAACAGGTGCCCGCATTACGCATTCAAGGTGCGGGTTCCGCACCTTGAACTTCCGATGCCAATTCCCTTAAAACCAGCTCTCTAAAAAATCGGGGTCATCCTGAGCGAAGCGAAGGATCTGCTTTTCGCCCTGTCTCATAAAGCTCACCCGGTAACCTTCCACCCCTCTTACGACAGCATCCGGCTACGATTCTCCCCCACCGCCTGCACCAGCGAAGCCACCGCAGGCCCATCCATCACCTGCTTGAACGCACTCCGGAAAGCCGCCATATCACTCGCAGTCCCCACCGTAATACGCACTGAAGTCGGCATAATAGGCCACACCCGCCCGATATAAACATTCTGGTCCGCCATGGCTTTCATCACGTCATGCCCGGGCCGTCCTGTATCAATCATGAAGCAGTTGCTCTGTGACGGCGTGAACTTGTAATTGTTCGCACTCAGCCACTCAAACGTCTGCCCGCGCAAGTCGCTATTGATCGCTTTCCGCTGCGCAATAATCTGCGGCTCGTTCAGGCTCGCCGTCGCTGCCGCCACCGCCATAATGGGCATCGGGTTCATGCCGTAGTAAGCAATCTTCGCCAGCAGGTCAGGCCTGCCGATAGCCATGCCGCAGCGCACCCCCGCCATGCCGTAGAGCTTTGAAAACGTACGCAGCACGATCACATCCTGGTCAGCCTTCACTAGATCAAGCGATGGCGCAGCCTCTGAAAAATGGATATATGCTTCATCGATCAGCAGGATAGACCCCGCCGGTTTGTGCTTCAGCGCGTATTCGATTGCCTCGCGCGGCGTAGTGGTACCTGTAGGGTTATTAGGGTTACAGATGTAGTACACCCCGCCCGCTGGGGCCGCCGCCAGCATCGCCTGTACATCATGCGCATGCGTAGCAGTAAGCGGAACCTTGACCACGGGCGCACCGTTAAGCGTCGCCGCGCGCATGCCCGCTTCATAGCCGGGATCGCCTGTCACGTAGGCCCGCTGCTTCGAGGTAAACGCCAGCACAGAGTAGTGCAGCGGCTCGCTTGAGCCCGCATACACTGCAACGTACTCAGGTTTCAAACCTTCCTGCGCGGCAAAAGTCTGCGCCAGCTTGTCCGTCAGGTCGCTGTCGTAGCGGCCGCCCTCGGGGATCATGCTCGTGATGCTCGAGCAGGCCGCCGCACACGGCCCCAACGGATTCTCATTCGCATCAATGCGCACCGCGCCTGCGGGAACAGACTTGCGCGGCGTACGGCGCTGTGCCTGCGCCAGCTGCGCCTCCGTAAACAGAGGCAGTGCCGCGGCAGATGCAATGGAAGCGGAAACAAGAAACGAGCGGCGCGATAGCGGCATAGCCATGGATATTCCTCAGGATGAAACAGTATGTTTACTAACCTAGTGTTACCGCCGCCGACGCACAACAAGGAAAACGCTCTATCAGCAAGAGTTGTGCCCGCGATAAATAACACTTATCCTCCGCTTTGTCGGGCACCGGTAAAGCCGCGTCACGCTTGGACGTTTGAGTGTCTGGACACTTGGACGCTCGATGAATCTGAAGCAAAATCAAAATCAATGTCATATTGGAAAACGGGGTCATCCTGAGCGTAGCGAAGGATCTGCCTTTGCCTCGTCTCCTCAAACTATTCCCTGCTTTTGTCATGGGTAAGATTGAATAAGCCTAGATAAACATACAGGCTTGGTAAACTCGCTAAGCATGCCCGCCACTCCGCTGCTCTCACTCCGCGAGCTCACCATCCGATTCCCTCGCGCACCCGCCCCGGCAGTTGACGCCCTATCGCTCACCATCGGCGAAGGTGAATCGGTCGGTCTTGTCGGCGAGTCAGGCTCCGGTAAATCCGTAACCGCGCTCGCCATCCTGCGCCTGCTGCCGCCCGCCTCCGCGCACATCACCGGGTCAATCGAATTTGCTGATCAAAGTCTGCTTACGCTCCCACCGGAAACCATGCGCTCCCTGCGAGGCCGCGAAATCGCCATGATCTTCCAGGAACCCATGACCGCCCTCAACCCGGTCATGCCGGTAGGCGCGCAAATCGGCGAAGCCTTGCAAGCCCACCAGCCGCGTATGCCCCGCCGCCAGGTGAAGGAAGCCGTCTACGCCGCCATGGATACCGTAGCCCTGCCCGACCCCGTACGCCGCGCCCGCGACTACCCGCACCAGTTCTCAGGCGGCCAGCGCCAGCGCATCCTCATCGCCATGGCCATCATCAACCGCCCCCGCCTCCTCATCGCCGACGAGCCCACCACCGCGCTCGATGTCACGGTACAAGCGCAAATCCTCGACTTGCTGCAAAAGCTGCGCGAGGACCACAACCTCGCCATGCTCTTCATCTCGCACGACCTCGCCGTAGTCTCGCAAGTCACGGAGCGCGTTGCCGTCATGCGCCACGGCATCCTGCTTGAGCAAGCCCCGGTCCGCACCCTTTTCCATCAGCCGCTGCACCCCTACACGCAAGCCCTTCTGCGCGCCATCCCCACCATGCAAACCCCGCTCGATCAACCGCTAGCCACCCTCACAGACCTTGACGAACAAACAGGCCGGGGGCAATCTGACTGGCGCACCGGCACCCTCACTGAGCCCACCCCCGGTCACTGGGTACGCTCCCTGTAAGCTCAAGCCACATGCGCGCCCTTCTCCTCTCCGACATCCACGCCAACCTGCAAGCGCTCCACGCGGTGCTCGACCACGCACCCG
>CAXSHS010000174.1:0-3432 GCA_964237325.1 uncultured Acidobacteriaceae bacterium | reverse complement strand
GCGCGACCTGCTGGGTGATACTGGCAACCGCATGGTGCTTGCCTCAACCCCGGGCGGCAAGGAGATTCTGGCCGCCATCCAGACCGCCATCTCGCTCCAGCGAACCGTCGGCGGTGAAGGTGAAACTGCCATGGCACCCATCCGTATCGGCGAGGCCCAGCGCAATTATCGCCTGCGCACCACCCCTATGCGCGACAACGAGGGGCACCTGCTGGGCGCGGTTTCTGTGCTTGAAGATGTGACGGAGCTTGAAGCACTGGATCGCTTCAAAACACGCTTTCTTGCAGTTGCCTCCCAGAAGCTGCGCGACCCACTGGAAAAACTGCGCGTTGCGATCCATGCGCTTGCGCAGGGCTATGCAGGCGAGCTGCGGCCCCTGCAAGCTGATGTCGTGGATGGAGCGCAGGGCGAAGCGGAGCACCTGGACGACCTGATGGCCGACCTGTTTGCCGTGGCCGAGCTTGATAGCAACCGGCGCGCGCTCAAGCTGGAGCGCCTGCGCCCTATCGACTTGCTGCGCGAGGCCCAAGCTAACATACGCCAGGCAGCAGCGGAGCGCGGGCTGACTGTCGAGATTGAGGCCTACGCCGACCTGCAGCGAGTAGAAGCCGATCGTCGCGCGGTACGTTCTGTTTTCGAAAACCTGCTGAGCAATGCCGCTCGCAACACCGCACGTGGCGGCTACATACGGCTTGGCGCGATGGAGAGCAAGAACACAGTGCAGTTTAGCGTCTCTGACACAGGTACCGGGATTACCCCGGAGCGATTGAACATGATCTTCGGCCGCTTCAACTCCGGCTCTGCTGAGGGCACCGGCCTTGGCTTGGCCCTGGTACGCCGGCTCGTTGAATCGCAAGGCGGCCAGATTTCTGTTGAGAGCCGGCTTGGTGCCGGTACGACATTTACCTTCACTTTGCCAGCTGCTGCGCTCGTGGAGTCAAGACATCCGGTTGAGGCAGGCTGACACATGGCGCAGATCTTCATGGAAGAGCAAGGGAAGCCCACCCCTCCCCTGCCGGAACCGGAGCCGGCACGGCTGCGCGTGTATATCGGTGCAGCCCCGGGAGTCGGCAAAACGTACACCATGCTGGAGCATGCGCACGGGCTGCGCGCTGCGGGTGTTGACGTCATTATCGGCTTCATTGAGGCGCATGGCCGCAAGGAAACTGCCGCGCTTATCGGTGATCTCGAACGCATTCCGCTCAAGCAGATTCCCTACCGCTCCGTAACGCTTGAGGAAATGGATCTCGACGCGATTCTTTCGCGGAAACCGCACACGGTTTTGGTGGACGAGCTGCCGCATACGAATGTGCCCGGCTCGCGCAATCGCAAACGCTATGAAGATGTGCTGGAGCTGCTGGACGCCGGAATCAATATCGAAACGGCGGTCAATGTGCAGCACCTGGAAACACTGAACGACGCCGTCGCACGATCCGCCGGGACAACAATTCGCGAGACCATCCCGGACAGTTTTCTGCGCCGTGCTGACGAAGTTGTAAACGTCGATATTCCTATCGATGAGTTGCGCAGCCGCCTGCGCGAGGGCAAAATCTATAAGCCCGAGCGCGTTGAGCAGGCACTCGCCAACTTTTTCCGCAAGGGCAACCTGACCATGCTGCGCGAGCTCGCGCTACGCACCACAGCCGAGCAGGTCAGTGTGGCGGCCTCGGAGTATCGTCGTGCGCAGGGGCTGGAGCAGGCCCCGGTTCCTGAAAAAGTGATGGTGTGCCTGTCGCACCGGCCCGGCACGGAACGACTGATCCGCAACGCAGCGCGCATCGCCGGCCGCCTTGCGACAAACTGGTATGCGGTATACGTGCAAGGCGCGCGGGGGCATCAGCCTCAGGCCGACGACCCGCAGGCCATGGAGCGGCTAAACGAATATCGCCGCTTGGCCAAAAGCCTGGGCGCGCAAATCATAACGCTTGAAGAGAAAAATGTTGGCAAAGCCCTTATAGATTTTGCCAAGCGGGAGTCGATCTCGCACGTAGTATTTGGGCAGGCAGCCCGCTCAAGGTTTGATCTGCTGCTGCGTGGCTCTGTTATCAACGATTTTCTAAATGAAATGCGCGATACCACTGTGCAGGTAGTGCCGATGAGCAAGAATCGGCGGTAGCGTAATGCAGCCGCTCTAAACTGGGCTCACCATAATCACCGGCAAGCACGATAAGACAATTGATCTGCTGGAGAAGAAGTAGGCTCTCGAATGCGGCACCATCGCTCGGCTATGATAATTTTAAACCTGGTTCGGCGGTTATGAGCTCGTAGCTCAGTTGGTAGAGCAATGCACTTTTAATGCATGGGTCCTGGGTTCGAGCCCCAGCGAGCTCACCACATATCTGTTGAAAGCAAATGGTTTATGCAGTGATAGTCGCCTTTAATGGGTGGCCATAACTGCGCAATTGGCTGTTCATGGTCGCGATAGCTATTATTCTGGAGCATCAGGAAGCGATAGCCGTTCGACGACTGTCAAGGTGTGCTCCTGCGAAAGATGACTATAGCGTGCCGCCATCAAAGTCGTTCTGTGGCCGGCCAGAGCCATAATGTCTGTAATGGAACTTCCTGCCATAGCGACCCATGAGCAAAATATGTGCCTATTGCTGTGCCAAGTAAACCCATCGATTCTGGCATCCTTGAGGCAGCTACGGAACCACTTGCGGGGAGTGAAGCTCGTCTTAATTTGTATCCTTTAATGCAGGGTGAATGCAGAACTGGCGTCCTCCCCGCGATCCAGCTTAATTGCAAGAATGCGGCTTTTGCGGATTCTGGCTGTGATGATGAAGGGACAACCATACTGATAGCGCCAGTATGATCCATTCGCGTACTTCAGCGCTACACTAAGCGAGAGAGACCAAGACATTCCTTTCTGGTTTGTCCAGCCGCACCCTCGATAGACGGTGAGTGTCTTTGAAAGAACGTCGTAGGCCGCCCGCTCTTCTGAGCTCATCATTGTGTTTATCGGTCCATTATCACCGAGTACTTGTTGAAGCGTTTGCACATGCTGTCCAACATCGTCGGCCATCGTCCACTCCCTGCCTAGCAGCACGAGGAAATCGCTCGGCCACATCCGTGGTTGCAGCTTGAGCACAGAGGCCATCTGATCCTCGTTACTCGACCACTTCGTAATGTAATGAACGGCATCTTCAACAGAGATCGGCCCTAGCGGCGGCGGATTTGGTTCAAGAACAGCTGGCGGAAGAGCTGCAAGCCGTTGTTCCAGTTCCTTGGAATTGTGAGCGTAAGTGGACTTCAGCCAGTCGACGATGTGCATGTAGATCCTCCACCCTGACTGAGATCGGGTCTCGTTAGCGCTAGAGGACAATACCGTTCGATCCACAACCACCTGTAATTTGTAATGAAATCTCAACTTTAATTGCCTAAAGCCTGTTCACACTAACCAGCGAAGTGCGGGTAAGGTGCTGATGTGGAGAT
>CAXSHS010000173.1:0-3477 GCA_964237325.1 uncultured Acidobacteriaceae bacterium | reverse complement strand
GGGAGCCGTACTCGTAGGCGGCTTTGCGGTCCCAGCCGCAGGCCGCGCCTGCGTCACTGGGCAGGGCGGTGGAGTAGCGACCGTTGTCGCCGGAGGAGCGGACGCCGTAGGCTGCGTCGGACATGTCGATGCCGGGGATGCCGAGGCGCTTGATGGGCGGGATGAATCCTGCGCCGTTGTTGGACTGCGCAAGCTCCGGGCGCTGCCATTGCACGGTGTGGGCCATGCCGTTGCCGTGTAGCAGGCTCAGTTTTTCGGCGAGCGTCATCTGCTTAAGCGCCATGTCGGCGCGCTCGTCGGGGCTTGCGTTGGGCTGCATCCAGGGGAGGGCGGCGATCCGCTTCGCCTCATCCGCTTGGCGCTGTTCGTCCAGGCGGTGCTGGGCTGCTGTGCGTTGCGCGTGTGCGTTTGCGGTGCCGGTACCCAATGCGGTTGCGAGTACGCATGCCGCGAAAATCTTCATCCTGCCTACCATTGCAATGCCCCTTGCGTGCGAACAGAGGTCCGCCGCAACTACGGTAAAGCAAAGGAGATGCGATGCGCCAGAGTACCGGTGAGGCAGGTTTTACTTCCCGGCAGATTCCTCCATCAATTGCTTGAGGTACGGCTGCCATATCGCGGGCAGTGTGTGGGTGCCGTGGCCGCGTGTTTGGTCCGTGATGGGCAGCAGCACGAACTGGCCATGCGGGACCCGGTGGATGGCTGTGTCCGAGATGTGCAGCTCGGGCGGGTTGATGAAATCGTCGGCGGAGTTGATCTGGAGCAGAGGCGCGGTGATGGTTGCGAGCCTGGGGTAGGGGTTGTAGTTTCGGGAGGCTGCGAACTGGTAGATCATGTCATCGGCGTCGAGGGTGGGGAGGACGCGGTCGAGGGTGGCGTTGAGCGAGGCGTCCGCCTGATCGCGGGTGGGAGCGTGCTCCTGCATTTGCAGCGGGCTTGAGCCCATGAGGAGTTCGACATCATAGGCGGCGCGCAGACCGGCTAGCGGCTCGGTTTTGTAGTCGCCATTGTCGAAGTTAGAGTCGCCGGTGATGCTGTCGATGACCATTTTGCGGGTCATGCGGTTGCGCCCGGCGATCTCGACGGGCTGGCAGGCTAATGGCATGAGCGCGTCGCTGAAGCCGGGGTAGGTCTCGCCCCAGACAAAGGCGTGCATGCAGCCCATGCTGGTGCCGAGGATGAGGCGGGCATGGTCTACGTGCAGGCCTTCAGTCAGTAGCAGGTGCTGGGCGTGCACCATGTCGTCGTAGTCGTACTTGGGGAAGCGCAGGTGGAGGCCGTCGCTGGGTTTGGATGAGAGGCCGTGACCGATGGAGTCGGGCAGGATGATGTAGTAGCGGGTTGCGTCGAGCAGTTGGCCGGGGCCGAACAGAACGCCGGCGAAGCCTGGGCCCAAAAACTGCGCTGCCGAGCCGCCGGTGCCGTGGAGGATCATTACGGCGTTGTCAACATGGCCCGCGGCGTTGCGGTGCGGGGTGCCGAGCGTCACGTAGTGGAGGCGCAGGTTGGAGAGTTGTTCGCCGTCTGTGAACTGGAAGTTATGGGTGGTGTAGGCGGCGGAGATGCCGTGCGGGTATTTGCTGAGGTCGTAGTCGCGGCTTTGGACCGGCTGGGGAGCGCCGGGGGTTTGAGGCCGGTGCGCGGCGGTTTGCGCGTGCATGCCTGCGGTTCCGATGGCAGTCGCGAGGATGTACGCGGCGAGAAACTTCATCTTGCCTGCCATTGTATTGCCCTTGCGATGGAGAGATGGGATGTTTTGAAGTTACTGCAATGCGGCTGGATCATGCCAGGGTGCGGCGGGCGGCAAGGCTTGAGCCTTAATTCGTAAGGTGCGAAGGTTGTCCTGAGAGTGTTGAACTTCAACCGCGTACGGGGCACTTTTGCTATTTCGCAATATCATGGGAAAGAGGATGACTTTCGGACAGCCGAGCCGGAGGAACACGTGGATCAAGCCTCATTTGAAAGCTTCATCAAGCAGCACCAGCCGCTGCAACAAGTTGACCCGGAGGCAGCGCCGAAGCGGCAAACGAGCGATCAGGAAGAACTGAAGCAGTGGTTGACTTACCTTGATCAGCTGTATGCAGACATAGGGTCGCATTTAGAACCATATATACAGATTGGTCAAATCAAGTTTGAACTTGGAACCGTTCGTCTGTTTGAAGAACAAGTCGGCTTCTATGAGGCACCCAGCCTTCTTTTACGGGTCGGCAGAACAATCATTCAATTTGAGCCGGTAGGGACCTTTCTTATCGGAACGAAAGGGCGAGTGGAGGTAACCGGCCCTGCCGGAAGCGCGACACTGATTTTGGTCAGCAAGGAAGCGCGTGACGTGGCATCCATGGTACGAGTCACACCGAATACAGCGTCCTCCCATGTCAATGTTGCTGTTGCGATTGGACCGCATATGAGCGACTTACCGATTGTGTGGGTTTGGAAGCTCATAACTGCCTCCGCGCAACGAACATTTGTGGACTTCACCGCAGAAACCTTGTACGAGATTATTGCGGCGCTCTCGCCTGCGTGAGTACGCAGCAGCAAGATCCTTCGGCGTTGAGGCTCGAAGAAATGTTTGCTCACCATGCCGATGTACAAGCAACACTGCGGTCGTACTTCAGCCCTGATTCTCCAGGGTTTGGAGTTCGCTTTTTCGGCGAATCCATAGCAGAGGTCGAAAGAAAACTTCAGGGGAGATTGCAAAAATCCGACCAGCAGTCGTCGCTGATTTTGTTGACAGGTTTAGAGGCGGCGTTTCGACTGGACTACCTGGATCGGGTGGGCGAAGGCTGAAAGATGATCTGTCACGCTCTTTTCGTGAACTCTATAAGAAAAAGAAGAAGAATGTTCGATTGGATGAGGACCTTTTTGAGAGATGGAAGGCTGAATCCGACTTTCATCGACAAGCTATTATTAAGCTTCGAAGCGCCTTTAAGTTTCGTCACTGGATGGCTCATGGACGCTGTTGGAAGCTAAACCCAGACAGGTATAAGTTCACGCAATTTTATGACTCAGCTCTCCAGATTTCTGAGCTCATGAACTTCAGTGACTTGCTTTGAATGAGCAAGCAGTTACGGCGCGGTAGTTCTTGTTGTTTGCGTCAGGGCCAGCGCGGGAAAAGCAGATCCTTCGCTGCGCTCAGGATGACCCTTATTTTATAGATTTAAATAGTATTTTATTATAAGTCCCACGTCCCAAAGGCGAGATGTGGGGTACCCGGCAATCCTTCTTCCGTGCAGAAATAGTGTCAGCGGAGGCAAGGCAAAAGCAGGTCCTTCGACTCCGCTGCGCTCCGCTCAGGATGACACCGGTTTTTGTACACCATTTTTCGTATATGACATAGGCATGTCTGCTGTAGACGCCGCTTAGAACCCTTGCGGGCGGGCGTCGGCTATGCGCATGGCTTGTTCGAGGGCCATGCCTGCGTTGGCTACCGTGCCTTCGTCGAAGAGGCGGCCTATGAAGGTGACGCCGTGGGGGACG
>CAXSHS010000172.1:0-3485 GCA_964237325.1 uncultured Acidobacteriaceae bacterium | reverse complement strand
CGTCGTCAGTTCCTGCACTCCTCTGTCACTGCTGCCGCTGCTGCTGCGCTGCTGCCCGCTCGCGCCGCGCAGGCCAGTCCGTTCGGCCTGCCGCTGGGCTTGCAGCTGTACTCTGTGCGCGACCAGCTCAAGGCCGACTACACGGGTACGCTCAAGCAGGTGGAGAGCTTCGGCTTCCGCGAGGTCGAGGCCGCAGGCTTTTTCAACCAGTCCCCGGCGCAGGTCAAGGCCGCCATGGCATCCGCAGGGCTCCACTGCGTCTCCGCACACTACTCCACGGCACAGCTGCTCAAAAACTTCGACGCAATCCTCGACTTCCACAAAGAACTCGGAACGGCGCGCTACATCATCTGCTCGTTTCCCGGTTTTCGTGACACGAGCAAGTCCGGCAATCTGCCGTTCAAGCAGCAGGTCACCTCGTTTACAGCCGATGACTGGAAGTGGAATGCGGAGCAGTTCAATGCCTGGGGAGCGAAGGCGCATGCAGCCGGATTCCAGTTCGGCTACCACAACCACACCATGGAGTTCGCGCCCAAAGACGGTGCCATCCCCTATGACATGCTCGTCACCCAGACCGACCCGAAGCTGGTCATCTTTGAGCTCGATTGCGGCTGGGTTACGGTAGGCGGCGGCAGCCCCGAGCACTACCTGCGCACGTATGCCAATCGCATCAAGATGCTGCACGTCAAGGACTTCAAGCGCGGCGCAGGACAGGGTTCGGTCGACAACCCGCCGCCGGCCGCCGAACTGGGCAAGGGTACGGCAGACTACCCGGCGATTTTCAAGGTAGTCAAACCGGGGACCATCCAGCATATGTTCGTGGAGCAGGAAGCCTACCCGGACATGCCCTGGGAGCAGGCGCTGAAGACCGATGCCGACTACATGGGCAAGCTGAAGGCTTAAACCGCCTGCGCGGCTGAGAGCTGTATCGCGCGTTTATGTCGCGGAGCTTTTCCGGCTCGTGAGCCGTCTAATCTATAGCCATGCGCCGCCTCGCCTTTGCTCTCTCACCCCTTCTGCTGCTTGCCCCCTGCCTTTACGCGCAGTCAGCTCCATCGCCGGATGCGCCGCCGACCAGCTCAGCCCCCGCGCCCTCTGACGACACGCCGCAGGGCGCGCCGGTCACCACGCTGCGCGTTAACTCGAACCTCGTCTCGCTCTACTTCACGGTGCGCGACAAGCGCAACGGGCTCATCCCGGACCTGACACGCGACGACTGCCAGGTGTTTGAAGACAAGAAACCGCAAAAGCTGCGCAACTTCGAGGCTCGCGCCAACCAGCCGCTCACGCTCGGCATTCTGCTCGATACCTCCGGCTCGCAAATGAATGTGCTGCCGCTGGAGCAACAGTCCGGCTCTACCTTTCTCAAGCAGGTACTTGAGGATAAAGATGAGGCTTTCCTGATCTCGTTCGACGTAGATGTGGACCTGCTTGAGGATTACTCGAACAATGCCGGGCAGCTAAGCCGCGCCATGAACAAAGCTGTCATCAACACGGCAGGCGGCAACGGCTCCGCCGGCGGTCCGGGTATCGGGCAGGGCACCATTCCCACGCAGGGCGCGCCCAAGGGCACGCTGTTGTTTGACGCCGTGTACCTTGCCTCCAACGACAAGCTGCGGCAGGAGACTGGGCGCAAAGCCATGATTCTGCTGACCGACGGCGGTGACCAAGGCTCGAAATACCGTATTCAGGACGCGATTGAAGCGGCTCAAAAGGCGAATAGCATCATCTATGTGATCCTGATTGCTGACCGGGGCTTCTACTCGGGAGGCGGCTTCAACCTCGGCTACAACGGTGACTCGGCCATGCGCAAGATGGCCGAAGAGACAGGCGGCCGTGTTATCGACGTGGGCAATAACGGCAAAAAGCTTGAAGCAGCCTTTCAACAGATTCAAGATGAGCTGCGCACCCAGTATGTAGCCAGCTATGTGCCTCTAAATAGTGACTTTGACGGCAAGTACCGGACAGTCAGCATCCAATGTAAAGGTGATGGACTGAAAGTCCAGACGCGCAAGGGGTATTACGCGTTGCCGCAGGACGAAGCACAATAGCCAGGTATTGGCCATAAGAGCTTTCTTCCTGCTGCCACACAAGGAGAGTTCTTATGAAATTTGGCACGGCCTTGTCATTTGCCGCGGCACTATTACTTTCCACTTCGTTTATGCAAGCCGAGGTCCACACTGACTTCGATCACCAAGCGGATTTTTCCAAGTATCACACCTACTCATGGGGCAATGTGAAAACTGACAATCCGCTCAATGTTGCCCGCATCAAGAGTGAAGTAGACAAGGATTTGCAGGCAAAAGGGTGGCAGTTGATGCCCTCCGGTGCTAGTACGACAGTATTTGCAACCGGGAACATCAAGAACGAAAAAGAGATGGAGACCTTTTATAACGGCTTTGGCGGCGGCTGGGGCGGCGGTTTTGGCAGGAGAGGTTTTGGCGGTTTCGGCAACGGCTTCGGGGGAGGCTTCGGCGGGCTGGGTAACTCCGGCGAGGCAACTACTACTACGAACAATCTATCGGTAGGACACTTGATTCTCGACATCTTCGACAATTCAAATCACAATTTGCTGTTTCGTGGCAATGCCAGTAACGATATTTCAAACAAAGCTGATAAGAATACAAAAAATATAGATAAGGACATCGATATGATGTTCAAGAAGTTTCCTCCTAAGGAAACAGCTAGTTAGTCCTGCACATATGTCCGGCGGCTCCTCGATGCATGGGTTGAGCCGCAGGCGTATGCCGGTGCCATGCAGATAGTTTGCAAATCTACAGCAACCTCGCTGTATAGAACCACTCTCTTGATCCATCCTTACAAGCTTTGCAAGCCTCCTAGTGCCGGAGAGCTTCGCATATGCCGGAGTATTCGTAGAGGGTCATGACAAAAAAGACAAGAAAGACATTTCGTTGGACATTTGCCTTGGCAGTTGCACTGACTACAGGGGCACCCGCCGCGCGGGCGATTCCGTTTCTCAGCCCCCCGGTCACCACGGAGTACGACCATTCCGCGCAGTTCAGCGGGCGTACCTACTCTTGGGGAGATGCACGTATGCCGGTTGCCACATATGTTGACGCGATGAAGGCGCTGGTAGATAAGAACCTCAAGGCCCGCGGCTGGCAACTGGTGCCTTCCGGCGGTAGCGCTACAGTATTCGCGCTGGGCGACACACAGGATGGCCCGCACCTGATTGCCTACTACGCGGACCATGGCGGTACATGGGCGCAAAGTTGGAGCCCACAGGGTTGGGGCATTGGGTGGAAGCCGGGTTATGGGGAATTGACTTTTAATGCCCTGGGCACCGCCGAAACGCACTTGGTGGTGGACATATTCGATACAGGCAGCCACCACCTGATGTTTCGTGGCGTTGTGGGGGAAGACCTGTCTGACGCGGAGAAGAGAAATCTTAAGAAGCTGGCCGGCAATTTGAAACAGATGTTGAAACAGCTGCCGAAAAAGTAAGGAGCGGACATATTGCGTGA
>CAXSHS010000171.1:3019-3512 GCA_964237325.1 uncultured Acidobacteriaceae bacterium | reverse complement strand
ACTTCCGAAAGGCTTTCAAGACTTCGCCCAAATATGCTGCCGCGGGCAGCATATTTGAGCAAACCGGGGAGATTCATTGGAACGAAGCACGAACTGCGTAGGCAGCATTAGGTCAAGCCATGACAGACAAGAAGGACAAAACCTACGAGAACTTCAATCAGGCTTATGCAAGTACGCACAGAGGAAGCGATTGGCATGATGAGTCGCTCAGTGCACTCCTAGACTACTTGAATCACGCCGGCGGCATGAAGCTTGTTTTCCAACTCAATGAGTTCCATGATCCTGCGAGCAAAAGCGACTACGCCGATGATGTTGTTGCCGACCTGCGTGCCGGGAGGTTAGTCATTGTCGATCAGTCCACCGGCGACCCTGACATGAACAAAAAAGCAGCCGAACGCTTGATGTGGCGTATTTCTAAACGGCAGGTGCGCGACTTTATCGATGCTATTCCAGATGGTAAAGGTGGAACGAAGCCACCCCCGGACGTAATGAT
>CAXSHS010000171.1:0-3009 GCA_964237325.1 uncultured Acidobacteriaceae bacterium | reverse complement strand
AGTCAGATGACCTTACAACGATATGGTCGCGTGTCGCTAAGGAAGGCTCAAAATTCCGCATCGGCATGGCCTATGCGACGCAGGAGCCAAGCTCCATTCAAGCCAACATCCTCAAGAACACAGACGACTGGTTTGTCGCTCACCTTAATAATGCAGATGAGCTGCGCGAGCTGAAGAAGTATTACGACTTCGAAGATTTTTCACAGCAGATTCTCAATGTTCCCGAGCCTGGCTTCCTCCGCATGCGCACCCTTTCTAACCCCTACACAGTACCCGTGCAAATCCATCGCTTCAATGCAGGTGGAGGCAAGCATGCCCTTTGAGGGTGAGTTTGCCACGGGAGAAAGCCTGCTTGCGCTCGAGCAGAGCGCTGCCTTTCGCGAGTTTAAAGGCAAGGTGCGGCCGCATGATGCTTCCACACGCCCCCTCCCACATTCTCTCCAGGTGGAGCGAAACACCTGGCTGCCGCGCAGGGTCATCGCCATCGACAGATCGAATGTATCTGCGGCTATCCAGAACGGGTTTCCCATGGCTGAGGCGACCCTGCTGAAGGTAGCAGTAGTGAGCATTAATCTATCGGAGCTGCTGAGAGCGCAGGCTGACGATATCCCAAGCCCGCGTGCGTTTTATGATATGGAGAGCGCCAGCACATTCGACCACGTGCTGCCGGGCGCAAATATCTACCGGCCCGAGGTGCCGGGCGATACACCGCGCCGCTTCTTCCGGCAGACTGCATATGACGCATTTTGCGGGCGCATTGATAGCACGCATGAGACGCTGCTTGAAACAGTGCGTGCAGTTGTAGGCGGCCCGCATGCTCCATCACGCCCTCCCGGCTGTCCTGTCGAGGATTGCACACAGACCTTGCAGCCTTGTCTTGCTACGTACCCCTGCTCCTGCGATCGGCGGGAAACTCTATTTGAGACAGATGCTTTTCGTTTTGCAGAGCGCTTCAGTGAGGTTTCAAGCAATGGCGAAGCCCATGGAGAAGTACGGCATGTGCTTGAAATTGTTTCCCTGCTCAACGTGCTGCGCTTCTTTGCCCGCGACCGGGCGGGATTGATCTACTTGCGGGAGAATATCTTCATCGTCGATGGTCCGCTTGCGTTGTTCGGTCATCCGGCATGGCTGACGCTGCATGTGCGCGATGAGTTTGAACGCATTGCACTGCTCTGCCGTGCGCAAGGCTTTGAACTGGCTGTATTCGGATATCAAAAAAGTGGAGCCTTTGTAGATCACTTCGAGAGTTTGGATTACTCGGCTGAGCATGGCCCGCGTGGTGCATTTGCTACCGGCACAGCGTTTGCTCTCGATTCTGCCTATATCAACCGAAACATCACACTCCGGCCTGTCCACGCCAAGGCTCATGGTCAGGACACATATTTCGGCAGAACTGTCTTGTATAAAACGCGAGCCGGTGAACACGCCGTCATCAACACGGCTATGACCAACCAGGCCAGCCGCGACTTCAGCAGCTGCGATGCTGCCTGCTACCCGCGTTTAGGCGATATGCTCAACGTGCTCGACCATCTGGCTACTTACTTATACCGGGATGGATTTATGCCGCTGGTCCGTGCCCATGCGCATGCCGCCATCCCGCTCAAGCGCGGGGGAGACATCCTGCGAAGCCTGTTTGAACCGGAAAGCTCCCGGTGAAGGAGCGCTCCCCAACATCGCGCTTTGCATGGCCCGCTGCGTCGGCAGAAGGCCGCTGGTCAACTTTTGGCCCCTACTACGCCATGTTTCCTGTCCCATTTGTGCGCGAAGCTGTCGAACGCTGGTGTCCGCCGAGTGAGGGCGTGCTGGACCCTTTCTGCGGTCGGGGCACGGTGCCCTATGTGGCGCGCATTACAGGCCGGCCATCGTGGGGTATCGATCTCAATGCCGTGGCCTACGTCTTTTCTGCCGCGAAAACAGATCCTGAACCGAACCTCGAGAGAGTCCAAGAAAGAATCAAGAGTGTGGCAGCGGCTGTACGATCTGTGGACGAAGCAGCCGTAAATGTGTTTCAGGCTTTAGCCTGGACGCCGCGGGTTCTGGGTTTTCTGAATGCAGCGCGCCGTGTGCTCGACTGGCGAGAAAGCCGCCTTGATCGAACTTTAATGGCTCTCATTCTGGTGCATCTGCATGCAAAAGCGGGGAATGCAGTCAGCAACCAGATGCGGCAAAGCAAAAGCATGGCACCTGATTATGCCGTGCGTTGGTGGACAGAGCACGGTATGTTACCGCCGGATCTTGATCCCGCCCGTTACTTTCATCAACGGGCAGCATGGCGCTATCGTTTTGGGGTACCACAGGGCGCAGCCTCTACAATTGCATATGGAGACGCGCGGCAGCTCTTGCCATATGGCGAGGGACGTTTCAGTATGCTGCTTACGTCCCCGCCCTACTATGGAATCACAAATTACCGGGTCGACAACTGGATCCACCTCTGGATGCTTGGTGAGGGCGCGCTTCCTGAATATACGAGTGCTCAGCGCTACGGGAATAAGCCGCAGTACCTTGCTATGCTGCACAGCGTTTTTGCTGCTGCTAAGCCGCTTCTGGATAGCAGAGCGACTATTTATGTGCGCACAGATAGCCGCGACTTTACGCGCAATGCAACGCGAAATGTGCTGGAGGAACTTTGGCCGGACTACCGATGCTTTTCAAAGGCTGAAACACCAAAGCGCTCGCAGACCGACCTCTTTGGCGGCAAGGAAAGCGGAAAACTTGGAGAGACAGACTTCCTCATGCTTCCGGCAGGTGCGGCAGCGCCGCATGGCTTCGATGTTAGCCTACCTACAAGTACGTTTGTTGTTGTACGACAAATGGGAACTCAGCAGTGATTGCTGTCAAAGCTGCCGGTCCCTGGTCCGTAGTCCATGCGGTACGATCAGGCCTGCATGCCTTTGCCCGAAAAGCTGTCTCTGCTGACACCCATACAGTTCGTTAAGGGCATTGGCCCCCGCATTGGGGAGTCGCTCAAGACCAAGGGTATTGAGACGGTTGAAGACCTTTTGCACCGGC
>CAXSHS010000170.1:0-3554 GCA_964237325.1 uncultured Acidobacteriaceae bacterium | reverse complement strand
GCACCGACCGCGTTCACGGTGAAACGGACGGCGAGATCCACTGGATTCTGGTCTATGGCAGTAAGGGCCATGGCATGCCGGCCTGGAAGTCCCTAGGCGATACGTCGCTCTGGCAGCTGGTGGAGTACATCCGGTCCATGCCGCCTGCTTCTGCGTAGCGATAGCTGCAAGTACACTCTGAAATGCAGAACGCGGCAAACTGAAAGCCTGAACTAAATAAACGGTGGCGCGGTAGTATGAGAAACAGAACTGTCCGCAAAGCTCGCGCAACTTCCATAGTGTCTGCTACAGTCCAACCTCTATGGTGTGCGTGCAGCAATCTATCGAGAAAATTTGTACGCCAAAATTTTGTTACGCTAGGCATCGTGCTGGGAACTACGTACTCGTTTTAATCTTTCCTTACGTTTCGCAACTTTAAGATCTTCTCTCAAAGAGGCTATTGTTTGAGGTTGAGGAACGGACAAGTACTGAATCAGAAATCCAAGAGCTGTGAGGAGGAAGCCGGTAGGAGCAAGCCAGCTGTGCTCAACAGTCACAATAGCTATGGGATGACCTGATTTATCGTTGGGGCATGGTTTAGTGACTCCAATTCCTAAACCAGACCGGCCATTGGTTTCAAAGAGGCGAAGCGACCCAACACACATCGTATAGACCAGTTCATCAGGGAAAAATTCGCTGGTGGTTCTTACAAGTCTGAAATCGGAAGAGGTGGCCTGAAATGAGAAGAACAGCGTCAGAGTACCTAGGAGATTCAAAATCAGTGCAAATTGCTGCCACTTCCGGTTTGCGAACAAGGCTACAGCACCTCAGCTTGATGGATTGGATCGCAATTACCATTTTCGCAGCATGCATCTATGTGGCAATTTATACTACGATCTTGCGTCATCCATAAGACTTAGGTCGCCTATGGTTGATCGTTTTAGGCTTTCTTTTGTAACACCCTCTTTTCGGTAAATTTTCTATGTTGTAGAGGCACTTTCGACCAACCGGTTCTGAATGTCAGCTCACTTTTCGCCGTTTCGGGGGCGCACTCTTAACTGTTGTCAGGCGCGATTTGACTGTACTTTTCTCATCCGCCTGAGCCGCAGGCTGCAACTCGCTTCCCTGCTTCTTTGCCAAACTTGCTTTCAACGCTTCCATCAGGTTGATCACCGGCGCCATTGGCTTTTTCTTCGTCTCGGGCTCCGGTCCATCCTCGCCTGTACCCTTGCTTTCAATCAGCGCTTCTACCTTCTCCTGATATGTGTTGTGGAACGCGTTCGGGTGGAACGGTGCTCTCAGCGAGCTCATAAACTGCTCAGCCAGCTTCACTTCGGCGTTTTGAAGTTCAAGCGGCTTCTGCTCGCCGAACTCCGGGATTTCACGCACCTCGTCCGGGTAGTACAGGGTGTGCAGGATCAAGCCATGTTCATAGGGGCGGATGATGACGACCTGCTCCCGCTGGTGCAGGGTCAGCTTGGCGATCGCGCCCAGCTTCAGCTTTTGCATGGCCTGCATCATCAGCGCGTAGGCACGGCGACCCGGCTCCTCGGCCACCGTGTAGTACGAGGTTTCGTAATAGATCGGGTCTACCTCGTCCATTTCGACGAACTGCTGAATGGCCATCGTCTCGGACGATTCGGCCTCAAGCGCCTTGAGCTCACCCGTTGAAACCATCACGTACGTGCCGTCGCCGGTGGGGTAGCCTTTCTCGATCTCGTCGCGCTCCACGACCCGTTCGTCTGTGGGGCAGTACAGCTGCTGCTTGATGCGGGTGCCGCAACTCTTGTGAATCTGATTGAAGCCGATATGTTCTTCACGCGCGGCGACATACATGCGCACCGGCACGGAGATGAGGCCAAACGAGATGTAACCCTTCCATACTGTCGATGCCATGTGCCCCGCCTTTTTCAGTCTCTACGATGACCGGGTACCGCAACCGGTTAGCCGCGTCGCGGCAGGAAGACGTAACGGTTAGAGTAGAGCTACGGGAGAAGCTTGAAACCGTGCTGCAGGAAAATCCCAGACTTACGCCGTTGTCGATTGAAGAGCGCCGCGCAAAGCAACGGATACTGTTGCGCGACACGGGTGCGCTCGGCACTCTCTCCGCGCTTATCGTGGTGCTCTCGTTTGTCACGTACCTGCTGTTTCACTCCTTTACAAGTCACCGGCAAATGCTTGAAAACCGATGGCGGCAGCGCGGCGAGGCGGCCATGAGCGCCGGCAAGCCGGATGTGGCGCTGAATGACCTCCATGCCGCCCTGGCATACGCGCCCGACAATCGCGGTTTGCAGATTGAGCTGGCCGTGGCCCTGGCTGCCGCCGGGAAGACGCAGGAGGCGCAAACCTACTTCAACACCCTGCTGGAGGCGGCACCCGGTAACGGCATGATCAACCTGCAGCTGGCGCGCCTGGCCATCCGTCAGGGCCACTCGCAGGAAGCTGTCGATAGCTACCAGGCCGCTATCGACGGCACCTGGAACGGTGATGCCTTTACACGCCGGCGCGACATCCGGCTGGAGCTGGCCGAGTTCCTGATCGCCCAGCGCCGCTTTCCCGAGGCGCGGAGCCTGCTGCTGATCGCCTCAGGCAACGGGCCTGACAACCCACCGCTGCAACTGATGATCGGCACGCTGCTGGAGCAGTCCGACGACCCGTCTGACGCTATCGACGTGTACCGCAAAGCCGTGCAGGCGCGCGGAGCTAACGGACCCACGCGGCTGCATGCGCTGGAAGGTGAAGCCCATGCCGCCATGACGCTGGGTCGCTTTGCCCAGGCTCGAACCTGGCTGAACGGGGCTACGATAGACCAGGCATTCACACATCAGGATGAGCTGACCCGTAACACTGTGCATGCCGAGCTCCAGACCGCCAACGGCGAGCTGGCACTGGCCGCGATGCCATCGCTCCCCGCGGCAGAGCGCGCGCGCCGTATTGCCCGCATGTCAGGGATTGCTCAAAGCAGGCTGCTGGCCTGCCGGGCGGCTCCCGCAGCTGTCGACAATTCCGCGACGGCAGCTGCTTCACCCACTGCCCCGCTGCCGCAAAAACTACTGGGCCAGCTAGGGGACAATCTTGCGCGCCTCAACCCGCTGGCACATCCCTCTGAGCCGGTAGTTCCGGCACAGACGGCTCCGGCGCAGACGCCACCCCCAACTGACCCTATCGGCACGCTCAGCATGCGCTGGGCCAACCTGCCGTCAGGCACGCCCCTGGAACAGGCGCTGCTTGCCGATCCGGAATTTGCCCAGAACACATTACAGCTTGCGTATGAAACCGAACGCACCGCAGCCGTACACTGCGGTCCGGCAGCGGGCGACGATGCCCTGCTGCTGCGGCTTGCTGAAACAGCGGATGGCGCGGAGGTACAGCCATGATCCCAACTGCATCCAGTACGCCCAGCACCAGTGAGGAACCGCTCGAAGCTCCCGCAGCTGTCGCGAAAGAAAATCCCGACGGGAATTTTGAAGGGAGCGCAGAAGTCCCCTTCAGCCCGGGCGACCAGAGCGAACTGAACTCCCAACCTTCCGCTGACACCATCGATATGGGACGCATTTCGCCCAAGCGTGAGGAGC
>CAXSHS010000169.1:0-3563 GCA_964237325.1 uncultured Acidobacteriaceae bacterium | reverse complement strand
GCGATAAGAGCCACTATATGGGTAAAGGCGTGTTGCAGGCGGTTGAAAACGTCGAAAGCATCCTGGCGCCGGAGCTGACCGGCATGGATGCAGCCAACCAGCGCCTGCTCGATGCAACCATGATCGCCATTGACGGCTCGCCGAATAAGAGCAAGCTGGGTGCGAACGCAATCCTTTCTGTGTCCATGGCTGCCGCGCGCGCCTCGGCCACGGCGCTGCACCTGCCGCTGTATCGGTACCTGGGTGGAGTGAACGCATCGGTGCTACCCACACCAATGATGAACATCCTGAACGGCGGTGCGCATGCCGATAATAACGTGGACTTTCAGGAATTCATGGTGATGCCGGTAGGTGCTGAGCGTTTTGCCGATGCGCTGCGCTGGGGCACGGAGGTCTTCCATACACTCAAGGGCGTGCTGAAGAAGAAGGGCTACAACACCGCGGTAGGCGATGAGGGCGGATTTGCGCCTTCGCTCAAGTCGAACGAGGAAGCCATTGAGCTGATTCTGGAGTCTATCGAACTGGCAGGTTACAAAGCCGGAGAGGACATCGCCATTGCGCTCGACCCGGCAGCCAGCGAGTTCTACGATAAGGAGAAGGCGCGCTACATCTTCAAGAAGAGCGACCGGCGCGAGCTGAGTTCGGAGGAGATGTCGCGTTACTGGGAGAACTGGACGCGCCAGTATCCCATCGTATCGCTTGAGGATGGCTTAGCCGAGGACGACTGGGAGGGCTGGAAGTACCTGACGGAGTTGCTGGGCGAAAGCATCCAGCTGGTGGGTGACGATCTATTTGTAACCAACACGGAGCGCCTGCAACGCGGCATTGAAGAGGGAGTGGCAAACTCCATCTTGATCAAGGTGAACCAAATCGGGACTATCAGCGAAACGCTGGAGGCGATTGAACTTGGCCGCCGCTATGGCTATACCTCCATAATTTCGCATCGTTCGGGCGAGACTGAAGACACCTTCATCGCGGACCTTGCTGTGGCTACGAGCGCAGGGCAGATTAAGACCGGCTCGGCCTCACGTACCGATCGCATCGCCAAATATAACCAGCTGCTTCGCATTGAAGAAGAGCTGGGTCAGACTGGGGAGTACCTCGGTCTGGAAGCTGTCAATTTCGGCGACTAAACTTTCTATGGAGCAGGACCGCCTGTTCCCAACCATTCAGGTTTACGAGCCTGTATGCAGTACACGAGGAGTTTTTCTTTGCACAAGCTAGCCCTGGGCGCTGTCACGCCTCTTCTTCTTGCTATTGCGGTTTCCGCACAAACCACCACCACCCAGCCGGCACAAAAACCGGTCACGGTGCCGCCGTTACCCAGCGCGGGCAGCGGGGCCCATCCCGGCCAACTCCCACCGCCGGCGCACCCCATTACCGTACCGCAGGCGCATGAATTGATGCAGTTGACAGGAGTCGACCAGATCAAGCAACGGCTCGTGGATAATGTCACCGCTAACATACAGCGCTTTCCGCCGTTTGTACCTGAAGATGTAAAGCAGGATGTACGCACCAGTGTTGAAAAAGTTGACATCAATGGGCCGGCGGTCACCACATATCAGAAATATCTCTCTACTGAGGATGCGACCAAGGTAATCGAGTTTTACAAGACGCCTGCCGGTAAAAACCTGCTCGCCGTCACCCCAGAACTTTCAAGCGAGATTCAGCAGAACGCGCTTAAAAGCGGCAGAGATGCATTCCAAGGTGCGATCCAGCGCCATCAGGCTGAAATTGAGGCTGCCCAGAAGACCTACCAGGCGCAGCATCCCGCACCTTCGCTTGGCGGTCCCGGTCCAGGAGCAGGCCCGGCTTCTGCACCTTCCGGCAATGGCAGCGCTGCGCCGAAGAAGCCGCAGTAATCCAATGTGTTACCCGAAGCCGGCAGACTGCATCTCTGCCGGCTTTTATGCTTCCTCTTATATCTGGAGCCGCAATGTCTACAATCTCCGCTTATAAAAAGCCTCTGGTCCTGGCCATCCTCGATGGTTGGGGTATCCGTGCCGAGTCGGCCAACAATGCGATTGCGCTCGCCCGCAAGCCTGCCTATGACCGTCTGCTGGCTGAGTTTCCTCACACATTGCTGCGCGCGTCTGAGCACTACGTAGGGCTGCCGGATGGGCAGATGGGTAACAGCGAGGTGGGCCACTTGAACATCGGTGCCGGGCGCATCGTTGAGATGGACATCACGCGCATCGATGCGCTGATCGCAAAACATCAGCTCGCTCAGCAGCCTGTAATTGCCGCGGCATTCGCCCATGCGCGGGAACACGGGCGCGCTCTGCACCTGCTGGGGCTTCTGTCGGACGGCGGAGTTCACGCGCACCAGGAGCACCTGTATGCACTGCTACGCGCGGCCAAGACGGAAGGGTTGGAGCGTGTGTACATCCATGCGTTTCTTGACGGTCGCGATACGCTGCCCACTTCCGGCGCGGGTTATCTCGAAGCGCTCCTCGCAAAGCTCGATGACTATGGCATCGGCAAGCTGGCCACGGTTAGCGGCCGCTACTATGCCATGGACCGCGACATGCGCTGGGAGCGCGAGAAGAAAGCTACTGACGCCATGCTGGCCGGGGTTGCCGAAGGCGGTGCGTATACCAACCCGGTGGCTCGTGTGCAGGAGTGCTACGCCAACGGCATCACAGATGAATTTATTGTGCCGTTTGTGGTTACAAGTGCAGATGGCAAGCCGGTTGCGACGATCCAGTCGGGCGATGCCTGCCTTGTTCTGAACTATCGCGCGGACCGTGTGCGGCAGATCACGCGCATTTTTGCACGGAATAGCGGACTCACGAAGGATGATGGCCGCGAGCTGCCGCAGATTGCAGAGCAGGATGCAGCCATTCCGCGAAGTACCATTCCCCATAACCTGTACTTTGCCACCATGACGCAGTACGACCGAAATTTCGCCGTGCCGCATGTGCTTGAGCCGCAGTCTATGGACAACTTGCTGGCCAACCTGCTGGCGCAGGCAAACCTACGCAACCTGCGCATTGCGGAAACGGAAAAGTACGCGCATGTGACGTACTTCTTCAACGGCGGCATCGAAAAGGCGTTTCCCGGAGAAGACCGGCTGCTGGTGCCGTCGCAGAAAGTGGCAACCTACGATCTTGCGCCGGAGATGAGCGCAGCAGGCGTAGCGGATGCGGTTATCCAAGCAATTGATGACACAGCATTCGACCTGGTGGTGGTCAATTTCGCCAATGCGGATATGGTGGCTCACTCCGGCCGGCTTGCGCCGACGATTCGCGGAGTAGAAACGGTCGATGCCGCTCTGGGGCGCATCCATGCCAGCCTACGCGCGCGCGGCGGCTCCATGCTGATTACCGCTGACCACGGCAATGCCGAGCAGATGGTGGACCGGGTCTCCGGCGGCCCGCACACTTCGCACACCACCAACCCGGTGCCGTTCGTGCTGGTAGATGAGCAAGCTGGCCGCTATACGCTGCGCGAAGATGGCTCACTGCGCGATCTTTCTCCGACGATTCTGGCAATGTTGAACCTGGATAAACCGCGCGAGATGACTGGGAAAGATTTGCGGGTGCTACGCAGCAGCTAGGGAC
>CAXSHS010000168.1:0-3576 GCA_964237325.1 uncultured Acidobacteriaceae bacterium | reverse complement strand
TTTCTAAACCCGCTGGTGGCCTGGATCTGGATCGGTGTGCTGCTGGTGGTCGCGGGCAGCGGAGTGGCCCTGGCACCCAACCGGCTAACAGGCTTGGCGACAAGCCCGAAGCGGGTCATGATCGAGGCGAATAATGATAATAGGCTGGTTGCCGCCGGAGGTGGGGACTGATGTTTGCTGCTCGTAAAACTCTAAGCCTCGCCCTCGCGCTCGGCACCCTGGGCTTAAGCATGGGTGCAGCCGATATCACGCTTCGTACGGCAAAGCTGAGTCGCCAGACCATGTGTACATGCGGCTGTGCACAGTTGCTGGGCGAGTGCAACCATGTGGGTTGCCCCAACTCACCCGGAATGCTCAAAACGCTCCATGCTGACGTGGCCGGGGGCATGAGCGACCATGAGGTTCTTATCGATTTCGAGCAGAAGTACGGGCCAGTAGCCTTGGCTTCGCCGCTTCTGACCCGCTTTAATCAGGCTGCCTGGTTTGTACCGCCCGCCGTACTCATGTTGGGGCTACTGGGGGCGCTGGTACTCATTCGCCGCTGGCGCGACAACCGTCTGGCAGAAGTCGCGCACACCCCGGCAGCTGCGCCCCTGTCACCCGCGCAGTCGGCAGCGCTGGCACGAGTGCAGCAGGACACGGTTGAGCTGTGATTGCTCTACTGGCATGTGCGGCACTTACATTGGCGCTGGCCGTGTACATCTTCTTCCCTGCGAAAAAGGTCGCGGTGCAAAGTGAAAAGTCGCGGCTGGAGTACCTGGGTGAGCGCAAAGCCGTACTCTACGACAACTTGCGCGACCTGAACTTTGAGCACCGGGCAGGTAAATACCGCGATGAAGACTACACAACCGAGCGAACAGCACTTGAAGGGGAAGCTGCAGCCGTTGTCGCCGAGATGGACGCTCTGGAGAGACCTTCTGCCCGGAAAATTTGAGAGCCGCATGAACCTTTACGCTCGAACGGCGCGGTTTCTTCCGCCGGTCGCGTTTCTTCTGGCGCAGCCCCTGCTGGCTGCCGGTTCCATCTCCGGCATCGTCACGGACCGAACCAACGGCAATGTAGCCGCCGGCGACACGGTCGCCCTGATCAGCTTCAGTCAGGGCATGCAGGTAGCTGCCGAGACCAAAGCGGATGCGAATGGGCACTACTCCTTCCCCACCTCCGATGATGGGCAGCACCTGATCCGCGTGACGCACCAGAAAGCAACCTACTTTCAACCGGTGCCACCGGGGGCACACACGGTCGATGTAGACGTATATGACGTAGCCGCGAGCGTGGACGGTGTAGTCACCGAGGCCGACGTGCTGAGCATGCAGACCCTGCCGGGGGGCGAGCTGCAGGTGACAGACGACTTTTTCGTCCGCAACGGCTCGGAGCCTCCTCGTACACAATTCAGCAACCAGGCCTATGAGTTCTTCCTCCCTGAGGGTGCCAAGCTGCAAGGCGCGGCGGCCATGGCGCCGGGCGGCCGCCCGGTAGAGTCAACCCCGACACCGCTGCCCGGCACAGGACATTATGCATTTGTCTTTCCTGTCCGGCCCGGAAGCACCCGGTTCCAGGTGGTGTACACGATACCGTACGCGGGTAAAAGCTTCGGTTGGACGCAGCGCGAGTCGCTGACCACGGAAAACCTGGTGGTGCTGCTGCCTAAAAGCATGCACTTTATGCCGGGAGGTACAGAGTGGCAAACGGTGCCCGCAAACCCGGAGGCGCAGACGTTTGTGCGCAAAGGCGTAGCACCCGGGATTGAAGTCAGCTTCAAGCTGGCAGGTGAGGGTCAGCTACCGCGCGATTCCCAAAGCGCAGGCGGAAACACGCCCGGTACAGGCAGCTCAGGCGCTGCGGGCAATACCGTAGCTACCCAGCAAAGCATGGCCGCCGACACGCGGCCCGGCGGCGGTCTCGGCCCGCCGGTAGATACGCCTGATCCGCTTTACAAGTACAAAGGCTGGCTGCTGGGCGGTCTCGGCGTGCTGCTGCTGGGCGGCGCTGGCTGGCTGCTGCGGGGCAAAGCGGTACCGGTTGAGATCCCGCGCGCGACACCGCCGGTCGCTTTGCCCGGAGCGGTGCCGGTAATGACCGAGGAGAGCCGCGCGCTTCGCCCAGCGTTAGAGCGGGCAATGCTGGCACTTGAGCGCGAACACGCGCTTGGTGCGGTTGGAGAGCATGAGTATACGGAGAGCCGAAGTGGGTTGCAGAAGGCATTGCACCGGGCACTTGCGCGCGAGGCCGGTTCTGAAGCAGCAGAGCGAAAGCCGGCGGTCAAGTGATTGTTCTTGATAGCTGCTCCAGCTTCCACCTCATAATAAGTTAAAGCAGCATTCAGATGCAGTCTTGTCGCAAAAAGGTTGACCGGTTGCTTGCCCCTTGCTCCCTAGCCACTTAGAATAGGTCAGCTTGTAGGAGTACCCGCATCATGCCGATTCTTTCTTCCACGAAGTCGCCTTCTTTTGCTCTTCGCCTTGCAGCTTCTGCTGCTCTTGCCTTTGCCGTCGCCGGAGCTCCGGCACTTGCCCAGCAGTCCGGCCAGCCTGCCGGTACCGGTGAGGCACAGGCCGTCAATGTGAGCACAGAAACAAGCAACGGAGCCGCAGCTGCTGCCAAGGCAAACCAGGCTGCCGCGCAGGCGCTGCTCGATGTCGAGCGTCCATCGGCAGACCCGGGCGGAAAGAACGATCCAAACAGCCCCCTGAACCGCAAACTTTCCGACAAGGAGCGGTTCAACCAGCAGAAAGAGCTGCGGCAGGAGTTGAAGGGTCCTTACAAGAAGTGGGCCAATGAGGACGTACGCTGGATCATCACCGATCAGGAGCTGAAGGCGTTCAAATCGCTTTCCAACGATGAAGAGCGTGACGCCTTCATCGAACAGTTCTGGCAGCGGCGCAACCCCGATCCTGAATCCCCCGAGAACACCTTCCGTGATGAGAACTACCGCCGTATCGCGTATGCGAACGAGCACTTCGCCGCCGGTAAACCGGGCTGGCTGACTGACCGGGGCCATATGTATATTGCCTTCGGCAAGCCGGATTCAATCGATTCGCACCCATCGGGGGGCTCCTACGACAGGCCCATGGAAGAGGGTGGCGGCCAGACATCGACCTTCCCGTTTGAAACCTGGCACTACCGCTACCTTGAAGGCGTGGGCGATAATATCGACATCGAGTTCGTGGATGCCTGCCAGTGCGGGGACTATCATATGACCATCGACCGCTCTGAGAAAGACGCCCTGTTGCACGTGCCGGGTGCCGGAGCCACGCTCTATGAGCAGCAGGGCCGGGCTAAGCAGGCAGATCGCTTTCACGGCGGCCTGGAGAACCTGGGCGAAGGGCCGATGAGCAGCTCCCAGCAGTCCAAGCAGTTCGACCGGCTGGAGCGTTTTGCCAAGCTACAGGCACCGCCTGTCATCAAGTTCCAGGATCTAAAGCTTGAAGAATTTCTTTCGACCCACAAGGTCCTGAACGGGCCATTCTTTCCCTTTGACGTGCGTACCGACTACGTCAAGGTGACGGACGATACCGTGCTGATGCCGCTTACGCTGCAAATCCGCAACCGCAATATCACCTTCCAGACCAAGGA
>CAXSHS010000167.1:0-3772 GCA_964237325.1 uncultured Acidobacteriaceae bacterium | reverse complement strand
CGGCCAACCCGACCAAAAAGTCACCCGCACCACCCTCAACCTGCTCCACGTCACCAGCCCCGGCGCCGCCCCGTCCCTCCTCATGGGAGGCGAAGTCTTCGCCGAACGCTTCGCCTCTATCGCCGAACAGGATCACACTATGTACGCTGCACTCCCACTATCCGGCGCGGAAGCAAATCTGAATTTGTAACCGCAACATCTAAGAGTAGTAAGGCTACTTACAAAGTTAATGTTGTCCAGCTAGAAACCATGTCATCCTGAGCGGAGCGCAGCGGAGTCGAAGGACCTGCTTTCCTCTACACTTCAGATCCACTGCAAAATAAAGGCGGTTCCGCATAGTGGAACCGCCTTTGCTATACCCAAACACGCCAATTGAAAACGGTTAAGACACTCTATCTCCGGGGAGCTCTCGAATCTTATTCCAATCAATGACCGCAACCCAAAGTCCCTCTTCATTGGAGTAAGCAGAAGCTCCCTCAGCTTCCAACTCGGTATTGCATAAGATCATGCCAGTGCCTTCCCGTAGAACAATTCCGAGCCTACTTAAATCTTGTATAGTGCCGACCGTATTCAGCCGCACCCTTCCTTGTCGATCACTATTATTGAAATCGGCGAACACTCTAGGTAGTTGCGATTGACTCACCATTAAAGGTCACCTTAGCTGAATTGGAAATAGTTGAGTTTGTAAGCACTAACCTCAATCCACAGACAACACAGCCACCCCAACCCCAGGCATCTCCAGCCGTCCATCCTCTAACTTAATCCCATCATCGGAAGCCATTACCAGCTTCACCTCAGCCTCCAGGCTCGCCGAATACCCCTCCTCGGCAAGGGTAAACACCAGCACAATCCCCCCGCGCTGCATGGTGAACCACCGATCGTCCTCATCGAAGTCCACATCCACCTGCTCCAGCACGCCGTCGCTCAACTCACGCCGCGACTTCCTCAGCGCAATTAGCCCCTGGTACCACTTCAGCATCTCCGCATGCGGCGACTGCTTCAACTCATCCCACTTGAGCTTCGAAGCCTCAAACGTCTCAACTGACTGCGGATCGGGAATATCATCCGGGTCCCACCCGAACGCCTCAAACTCCTTCTTGCGCCCGGCTGACACCAACCCGGCAAGCTCCTTGTCCTCATGATCCACAAAGTAAAGAAACGGCGTAGTCGCCCCCCACTCTTCCCCTTGAAACAACATCGGCAAAAACGGCGCAAGTATCGTCAGCGCCGCGGCAATCTTGGCCCTCGGAACATCCGTCAAATGCACCAACCGCTCGCCCTTGGCCCGGTTCCCCACCTGGTCGTGGTTCTGCGAGTACCCTAGAAAGTGCCACCCAGGCAGGTTCTGCACAGGTCGCCCATGCACCCGGTCCCTCGATTCTGAAAACTCACCGTCATACACAAACGCCTGCGATAACGCTTTCCCCAGGTCGGCGAACTCACCAAAGTCAACGTAGTAGCCGCTCGTATCGCCCGTCAGCAGCGCCACCATGGCGTGGTGAAAATCGTCGCTCCACTGCGCGTCAAATCCGTACCCGCCGGCTTCCTTCGACCGCACCAATCGCGGATCGTTCAAATCGCTCTCAGCGATCATCACGTACGGTCGCCCGGTCTCAGCCTGTAACGCATGCACCTCGGTATTGATCTGTTCCATGAAATTGATAGCCGACCGGTCCACATACGCATGCACCGCATCCAGCCGCAACCCGTCCATGTGGTAGTCACGCAGCCACATCAAAGCGTTATCGCAAAAGAAACGCCGCACCTCAAACGACCCAGCATCCTCAAGGTTCACCGCATCGCCCCACGGCGTTTTGTGCGCGTTGGTAAAGTACGGCCCAAACATCCCGACGTAGTTGCCCGACGGCCCAAAATGGTTATAGACCACGTCCATCACCACCGCCAGGTCTTTACCATGCGCCGCATCCACCAGCCGCTTCAGCCCCTCAGGTCCGCCATAGGCGGCATGCGGCGCAAACAAGTCCACGCCGTCATACCCCCACCCCTGCTTGCCCGGGAACTCCGCAAACGGCAGCAGCGCGATGTGCGTAATACCCAGCTCCAGCAGATAGTCCAGCTTCGCAATCACCGCATCGCACGTACCTTCCGGCGTAAACGTGCCGACATGCAGCTCATAGAAGATCGCACTCGGATACGCCTTCGCATGGAACTTCGCGTCCGTCCAGGCAAACTTGCCGTGGTTCACAACCTGCGACGGCCCGTTGACCCCGTGCGGCTGAAATGGCGAACGCGGATCGGGCAGCTTCTGGTCCTTACCGTCCAGCAGAAAAACATACTCCGTGCCATCCCCGGCATCGTCCACAGCTGCCGTCCACCAGCCGCCTTCCCCCTGCGTCATCGGGTGCTTCGCTTCTTTGATCAGTACATCTGCCGTTTTTGCTTTTGGTGCCCAAACCTTGAACGTGTACATGCGTGCGTATGCTCTCCCTGAGCCTTTTGGATGATGGTTGTAGAGCTTGTAATCTTAAATTTTTCCTGCAACAACGCTTGCCGTGGAAGATTTCGGATCGAGCTCGGAAGCGGCTTGTATGCCCGCCATGTGCGCAGGGGAATCCGGCACCTGCCGGGTATCCCGCGATCGTACCGGCTCGCTGGTGCTCTCCACGTCAAAAATCGCATTCACCATGGCGATGTGCGAAAAAGCCTGAGGGAAATTGCCGACTTGGCGACCCTTGCCCGTGTCGTACTCTTCTGAGAGCAGCCCAAGATCGTTGCGCAGTGCCAGCAGTTTTTCGAGCAGCTTGCGAGCATCCTCTTCCCTGCCGATCATCTTCAGGCAGCTCACCAGCCAGAACGAGCAAGCCAGAAACGCCCCTTCACCCTGCGGCAACCCGTCGGCGGATTTGCCCGTGTCATAGCGCAGCAGCAAGCCGTCGCGCATCAGGTTTCCTTCTATCGCCTCGATCGTGCTCTTCACCCGCGGGTCCATCGCCGGCAAAAAACCCACTTGCGGCATCAGCAAAAGTGAAGAGTCGAGCTCGCTGCCGCCATACACCTGCGTAAACGCACCCAGTTTGCTGTTAAACCCCTGCTCGCATACCTCGGCATGCACCTGAGCTCGCGCCTTGCGCCAAGCATCGAGCGGTACCTCGCTGCCCGTATGCTCCGCAATCGCAATGGCCCGGTCAAACGCAACCCACACCATCATCTTGGAATAGGTAAACTGCTGCGCCCCGCTGCGCGTCTCCCAGATACCCTGGTCAGGCTGCTGCCACACGGTCAGCAAATGGTTCACAAGCAGCTGCTGCAGGTGCAGGTCCACCTCGCGCGGCACGCGAACTCCGGCAAGCGAGTGGAAGAACGCATCCATCACTTCTCCATAGATATCAAGCTGCAACTGCTCCGCGGCGGCATTGCCCACGCGCACCGGTTTCGACTGCTCGTACCCCGCAAGCCACGGCACCTCCCACTCCTGCAGGTGCCGTTCACCCTTGATGCCGTACATAATCTGCACCTGCTCCGGGTTGCCGGCAATGGCACGCAGAAGCCAGTCCTGCCATGCCTCGGCTTCACGGTAAAAGCCTCCGTTCATCAGCGCAAGCAGCGTAAAGGTCGAGTCGCGTAGCCAACAAAAGCGGTAGTCCCAATTACGCGGACCGCCCAGCGCCTCAGGCAGTGACGTTGTCACCGCGGCCACCACGCCCCCGGTAGGCCGGTAGGTCAACGCTTTCAGCGTAATCATCGACCGCTGCACAGCCTCGCTGTAGCGACCGGCCGGGGTACACTTGTTAGCCCATTTTGACCAGTAAAG
>CAXSHS010000166.1:0-3842 GCA_964237325.1 uncultured Acidobacteriaceae bacterium | reverse complement strand
GCATCGACTGGCAGTGGATGCTCAATGCAGGGCCAACGCTCTCCATGGGCTGGCTGCCCGAGCAAGGTTTTTTGCAGCATCGATGGGATATCTATGCCGAGCTGATGACCATGTACCTGATGGCGATCGGCTCGCCTACGCACCCTATTCCGGTCGAGACCTGGAACGCTCTGCAACGGCCCGTAATTCAGTTCGGCGGCATTGAGTACATCTCGGGTGTTGCACCCATCTTCATTCACCAGTACGCCCATGCCTGGTGCGACTATCGCGACCAGCGCGATCTCCATGCCAACTACTTCACCAACTCCATTGCCGCCACCCGCGCGCACCAGCTGTGGTGTATCCATCAGGGGCAAAAGTACAACTGGATTGATATGGACATGTGGGGGATCACTGCGTCCGATTCCAAAGACGGCTACCGCGTGTGGGGTGGCCCGCCGACGCTTGGGCCGCCCGACGGCACACTGGTGCCATGCGCCGCAGCCGGGTCGCTGCCGTTTCTACCGGCGGAGTGCTCGCATGTACTGCTGAGTATGCGCGAGAAGATGGGCCCGCGCGTATGGACGCGCTACGGCTTTGTCGATGCATTTGATGTGAAAGGCAACTGGTTCGCGCAGGATGTTCTCGGCATTGACCAGGGTATTAGTGTGCTGATGGCGGAAAACCTGCGCTCAGGCTTTGTGTGGGAGTACTTCATGAAAAACCGCGAGATCACGCATGCGATGAGTGAAGTGCAGTTCCACCCCGACCCGGATGCGAACTCGCAGGTGTTGTGAGGCTCTACTCCTTCTAGTTCTGCTTTCCGTGTGCGATACGTAGCGTTTGCACAATCCGTCTCAAGATTACGCAAGTGCTTTGTTGGTCTTTGGAGAATAAGCGCTTTGAGAGATGATGTATGCATGTATTGTCCCTATTGCAATAACCAGCATCCTTCAACCACTTCGTTTACAAAAGAGCATATCGTCCCTTTCGCTCTAGGAGGTTCTAACGAATTTACGATTTCAATGTGTAAAAGCTGTAACAACACACTTGGTTCTCAAGTTGACGCACCTTTTATCAACTCATTTTTGGTGGCAAGCTATCGACTCTTTTTAAATCTGAAGAGCACAAGCGGTAACTTGCCGGAAATAGATTTAGGTGGTTTAGGAGTAATCGGGGGCAAAGAAGTGCCCATTTCTTACAAAATCTCAGGTGGATAAGGCAAACTCATGATTGCGAAACCTGAAATTGTGAAAACTTTTTAATGGAGATGGCACTGAGCAGTGGCAGGTCAGTGGCGATCCTGCACAAGTACGAGAGATCATTATGGGTAAGCGGCACAAGCAGACTGATCTTGGCAAAAGCATGACGCATCAGGATGGGAGCATGGTAACTGCTGAATCCTTTGATACGTTCGTTCGAGAGAACGTAGTCAAAATTCTCAGTCCTCGTGTAACAAAAGATATTAAATACGACTTCCTGGAACATATCCGCTTCTTTACTAAAATTGCGCTGGCAGTAGGGCACTTTCAATTTGGTGAGACGTTCACCAAATCAAGTTGGGCAAACGTATTGCGAGAGCACATGCGCATCACTGATATTCACTCATTCAATCTGCTAGGCGCAGCCATTTGGCCGAACGTGGATGCGATGCAAGCGATGCTAAAGTTGTTCGAGAGAGAGAATGAGCATGTCATTGCGATTATTGACGGGCTTAAACCAATGCTGGTTATCAGCTTGTTTGGAGTTTTCAGCTCAATCATTCCTCTTGGCGAGATTCGGAGTGATGGAGAGAACGGTATTACAGGACGTGGTACCGTATGGCGCATTGCCTTGCCTTTCAGGCAACTAAGTAAACAACCATTTTATGAGTTTATGCGCGCTGGTAAACCGCCCAATTAAATTCAATAATTGCGGTTCAAGGTGCGGCATTGAATGGCTTGGACGATTAAAGACGAGCCCGCATAATAGGTGAATTTGCAGGAGCCGATTCAAGCGAAACAGCTGAGACAAACAAGGGCTTCTATAAGGTCAAGTTATGTTGCTTTCATGTGGAGCCTTCATGCTGCCCACGGATCAATCACCTTCAGCCCGGCAGCCTCAAACGGCATACGATCCCGCGTCGCAACAGCAAAGCCGTGTTCCTGTGCTGTAGCAGCAATCTGCCCGTCCGGCGCTTCAATCGCATGACCTCGCCGTCGAGCTGCACTTACTAAGTCCGCATAGGTAGCCGCAGACATTTCACCAAAGGACAGCACTCGAGACCCAAATAGACTTTCAATAATGGTATGCAGCGATAGGGCCAAATTGCGCTTGCGCCGTCCTTCATCGAGCAGTTCAAGCCCAAGCAGAAGCTCAGACAGGCTAATTGCAGAGAGATACAGGGTTCCGGCGGCCTGCCGGTTCAACCAGTCGACAACCACCGGATCAGGGCGCGGCTTCAGCACTTCAGAGACTACGTTGGTGTCGAGAACGATCACTCGAAGCTGGCGGCTCTTGCAGGAGCCTTGCCACGCACTTCATCGAGATCAATCTCCAACCCCCCAAACTGCATTGCGAACTCATGAAGCAGTGTACCTAGGCCGACCTGCTCTTTTGGACAGACCGCCTCTTCCAGAATGGCGCGAACCTCCGCTTCCGTGCTCTTTCCGTGTAGCTTGGCGCGCTGCTTCAGTGCCCGGTGTGTCTCGTCGGGCAGATTGCGAATCGTCATAGCATGCATGGATACCTTCTTTCTCTTTCAATAAAAGATACCACCAGCTAAAGATTGATATCAGATTTGTCAGATCAGTCTTCTTCCTCCAAACCACCGTAACCGGAAAGCATGGGACATCTGCCTGCTCGCGCTACTCTGGACCTGAAACGGAGACACACGTACCCATGAGCGAGCCGCTGCCCGACCTTACCGCCCAGTACCTCTGGCTCGATCAACAAGGCGAAGCCCCCGGCGCGCCTGGGCTGCCGGGCCGTTGGACTTCCAGCATTAAAGATAGTGTCGGCTGCGCCTACTCGGCCTCATCGAAGGTCTGGTACACCACCTCGCACGGCATCCTGAACGAGATGTACTATCCCACCATCGACCGCCCGCAAACGCGCGACATGGGCTTCCTTATCAGCGACGGCGAGACGTTTTTTCACGAGGAGAAGCGCGATACCGCGCGCACGTTTTCCTATCTCGAGCACGCCTCACCGGCAGCGCGCCAAATCAATCGCGATCCGGGCGGCCGCTACACACTGACAAAAGAAACCATCTGCGACCCGCACGCCTCGGTAGTGCTGGTGCGTGTGCGCCTGCAGGCAGAGCCCCAGATGCTGTCGCGCCTGCACTTGTATGCACTGCTGTCCCCGCATATGGCAGGGGGCGGCGCTCACAATTCGGCGCGCGTGGTCGATGTCGCAGGGACGCGCACCCTGCTGGCATGGCGTGATGCGAATTCGCTCGCCATGACGACCGACTGCGGGTTTTCGCATGCTTCCTGCGGCTTTGTGGGTGCAAGCGATGGCTGGCAGGACTTGAAGCACGACTTCAAAATGCACTGGGAGTACGGCTCGGCGACCGACGGCAATGTCGCCGTCATGGGGGAAGTAGACCTGCACCGCGCCCGCGTGATCGACGCGAACACGCGCGAGTTCGTGTTAGCCATCGGCTTCGGCGAAAGCCACCATGCGGCACTGTCGGCCACCATGAGCTCGCTGGCCGCGCCGTTCGAGCTGCAGCTGGCGCGCTTCATCCGCCAGTGGGAGCGGGTACAGTTGCCCGAGGGCCTGGAAAAGCATACGGGCGATGGCGGCCGCCTGCTGCGAGCCAGCCAGAAAGTCGTGCTGACGCACGAAGACAAAACCTACGCGGGTGCCTTTATCGC
>CAXSHS010000165.1:0-3990 GCA_964237325.1 uncultured Acidobacteriaceae bacterium | reverse complement strand
AACCCCGGACATGATGCCCGCCGACATCCTGGGCACCAACGTCTTTTCACCGCGCACCGGCGAGTTCCGCTTCCATCGCGGCCCGGTGTTTACACAGTTTCTGCTGGTGGATGAGATCAACCGCATGCCCCCGCGCACCCAGGCGGCGCTGCTTGAGAGCATGGAAGAGCGCCAGGTCACCTCCGACGGCGAAACGCACCGGCTCGACGATCTGTTCACCGTGTTTGCCACTGAAAACCCGCTGGAGTTTGAAGGTACGTACCCGCTGCCCGAGGCGCAGCTCGACCGCTTTCTGCTCAAAATCCTGGTCGGTTATCCGTCACTTGAAGAAGAGCGCACGGTGCTTGAACGGCACCACGCAAGTGTCACCGGCAGCTTTGCCGATGAGGTTGCAATCGAGCCGGTGAACCGGGCCCTGTTGATGGAAGCACGTCGGGAGGCGCGCGCCGTTACCGTGGAGCCCGCGCTATTTGGGTATGTGCTGGCTATCGCCCGGCGCACCCGCGAGTGGCCGTCCCTGCTGCTTGGTGCCTCACCCCGTGCCGCAAGCAGCCTCCTGCTTGTCGCCAAAGGCTGCGCCGCACGCGAGGGCCGTGCGTTTCTGCTGCCCGATGACATCAAGGAGGCTGCCCTGCCCGTACTGCGGCACCGCCTTGTGCTTCGCCCGGAAGCCGAGCTTGAAGGCATCGACGCGGACCGTGTGGTTGCCGAGGTCCTGGCCGCCGTCCCCGTGCCCCAATAGCATGGCTCCCGGCATGACTGGCACAATAGCTTCCGGCACAAACCACTCCCAAAGTGTACCGGGGGCAAACTTGCTTCATCCGGCCCCCGCAACTGCCGAGGGCCGGGCAAAACCGCTGGGATGGGCGCTGCGCCCGCGAGCGTTACTGCTGTTGCTCGCTGGCTCCGTGTGCGTGTTGCCAGTCTTCTTCCTGCATGTGCGCACCGGGGTGGCCGGACTTCTGCTGCTGCTCTGGAACATGGCTGTACTGGCAGCGGCTGCAATGGAATTGCATGGCTTGCCCAGGTCGCTTACCATCACCCGCCGGTTTTTAGCAACACCCGCCCTGGGCCATCCCCTGACGTTTGAGCTGGATGTACTTCACACCGGCAAAAACGCAATCATTGTCGTGCTTACGGATGCCCTGCACCCCGCACTCTCGCTCCTGCCGGTGCTCATGGAAGCGCGTGTTTTTCCGTATGAGACCACTGCCCTGGAAGGACTCGCCGCTCCGACTGCACGCGGCGACTACCCACTGGGGTCGGTGTTTTGCCGGCTGCGCGGCGCGCTTGGTCTAGCCGAACGGTGGATCGTTACCGCCCTGCGGCAAACGGTGCGCGTGTATCCTTCTGCGGTACGCACAGACGGCAGAGGCGACCTGCCGCTGCTGCACGCCAGGCAGCTTGAAATGGAGCGCCGCAGGTCGCGCCGCAAGGGTGCGGGCCGCGACTTCGGCAGCCTGCGCGAGTACCAACCCGGCGACGCGCTGCGCGACCTGAGCTGGACGGCCAGCGCCAGGCGCGGCAAGCTCATTACGCGGCAGTTTACAACGGAGCGGTCCCAGCAGGTCTGGGTAGTGCTCGACACCGGACGGCTTTCGCAAACAGTTGTCAGTGGAACCCACACACAGGGCGGCGGCACCTATACACAATTGGACGGAGCCGCAAGCGCCGCATTGCTGCTGGCGCGCGCCGTGTCAGAGGCAGGCGACAAGGTGGGCCTGCTGGCCTATGGCCGCACCGTGCGTCAGCAGCTGCTGCCCGGCAGCGGTGCGGGCCACCTGCGGCTGCTGGTTGACCTGCTGGCACAGGTTGCGAGCGAACGGGGCGAGGCCAACCACCTGCGCGCGGTAGCACGCTTCAAGTCTCTACAGCGAACCCGCAGCCTGGTGGTGTGGATCACAGAAGTTTCTGAAACCGCCGGTCGTCCGGAGATTGCGGCAGTTGTCGCCGAGCTCAAGCGGCATCACTTGCCTCTGTTGCTGCTGCTGGAGCACCCGGAGCTCGCAACCCTGAGCAATGCGGAGGCGGAGGCGAAGGACGCGGACGCCATGTTCGCCATTGCGGCAGCACGCGAGATGGAAGAACGCCGCCGTGCCCTGGTCGCTGACCTGGAACGCAGCGGTGCCCTGGTGGTTCGTACCGGGAGCGCCACGCTTGCCGCCAATGCGATCCGCACGTACCTGGAAATCAAGGCGGACGGTTTGCTCTAGGCTGCCGCGCGCTCGCGCCCGCCCAATGACAGCCAGCACACCAGCAGCGATAGCAGCGCCGCGCAAACGGAAAACTTGAGCGCAGCAGGTGCGTGCGTGGGCGACAGAAAGCCCTCAAGAAAGCCCGCTACGACCAGCAGCGGTACCGTGCCCGCAACAAGCCGTACGGCTTCGGCTCCAGCCTCGGTCAAGGCCTGCTTACGAGACAGGTACCCGGGGAACAGCAGCCCCGATGCCAGCCGCAATCCTCCGGCACCGGCAATGAAGATGCTCGGCAGCTCAAGCGCGCCGTGCGATGCGACAAAGCTCGCCAGCGAAAGCCCCAACCCATGCTGCGCACACGCCGCGGTTACGATGCCCATCTGCCAACCGTTATTCCACAACAAAAACAGCGTACCCAGGCCGAATGTAATGCCGCTTGCAAAGGTGAGGAAGCACACGCTGATGTTATTGGTCAGGATGGCGCTGGAGGCTTGCGGTTTCGCGCTCAGGATCGACTCGGTCCACATTTTATGATGCTCAATGGTATCCATCATCATCGGGCCAAGCGACGCCCGGGCAAAAGCCGGACGCACCTCCGTGCACAGCACCCCCAGCAGAGCAGCCGCGGTAAACAGCAGCAGCGAAGTTGCGAAGTAAGGCAAAGTCCGGCGAAACAGCCGTGGGTAATCCCGCAGCAGAAACTGGAGGGTACCGCGCGCACTCACCCGGCCGACCGCGCCCCGGTACACAGCCGTGTGTGCACGTCCCAGCAGCCGGTTCAGGTATGCTTCAAGCGTCCGGTGCGCGGCGCCTTCCGCGCGCACCGCGGAAAGATCCGCAGCAATCTGCCGATAGAGAATACCGAGGGTGCGCAGGTCGTGCACCGGAAGCTTGCGCAGGCCTCCCTGCTCGGCCTGATCGAGCATTGAGGCCAAGCGGCTCCAGCTGTCCTGTCGTAACGCGATCCATCGATTCGGCAGCATGGCAGGTTCCCTGAAAAGTTACGGGAGGAGTGAAATGCAGGACGCCGATCAGCTTACCATTGAAACGCCCGAACAGGTGGACTTGCAGATGCAGCTGTCGGGCGTCGGCTCCCGGCTGCTCGCCGTTTTTGCCGACTCGCTGCTACAGGTTGCGGTTGCCTTCGTTCTGTTTCTGCTTGCCGCTTTGCTGTTCACCGCCATCCCTTCCCTGGGCCGGGGCGCGCATGCGTTCGACTGGAGCGGTGCTGCGAAAAAGTGGGTACTGGCAGGTATCATCCTGGTGCAATTCCTACTGCTTTGGGGTTACTTCACCCTGTTTGAGGCATTCTGGAACGGGCAAACACCGGGCAAGCGGCTGATGAAAATCCGCGTTCTGGGGGATAGCGGCCGCCCCATCACCCTGTTCGAGTCAATGGCTCGCAACCTGCTCCGCATTATTGATTTTCTGCCGTCGCTTTATCTCGCGGGTCTCGTGACTATGCTGCTCAACCGGCAAGGCAAGCGCCTCGGCGACTTGCTGGCAGGCACCCTGGTTGTGCATGCCGGTAGCTTGTTGCCTGAGCCGCTCCGCACCAACACAAGCCGTATTCTGTTGCCGGATGCGTCGGTTTTTCCGAGCGCCGTTTCCGTGCTGCCTCTATCAAGCCCGCATGCAGTTCCTCATGACGCCATCGCGCGGCTCGGGTCTACGGACGCGCATGTACTGGAAGCTTTTTTCGCGCGCAATCTTGACCTGTCTCTGGAGGTACGTCACAGCATGGCTTTGCGCATCGCGGAACAACTGACCGCGAAGATGGCCTGGGCACCGGCAG
>CAXSHS010000164.1:0-4089 GCA_964237325.1 uncultured Acidobacteriaceae bacterium | reverse complement strand
CATTGACCAGCAGCAACGTCTGGTCCATGTTCGTGTTCCAGCCGAAAAACAGGCTCACCTCGGCTGAGCCCCGGCTGGTAGTGGAGCGCACAGTGGTAAGCCCCGGAATGACGTTCATCGCATCTTCAAGCGGGCGCGTGACCGTGACTTCCATCTGCTCGACAGGCATGACGCCGTTGTCGATGCCGATCACAACACGAGGAAAATTCGTATCGGGGAAAACGGAAATAGGCAGCCGCAGGGAGAAGTACACCCCGGCCAGGGTAAGCACCGCGAGAAAGAAAAAGATGGTGCCGCTATAGCGCTGTAGCCAGAAGCCTGCGTCCTCATTGGGAGGCGGCAGCAGAGAGCGGCCGGTTTCCACAGGCCGAGCCGCAAGCGCCATTACAGGCCGTCCTTGTCTTTACCGGCCGGCGAAGGCTTGTCGTCGTCCGCGGCACCCACTTTCACCTTGGTGCCGTCGTCGAGCCCGTAAGCGCCGTCTGTAATAACGGTGTCGCTCGCAACAAGGCCACTCACAATCTGTGCGTTCGCCCCATCCGTAATCCCAACCTTGACCGTGCGCTTGTGCGCGGTACCGTCCGGCCCCAGCAGCATCACGTACTTGCTCCCCTCCAGCGCACTCAGCAGCGCCGACGCGGGCACCAGCAGCGCATCGGCAACCGTCGTTCCAGTCACACTGGTATGCACCGGCGTGCCCACCTTCAACTTGCCGTCACGGTTCTCCAGCCGTACCCATATCTCAAGCGTGGTGCTGCCCGGGTCCAGCGCCGGGCTTACCAGCGATACGCGCGCGGGAGCGGGTGTTTCCATGCCGGGCACCGCGACGGTGGCCGCATCTCCCGGCTTTACCTGCTGGGCCGCGCTCTGTGCCAGGTGTACCTTGGCCAGCAGCGCGGTTGTATCCATTACGGTTACCAGCGGGGAACCTGCCGCCACGGTTTCCCCTGCGAACAAGGCCCGATCTGTCACCACACCTGCGATGGGGCTACGAATCTCAGCAAATGACACCTGTGCCTGCGCGCCTAGGTACTTGCCCTTGGCGCTCAGCAGCGACCCCTCCGACTGCTGGAGCGTCGCTTTACGACTCACCGCGTTCAGTGCAGTTACATGCGCGGTCGCAATGTCGAGCGCGGCTTGCGCCTGCATCAGCGTCGCTTTCGCGGTATCGAGGTCCCGGCCCGGGATCGCGCCCTGGTCAAAAAGTCTCTGCCGCGCAGCCGCAATGCTCGCGTCCAAGTCCCGCGTCGCGCGTGCCTGCGCTACATCAAGCTGGGCGCGTTGCGTCTCCTCGGGCACCTGCGCGCCTTTGGTGCTGTCATAGGCAGCCTCGGCGGCAGTGTAAGTTCCTTGCGTGTCCACGGCGACGGCGCGGAGATCGCGGTCTTCAAGGGTAGCCAGCAGCTCGCCCGCTTTGACGCGCGAGCCGCGCTGCACATAGAAGCGTCGCACCGGCGCGGAGATACGCGGTGATAGCGCAGCCTGCGCCAGCGGAGACAGCACCGCGTCTGACAGGACGTGCTCTGAGATCACCCCACGTTGCGGGTGCGCTACCTGCACGCTGACCAGTACCGCCGGTGTGTCCTCCGCAGCAGGCTTGCCGCAACCGGCAGCGGCCAGGGCAAAAAGAAGCGCGGAGAGTGCGTACGCATTCCTCACAAGGCACCTGTCAGTGTCTGGAGATTGCTCAGCGCCTGCCGGTAGCGCACTTGGCCATCTTCCTGAGTAGTCTGCGCTGTATAGAGTGTCGTTTGCGCGTCTACTACTTCAAGCACCGTCGCCTCGCCGCTTTCGTAGCGCAGCCGCGTCAGCCGCAGGCTTTCCCGCGCCGTTTGCACAGACAGTCCGAGCGAGGCCAGCGCACTTTGCGACGTCTGTGCCTCCGCGTAGCTCTCCTGCAGGTCCACAATCAACCGCTTTTGTGTGGCGGTCAGCGCTGTGCGAACCGCATCACGGCGCAGCTCGCTCTGCTTTACGCGGCGTCCGGTTGCAAACCAGTCCCACACCGGGATGTCAAACGTCGCTGCGGCGGAGTAGCCCAATTGCTTCGGTTTGCGGGGCGGCAGCGAGGTCGGATCGAACCTGCCGTTTGTCGAAATGCTTGTAGCATCAATGCCATAGTTGAAGTTCAAGCTCAGATCGGGCAGGTACGCGGCCTTGGCAGCCAGCACCTCAGCGTCACTTTGGCGGGAGGCAGCCAGGGCGCTTGCCAGCTCCGGATTGCCCTGCCGCGCAGCCGCCTCAAAGTCGGCGAGGTCCGGCAGCATTGGAGGGGGAGAGGGTAGTTCCACGGTAAACGGTTGTAGCGGATCGGCAAACAATAGCACCGCCAGCTCCAGCCGCGTGCGGTTGCGCGCCAGCATGGCGTCGGCAAGATCGCGGCTGCGCCCCTGTAGTGTAAGCTCCGCTTTGATGACATCGGCGTGTGCAACTTCGCGCGCAGCCTCCCGCTTCTCCGTCAGCGCCACAAAGCTCCCTGCTTCATCTTTGGCGGTTTGCAGCACGGCAAGGCGGCGCTCACCGGCAACCGTACCGTAAAACAAGCTGGACACGGCAGCAGCCAGGCCGCGCCGGGCTACCTCAAGCTCTGCAACGGCACGTGCCGCCGCGGCATCGGCCACGCGCACATTAGCCGCTTGTGCCACCCCTACGGTCTCCGTAATTGCCGCCAGGCTCGCGTACTCGCGCACTGCGTTGTTGGCGATAAAGATAGGTGCCGGCTGGCCGCCGCCTGGCCCCGCCTGGTTGCCGACTCCATTGGGCTGGGTATACAGCACCTGGTTGTGATAGATCACACTGGGCAGTAGCGCCCCTCGCGCAATGCCGCGGTCCAGTGCCGTAATTCGCTGCTCCGCACGCACCGCAGCAAAGTTCGGCTCGTTCGCTTCGGCGCGACGGATCGCATCGGGCAGCGTGATGGTGACCGCAGTAGTGCTCACAACCTGCGCCTGCACGAGGTATGGCCCGAGGCAGCCGAGAAGCACCGGCACCCGGCACGCGTCGCCTATGCAGATCGAAATTCGTTTGCGCACTGCAAGGAGTGTAGAGCTACGAGCTTAAGGAAAGCTGAAGCGAGTTTCGAGCGGCCCGCAGTAGCACCGGCACATCCCTTCACAGAATCTTGCCGCAACCCTGCGGCGTACAGGCAGTATTCTTAGCGGGTACCTGTAAGACCGCAACGTAGGCAATGAGCACTGCACAGAGGGATGGAGAACAGCATGAGTGGCCATAGAACGGCGCTTCGCCGTCGCGTCGTTGTGACCGGCATCGGGCTGGTAAGCCCCGTCGGTACGGGAACGGAAAAAACCTGGGCCGCGCTGCTTGCCGGCGACGCGGGCATCGCGCCCATCACTCTTTTCGACACGACCGGGTTTGCCTGCAACTTCGCCGGCGAAGTCAAGGATTTTGACCCGCAGCAGTTTGTAGAGCGCAAAGACGTGAAGAAGATGGCGCGCTTCATCCAGTTCGCCATTGCGGCTTCTCAGTTCGCCATGGCACAGAGCGGGCTCGACATGGCAAGAGAAAACTCCGAGCGCGTCGGCGTGTACGTGGGCAGCGGTATCGGCGGCTTTGAGGTCATTGAGCGCGAGCATAGCAAGCTGGTAGACAGCGGCACCGACCGGGTTTCGCCCTTCTTTATCACCGCTAGCATCGCCAACCTGGCCGCCGGGCAGCTGTCCATCCGGCATGGCGCTTCCGGGCCCAACCTCACCGTGGCTACAGCCTGCACTTCAGGCGCACACGGCATCGGCGAGTCCTACCGCATTATCGAGCGCGGCGATGCCGACGTGATGATCTGCGGCGGCGCAGAGGCAGCCGTCACGCCGCTGTCGATTTCGGGCTTTGCCGCCATGCGCGCCCTTTCTACTCGCGTTGATGACCCCGCAACCGCCTCGCGCCCCTGGGACCTCAACCGCGACGGCTTTGTCGTGGGCGAAGGCGCGGGCATCCTGATTCTTGAAGAGCTGGACCATGCCGTAGCCCGTGGCGCGACCATCCTGGCTGAACTGGTCGGCTATGCCGCGAACTCCGATGCCTTCCACACCAACGCCCCGCCCGAGGATGGCCGCGGCATCCGGCGCGTGATGC
>CAXSHS010000163.1:0-4117 GCA_964237325.1 uncultured Acidobacteriaceae bacterium | reverse complement strand
CAACCTTCCGCTGACACCATCGATATGGGACGCATTTCGCCCAAGCGTGAGGAGCGGCTGTTCCTTATCCTTTCTATTTTTATCGGCATCATCTCCGGGCTGCTGGTGGTTTCCTTTCGGGTAGCCATTGAGTGGATCAAGACGATAACGCTCGGCTCTTCACCGCACTCAGGCGAGGCGCGGCTCATTATTGTGCCTACTTGCGCGGGGCTGTTTGTCGCCGCGCTGGTGCGATGGGTGTTTCCGGGGGCCCGCGGTTCGGGCGTCAATCAGACCAAAGCCGCGCTTTACATCTACAACGGTTTCATTTCGTTTAAAACGGTCATCGGTAAGTTTCTAGGGTCAGCTATCGCCATCGGCTGCGGGCACTCGCTCGGTCCGGAGGACCCCTCGCTGCAAATTGGTGCCGGTGTGGCCTCGATCGTTGCGCGCAAGCTGCGGCTTTCGCGCCAGTCACTGCGGTTGTTTGCGCCCATCGGGGCGGCGGCCGGTCTGGCAGCAGCCTTCAACGCTCCCATTTCAGCCATTCTGTTTGTGATTGAAGAAGTTATCGGCTACTGGAGCGCCGCCGTTCTGGGCTCTGTTGTACTGGCAGCAGTTTCATCGGTATCCGTCGCGCGAATTTTCTGGGGTTCCGCGCCACTGTTCCGCATTCCTTCGGTGACTCTGCGCGACCCGCGCGAACTTACCGCCTATGCCGTGCTGGGTGTCATCGGGGGTCTTTCCGCCTTTGTCTTCGCCAAGGCCCTGGGCTCGCTACGGCCTCGCTTGCGCGCCATGTCCGCCGACGCGCAACTGTTTCAGCCGGCCATTGCCGGGCTACTGGTCGGCTTGATCGGCTACTTCGGCTTTCCGCAGGTCATGGGACCAGGCTACGAAGCCATGGATCAGGCTTTGCACGGGCAGTTCACCTGGGAGTTTCTGGCCGCCCTCGTAGTTCTCAAGATTCTGGCGACTACAGTGTGCTTTTCAAGCGGCACCCCCGGCGGTATGTTCGCCCCTACACTGTTTGTCGGCACCATGCTGGGCGCCGTGGTCGGCACGGTAGAGCACACTTTGCTGCCGCATGTCTCAGGCACGGTCGGGTCCTACGCGCTGGTAGGCATGGGCGTGTTGTTTGCCGGGTTTCTGCGAGCCCCGCTTACCTCGGTCTTCATGGTGCTTGAGACCAGCGGCAACTACTCCATCATCCTGCCGGTCATCCTGGCCAATACCATCGCTTACCTGCTTTCCCGTTCCTTGCAGCCGACTCCTATTTTTGAATTGTTTACGCACCAAGACGGCCTGGACCTGCCTTCCATGGAAGAGCAGCGTGAGGAGGTCGGCTTGCGCCTGGAAGATGCACTCGTTCCGCTGCGGGTGCCGTTGCTGGAGGGCAGTGAACCCCTGAGGACCGCCGCAGTGGAGCTCTCTATCGCTCCGCACACGAAAGCGATGATCGTGCAAATGGCGAATCGCGGCTGCTACGTGCTGGTTCCCGATGAGCTGGTGATCCTGGTGCAGTCGCTCCCCGGGGATACGCCGCTTGAGCGTGCACTATCGGTGGAGCGCACCCCGCTGCTATTCCCTGACCTGCCGCTTGATACCGCTCTGCGCCATCTGTCGCGCTGGCCGCTGCTGCCCATCAGCAACCGTGCCAGCAAGGGTACGCTTGAGGGAATGGTGACGCTTGAGGATGTACTGGCCCGCTATCAGCGCGGCTAGGGGGATGCGGCGGCGGATTTCCTCCGCATGCAAGAACGTAGCGCTCCTGCTGCTGCTCACTTGCGCAGCATTTGCGATCCTCGGCTACCACCCCGGTGTTGAGGATGACACTACCTACCTCGCTGCCGTCAAGCATGACCTCCATCCGGCGCTGTACCCGCACGACCTGGTATTCGTCACCTCTCAGCTACAGCTCAGCGTGTATGACACGCTCATCGCAGGCTCCATCCGATTGATGCACCTGCCGCCGGCTACGGCGATCCTCCTCTGGCAGTTCGCGGGCTTATTGGCGCTGCTAGGCGGTTGCCGACTCATCGTAGCGGCGTGCTTCCCGCAGACGAGCGCCCGCTGGGCTGGAGTCAGTTTTGTCGCGGTCATGCTGGCTATGCCTGTAGCCCACACATACCTGTTTCTGGCCGACCAGCACCTGCATCCCCGGCTCCTGGCAACAGACTGCATCGTCCTTGCCGTTGCAGCCTTGCTTCGACAGCGGCCGCTTCTCGCCATTCCGCTTCTGGCAGCAGCTGCGGTCCTGCACCCGCTGATGGCGGCTTTCGGAGTTTCTTTTTGCTCCCTGCTTGCACTGGAACAAACATGCCCGGAATGGTGGCAAGTCGCGTGGAAACCGCTTCGCATCGCCGGTGTCCCATGGCTTTTTGAGCAGCCTACAGCCAGCTGGGCGCAGGCCACTGCACCCCGCGCATTTCTCTATCTTTACCGATGGCCCTGGTACGGGTGGCTCACGATTTTTGCACCCATCGTAGCGGCTGCGTGGCTCATGTCGGCGGCTCGGCGGCGCCATGAAACCACGCTGGCACGACTCTGCTCCACAATTGCTGTCTACAGCAGCTTGCAGCTCGGGGTTGCAATGATCCTGTTGCTCCCCGGCGCGCCTGCCTGGTTTGTGCAGCTGGAGCCTATGCGTTTCCTCCACCTCACATACTTATTGACAGCCTTGCTCGGCGCAGCTGCTTTTGGGCGCCGGTGGCTTCGGCACTCACCCTGGCGATGGCTGCTCGTGTTTCTGCCTCTTAGCGCCATTATGCTCCTCGACCAGCGGCAAGAATTCGCCGGCAGCACGCACATTGAGTGGCCCGGTGCGCGACCCGACAACGCCTGGTTACAAGCCTTTGCCTGGGTGCGCTCCAACACGCCGATGGACGCCTACTTCGCGCTTGACCCCTACTACACGGAAGCACCGGAGGAAGACACCCATAGCTTTCGCGCCTTGGCCGAGCGCAGCATGCTTGCCGACGCAGTCAAGGATCGCGGTGTAGTCACGCACGTGCCTCATCTGGGGGAGCGCTGGATTCGTGAAACGGACGCAAGGGCAGGCTGGAGCCGCCTCAGACAGCATAATTTCAAGCAGCTCCACGACGAGTTCGGCGTGGACTGGATTCTGCTGGCGCAGCCTTCCCCGGAAGCCCTTACCGGTCTCCGCTGCCTGTATCACAATGTGACGGTGTGGGTCTGCCGAGTTGCGCCTGAGTACTAAATCGAGCAGCTTGCACTCCGCTGCACCTGCCGCTACCCTCGGATAATGCGAGATAGATGCTGAGCATTTTCCAACGATTGCTTCTAGGTGGATTGCTGCTTCTCGCTCTGGTTACAGGGCTCAGCCTTCTTGTGCGTGCTTCTTTTGTTTCGCTTAGCGCTATTGACGGCGAGCAGAAGCGCATAGACCATGCTGTCACAAGCCTTGCCGCGGCTCGTGCGGCACTTGCGCGCGAGCAAATTCTTGTCGAGCGCTCACTGCTGCACCTACCGATGACGAATCCAGCCGACCCACTACCTTCGATAGCAGCCATGGCATCCACGTCGACACCTGCGCCAAAAGAATTCGACATCCTGACGCAAAGCGAGCGGGCAAAAGATCGCCTGGAAACCGCAACGCATGCTTTGGCAGACATCAGCAATGCGCCAAATCTGACTGCTGAAAGCATGCAGCACGCCCGTGTGCTGGCGCGCCTGCACAGTAGCCCGCCGACCTTTGAAACGCGGATACTCTCTGCGCGCGAGCTGGAGCCGATTGATCAAAGCCTGTCGCATAAACTGCAAGGATTGCAGGACAGACGTCAGGTAATACTGAACGATCTTACGCTGCGAAATGAGAACCTGCGAGCGCGCCTGATTGGAGCCTGCATAGTCAGCGTTCTGTTGGCAATCACCATCGTGGTGGCCATGCTGCTGCTTACTACGCAGCCCCTGCGGATGGCCGCCCGCGCCGCCCGGCGCATGGGTCAGGGTGACCTGCAACAGCGCATCGATTGGCCGCGCAGCGACGAACTCGGCATTCTGGCTACCGAGTTCAACCGGTTAGCCATTCGCCTGCGCGACCTGCGCGATACGGAAAGCGGCCGCCGCGAGATGGAGCACCAGCTCTCAGACGCGGTCGTGCAATCCATATTTGAAC
>CAXSHS010000162.1:0-4163 GCA_964237325.1 uncultured Acidobacteriaceae bacterium | reverse complement strand
GCGGCGTGCCCGCAGCCGCCTGGTGGTCGCTTGCCGCGAGCGGCGTGCTGTGTACAGCCGCCACCAGTCTGCTGTGGAACTGGGGCATGCGGCACGTACCGGCCTCACGAGCTGCGGTATTCCTCAATATTGAGCCCGCGCTCGGCTCGGCGCTCGGTGTGTGGCTGCTGGGGGACACACTTGGGCCGCTGGCGTGGATCGGCGGCGGGTTGATCCTGGTGGCAGCGATTGTGCTGACCGGCACAGGTCATGCCGATGCGGAGCTGGTGCTGGAGTAAGGCCTCAGCTTGACTTAAATTGTGCTTTATTATCCTCTGATGAGAAAGTCCAGCACAGTGATAGTGAACGCTACTCCTCCTGGAATAAAAAACCACTTACTTCCTCGAAATCCTTCGATGCAACATAAAGCTGCACCAATCACGAGTAATGCGAACCAGATAAGCTCATGACTATACATTCCTCGCGGTAGAAGAGGAATTGACGTTGTAAAACACCACACAACAAGGATTACAACTCCGATCCAACCGATGGTATTTGGCTTGAAAGTCATAGCTATCTCTTACTTACGCCAATGTAGTACGAATCCGTTGCAGCCCCGAACTGTACGTATTCATCCTGGGTCATGGTGTCCGGCATCACCTGCCAGTCCACCGTCGGCGTAATCACCTGCCAGTGCCCGGGCGAGCCTACCCGCACCGGCATATGAAATTCGGCTTCATCCACCTGCCAACGGTACGACACGCGACTGCTCGCCGGGTCATGGCGCAGTTCCAGCACCGGCAACGCCGCATGCCGCAGATACTGGTTGAACTCGGGCGTCAGGTCCATGCCTGTGCGCTCGTTGAAAAATGCGACAACGTCTTCGGTGAGAATGGTTTTGTATTTGAACTGCTGATAATAGTCGTGGATCAGCGTAAACCACTTTGGGTCATCATTGATGACACTGCGCAGCGTGTTCAGGAACAGCGCACCTTTGAAATACTGGTCCTGATCGGGCTGCAGGTTCGCGTCATGCTCCGTGATGATCGGTGCCTGATTTTTTACCTTCGGCTTGAGCCCGTTCACATACCGAATCGCGTCGTCCTTGCCGTAGAAGTGCTCCACATATAAGGTCTCGGCATACGTGTCCCAGCCTTCATGTATCCACATATCGGAAGTATCGCGCGCTGTAATCGCGTTGCCGAACCACTCATGGCCGCTCTCGTGGATGATGATGAAGTCGAACTTCATGCTGATGCCCACGCCGGTCCAGTCGCGCCCGTAGTAGCCGTTGGTGAAGTGGTTGCCGTACGTCACGGCGCTTTGGTGCTCCATGCCTGTGTAGGGCACCTCAATCAGCTTGTAACCGTCACGGATGAAAGGGTACTCACCGAAGTAGTGCTGAAACGCATCGAGCATGCCCTTGGACTGGGCGAACTGCGTTTTGGCTTTTCCGAGGTCGGCAGGCAGCGCGAAGAAGTCCACCGGGACGCCGCTGTAAGTGTCATTCCAGTGCGCGTACTTGCCGATGTTGAGCGACACGTCATAGCTGTTGATCGGGTAGCTCACGTGCCAGTCCCAGCGCGTGTAGCCGTCACCTAAGTCTGTGCTTGCGACAAACTTGCCGTTGGACGCATCGGTGAGCCCGGTCGGTACTTCGACCGAGATGTCGGTTCCCTCCTGTGCTTCATCGCGCCACTGGTCCTTGCTGGGCCACCAGATGCTCGACCCGTCGTCCTCGCACGAGGTCACAATCCACGGGTTGCCGGCAGGGTCCTGCCCAAAGGTGATGCCGCCGAAACGACCCACCGGCTTTGGATGGCCGGAGTAGAAAAAGTCGATTGTGTACTCACTGCCGGTCTGCAACTGCTGGGGGAAGTCAATGTAGACCGCGCCCAGCGTGCGCTTGTATTGAAGCGGCTTGCCGTCCATGATAATTTTGTCGACCGCGAGGTCCGGGTACAGGTCGATCTGGATGCGCTGCCCCGGCACCAGCATGCGAAAGCGAATCCGGTTGTCGCCGCGGATGGATTTTGCCACCGGGTCAACGCGCACATGCAGCTTGTACGAGAGCAGGTCATTGTTGGCGCGGTACGGACCGTAGGTGCCGCGAAAACGATTTGCCTCGGCAACGACTGCTGCAGCGCGTTGCGCCTGACGCTTAGCGGCTGTTTGCGCAGGTGCGCTGTTTACGATCAGGAAAAAACAAGCGAGGAGAAGATAACGAACAGCCATGGCGCAAGCCTATCGCATGGCTCCCGAGTGCGCAGGCCCCCCCTGAGACTTGCTGATGGAGAGCAGAATCGTGCGCAGCTCTGTTTTAAGCAGGGCTACCGCTCCGTGTAGGTCGCGCAGCATCGCCTCGCGGTTTGCAAGCTCATCGGCACTCAACTTCTCACCTTGTGAAAAATCGCTGGTGACGCTGCGGAGACTTGCACCGTCTTTGCTCCCGGGCTGCTGCAGCCGGTGCAGTCTGCGCCATACTACCGGGAGAGACTGGTCGGGTGCGACATTGTCAGGCAGCTGTCCGTCGCCTGCTGTCGGTGCATGCAGGTAGGCAGTCACCACCGGGGGATACTTGCTGGCATCGTTCGGCGTAGTGTCGAGAATCTGCGCCAGCATGTTGTACGGCGAGCGGAAGCTGCGCTTGTCGCCATGTGCAACTTTAAGCTGCGCTACGGACAGTGTGATGGCCGAAGCTCCCGCGGCCACGTTGAGAGCGTTACCGGCGCGGTTCAGGCTGGTGGAGAGCTGCAGCGCCGAGCCGACTGTGCCAAGCGCGCCGCTGACGGCAAAAGTCGCGATGTTGAGCACCGCGCTGCGATGCTCCTGCTGCTGCACCTGCACATACCGGCTGTCCTCAGCGTGCGCCTCTTCAGCGTCCACGCGGCCCAACATCTCATCCACGTCAAGGGAGGCGAGCAGCACCTGCTCGGTAACATTTTGCCGCAGAGCGACTGCCGCCGATGTATCGTTTCGGTCGGTCTGCTGCAGTGCTGAAAGCTGTACAAGGTCGTCCTCAATCCCGATGGCCCTGGCGATTGCTCCAGCTGAAGGTGACAGCATTTGCGCGTGCGCCGCTGCACCCAGCATGGTGACGCATAGGGCAAACCACCAAGGCTTCACGCTCAATCCCCCGCCGTGATGCTTTCCGTTTGCTTTGACATTTTAGCGGTGCGCTCCAGCTTGTCCCAGTTGAAAGGCCGTCCGTCGATCGCGCGCTTCAGCGTCTTAAACAGCACAATCGAAAACAGCTGCCGGTATGAAAACCGTTGTAGCCAGATGTGGAATAGCAGCAGCCCGTCGCCCTTGCTGCTGGGGTGCTTGCGCTCAAGTGAAAACGCGAGCGCGGAAGTGACAAAGTCAATCAACAGGAAGCTGACGAAATATACCAGCAGCTTCTCGAAATTAGCCGCGCTAGCCGCCTCCGGATGGAAGTAGCGTTGCCACAGGTAGCTCACCAGCCCGGCCACAAACATCAGGTCGATGAAGGGCGAAACCAGCGGCAGCAAAATCTGGAAGATAAAGATATTGGGCAGCGCGAACAGGCCCATAGCACGGTTGGTGCGCGCTGCACGCCAATGCTTGAACACTGCTTGCAGAATGCCGAACGACCAGCGGAACCGCTGCCGCATCAAGCCGCTCGCCGTGACCGGCGCTTCGGTAAATGCGAGCGCCCTGTCCTCGTAGATGACCTTGTAATTCTGCTCGAGCAGGTTCATGGTAAGGTCGGCATCCTCGGCTACCGTGTTCAATGGGTAGTAGCCGCCCTTGCGAACCGCTGCGGTACGCCACGCCCCGATGGCACCCGGAACCACGACAACCACGTCGAACAGGTCGAGCGCTCGCCGCTCAAAGTTCTGGCTGGTGATGTATTCGAGCGCCTGCCAGCGGGTCCACAGGTTCACGCGATTGCCGACCTTCGCATTTCCCGCCACAGCACCCACCCGCTCGTCGGCAAAGTGGCACACCAGCTTTGAGACCGCATCCTGAGCAATCACCGTATCGGCGTCGATGCCGACGTAAACCTCTTCATGTAGCCGCTCGATGGCGTAGTTCAGCGCCTCAGCCTTGCCTGCATTTCCCTTGGTCAACACTGTTACGCGCCCGCTTGCGATTTCATCTGCGTATGCCTCGCGAACCACGTTGTACGTAGTATCGGTCGACCCGTCATCGATCACAAT
>CAXSHS010000161.1:0-4205 GCA_964237325.1 uncultured Acidobacteriaceae bacterium | reverse complement strand
ACAACGCGCGGGAGCCTGCGTCGAAGCGCACCTCGCCGCGCACGGCGCGCGCTAAAGCGGCGGAAAGGTCACTGCTGGCCGGCCCGGGCTCCGAGCGGCGGGATTGCAGGATAGGAAAAGCGGGGGCTGCCACGCGCTCATCGTATCAGTGCATGGGTCAATGCATGGGTCAGTGCATGGGCATGCGTCCTGAAGCAAGACTTGTAGGCGGCTGTAGACAGAGGCGAGAGCAGATCCTTCGCTGCGCTCAGGATGACCCTTTTTGCGCTGCTCTGAACTCCTCATACACCCTCTCGGGATGACACCCTACAACTATCGCTGCCCGTACGGCCATTCATCGGCCACCACGTCAAGATCGTTCAGCATGCCCATTACGGCTTCCACATTGCGCCGCATCTGCGGGCGCTCACGCCGGGGCGTCGCCGGGTCTTCTTCAACAGCCACTACCCTCCCGTACTCCCAGCATTGCCCCGGCAGTGCGGCAAGCGCCTCCGGCAAGTCGGTGATGCGCAGGGTCAGCTCCTGTCTGCCCGCTCCGGCGGGCTGCAACGCACGCAGCGTGATCGTCTTGCGGCCCACAATCAGAAACGGATTGCCCCACAAGTCTGCGGAACGCACCTGCAGGTAGCGCCCCTTGGCAGGCGGCGGCAGCTGCGCCAGCTGCCCTTCCGCGGCCTGGATGCCCTTGCGCGCGGCAATCTGCTCGTCGGCCTGCTGCTGCCTGGCAGCGGCACGTTGCGCCGCTTCCACCTTGTCCGCTTCCGATGCGTGCTCGGTGCAGCCCGCGAACATAAGCGTTGCCGCCAGACCCACTGCCGCAAACCTGTGTCTCATCTCAGCCGAATCCTCATGACCTGACCCGAATCACCCTCAAAACAATCCTGGCACGACTCACACATTCAATAGATAAATTCAGCCTTGTGTCGCCCGATAAAGTCGGCCAGCTTTGCCGGCTGCCTCCCCGTGATTGCCGGGAAATTGTCAAAAGTATCGTCAGCGCCTGGGATCGTCCCTGCCGCATACCGCTTCCAATGCTCGTAAACGCAGTGCATGTAGGCCATTTCAGCGCCCGCGCTTCGCATCGATTCCAGAAACACCTCCGGGGAAAGAGGCTCATACCGGAAAGGCTGCCCTACGATCGCCGTCATCAACTCCGCCAACTCCGCGAACGATGAGGCGTCATACCCCATTCTGTACGTCCGGCCATGATGCAGTTCCGGCTGAGTCAGGGCAAGAGCCGCCACCCGCGCCACATCGTCGACATCCACCCAGCTCAGGCGGGCACCGGCCACAAACGCATGGACGACGCCGTTCCTGATCGTCTTCTCACCCCCGTAACTCAGCAGGTTCTGCATGAAGGTTTCAGGGCGCAGATGGGTGAAAGAAAAGCCGGACCACTCAATGTAACGCTCGACAAACTGGTGCCAGGCCCAATGGGCGACCGTTGTATCGTCTCGTCCGCAAGCGCCCAGGTGCACAACATGCTGCACCCCTGCCTTTTTCGCATTGTCTAGTAAAGCCTTGCTCTGCCTCAGCATATCGACGGTGTACCCCGTCAGTACGAACAACCCGGAGATGCCCTGGAGCGCGGGCATGTGCGTACTTTCATCGTCTAGGTCCAGAACGACCGTAGCGATGCCTTTGTCTGCGAAGAGAACTGCTTTCTGCGGGGAACGAACCGCGGCGACAATCTCGATATCCGCTTCATTCGACAGTCGGTCAATTGTCTTGCCGCCGACTTGGCCGGTGGCTCCGGTCACCAGGATTCTCTTCACGCCGGACTCTCCCCCAGGCTCATCCGCGTCGCTGCTCCGCGGGCGTCCAGGGCTCGCGCCGCGACCGGGCCACGGCATCGAGCACCCCATTTAGAAAATTGATCGACTCCGGCGCGGAGAAACGCTTCGCAATCTCCAGAGCTTCATTGATGACAATGGGCGCGGGGGTGGCGGTACCCAGCAGCTCCGCGATGGCCATGCGCAGCACGCTGCGGTCCACGGCCGGCATGCGCTCCAGCCGCCAGTTTTGCGAGTGCTTCGTGATCAGGTCTGAAATCTCGTCTTCACGCACGTTTGCGACCCGATACAGATCTTCGGCAAAGCCGCGTACATCGGCATCACCCTCAGCGTCGTCGCGGGCCTCCCAGAAACTTTTCCGCACCTGGTCCGGGGTCTGCTTGCCAATGTCTGCCTGGAAAAGCATTTGCATGGCCAGCTCGCGGCTCTTGCGGCGCTTTCCCGCGGGTGCGCTCACCGGGCACCGCCGGCTGTGATTTTGCGGTGCAATGAGACCATCTCGATGGCCGCTGAAGCTGCTTCAAACCCCTTGTTGCCGGCCTTCAGCCCGGCGCGGTCCAGCGCCTGCTCCAGCGTTTCACAGGTCAGCACGCCGAATGCATGCGGCACACCAGTATCCTGCTGCGACTGACCGATGCCCCGCGATACCTCGTTGTAGATGGCCTCGTAATGCGCTGTCTCGCCCCGCAGCAACACACCCAGCGTAATGATGCCGTCCACACGACCTGTCACCGCCAGCGCACGCGCCGCATCTGGAATTTCCCATGCGCCGGGTACGCGCACAATCTCGATATCGGCGTGCGCGGCACCGGAGCGCAGCAGCGCGTCCATGGCTCCCTGCAACAGTCGGTCCGTGATGACGGCGTTCCAGCGGGCCACCACAACGGCAAACCTCATGCCGGTGGCAATGAGGTCGCCTTCCATGGCGGCGGGCTTACCTTTCAGCGGTTCGGCCCATTCCCAAAAGGCAATGCGCACACCGGGCGCAGGCTCCACGGTAAATAACTCGGTCTTCCAGTCAGTCAGCCGGATCGAGCTCAGGTTGCTTGCCGGCTCAGACTCATTCGTACCTTGTGCGCGCAGCCAGGCTTCCGCCGCGTCGCGTACCGCACCCAGCGCGGTGACCTCGACTAGAAAATCAGTCGGTATCTCTGCGCCAAGGCCCTCGCCGACGGAAATCCACTCCACCGCCGCCATTGGAGACCTGAAGCTGCTGCCCCGGCTCCCGCCCCTCTCCCAGTGCGGACCGGGCTCAAAGCCAATTGCGCGAAAGAAGCTTTCGAGGCGCGCAAAGGCCGCGGGCGTCTCCGCCGTGCGCAGCAAAGTAAACCCCTTGATCATGTCTTCCAAGATACCAGTAGCCGCCGCCGGCAACGGCAGCACCGCTCAAGGTTCAGCTAGGGCGCGTGGGAAACGCGGATCCATTCCCCAGCCTGCCCTCGCGGGCGCGCAGGTTTTCAAACTGGCCGCGAATGAGCCGGTAGCACTCACAAGTGGATTTCTCGAGCTTGGCCCGGTCTATAATTTCGATCACGCCCCGAGCATTGTGGATGCCGCCCGCGCGTTCGAGCTCACCCAGAATCTGGGTCAATGCGGGTCGGTTGCAGCCGAGCAGGCTTGCCAGGTACTCCTGCGTAATGGCGAAGCGCTCCTTCACCGTGCGGTCGAGCGTGATTAGCATCCAGCGCGCGCAACGTTGTGTTACCGTGTGCAGCGCGTTGCAGGCACCGGTGCGCAGGCTGCTGATAAGCAGTGTGTGCGAGTACTCCGAGAGCGCATTGTGGAAGATGCCGTTGCGCTGGGTCTCCTGCTCCACATGCTTGGCATGGATTGCGTACGCGGTGCCCCCCACGGCGACCATGGTCTGGCAAGGCATGGAAGGCGAGCCGAAGCTCGCCGAAATCCAGGACGCACCTTCGTTGCCCACTGTCGCCGACTCAATGGTATGTCCATCTTCCATGACGGTGAGCATGCACAGCACAGCGGTTGCGGGGAAGTAGATATGCGAGATTCGCTGATCGGGCCGGTAGAGCACCTGCTGAGGGTCCAGCTGTGTCAGCTTCAGTAAAGGCTCCCAACGTCGCTTGGTGCCTTCATCCAGGCACGCCAGCAGCCGGTTACTTGGTCCCTGCCCTGCATTTTCCTGCTTACCCATGTAGCTCATCTAGCCATGGTATACGCCTTATGTATTGCAAGAAACAAAACGATTGTTCCTGAGACTGACTGCGCCCGTTCACAAGCATGGCAGTTCATTACTTGATCAGGAAACCGTTTTCAGCTCTCCTCTTGCGGTTCCCGGTAGCGGGTGAATGCTTTACATTGCAATGTTTTCAGTATGAAATGCTTTAAGCTCAAAAGCATATGCTGGGCGCAGGTTTTGAGCATCTTCGGCGCGCGCTGTGGAAGGCCTTC
>CAXSHS010000160.1:0-4428 GCA_964237325.1 uncultured Acidobacteriaceae bacterium | reverse complement strand
TTGGTCCCGACTCGTCCACTCTCCAGCCCGCCAGTTCCGCTGAACTGCAAAAACTTCTTCAGGTGCAGGAACAGCAGATCGCCGTGCTGTTCAACAAACACACCCCGCCGCGCACCCCGTCTGACACTTTCGACCGACTTTTTATGTGGAATGAAATTGCGCTCGATACAACCGCTATCGATCACACCCCTGTGCAGCCGGGAGAATCGCGTGTATTCGGGGAGCAATACGGACCGCCGCGCGCAAGCCGTGCCATGGCTATCATCCACATTGCCATGTTTGAGGCAGTCGATGCGGTCACCCACGATTATCAAAGCTACACACATTTACCCCAGGTCCAGGGTGAAAATATCTCCGTCGATTATGCAATCGCGGAAGCAGCTCACGATACATTGGTGAATCTCTACCCTTCGCAAAAGGCAAGGCTCGACGCGATTTTTGACGTGGATATATCGCGTATCCCGGGCGGCAGTGCCAGGCTTGCAGCAGGCCAGGCACTTGGCGCAGCGGCAGCAAAATCAATACTCGCTCTGCGCACAAATGATGGATCGCAAATTCCGGACCCGAGTATCGGCGGCCCGTTTACCCCCATGGGCGGTATCGGCCATTGGACGCCGGACCCTGTCAGCGGGCTTACCCTGTATCTTGGCGCCTACTGGAGCAAAGTAAAGCCGTTCACCCTCAACTCAGCCGACCAGTTTCGTGCCCCGCCGCCGCCGGCTTTGACAGACTCCGTGTACACAGAAGGCTTCAAGCAGGCAAAGAGTATTGGGGGCGATCCGCGTTTCGGTACGGCCACAACTCGTACCAAGGCGGAAACCACCAACGCCATTTACTGGTCCTATGACGGTACTCCGGCGCTATGCGCCCCGCCGCGGCTCTACAACCAGGTGGCACGCGCCATCGTATTGCAGCACGGGTTAAACGGGGTATCCGGGGCAGCGCGTATGCTGGCTCTTATCAATACTTCCATGGCCGATGCCGCCCTTTCCGCATGGGATTCCAAGTGGTTCTATCAGTACTGGCGACCGGTGACAGCCATCCGTTCTCTTCAGCAGGGCGGCAACGGTGAGGTTACACCGGACCCGAGCTGGTACCCGCTCGGCGGCCAGGCAACCAACACGCGCGGTCCAAACTTTACGCCCCCGTTCCCGGCGTATGTTTCAGGCCATGCGACGATCGGAGGCGCACTTTTCCAAACCATGCGCCACTACTATCCTGACGCGACCCCATTTACCTTTGTATCGGATGAGTGGAACGGCCTGAATAAGGATGCTATAACCGGCCAACCCCGCCCGGTGCGCCCGCTCTATTTTTCCAGTTTCAGCGACGCGGAATACCAGAATGCCGAAAGCCGCGTTTACTTAGGTGTGCATTGGCAGTTTGACGCGGATCAGGGAGTGATAGAAGGCCGCCACGTTGCCGACTGGGTCTGGAGCCATGCTTTCCAGCCGATAGATCCCGACCGTGAGGAATAAGCGGCGCTTTCTAGCCGGCTGGTGCACCTCAAACCTGTATTGTAAGGTGCTCTATTTAGTAATTCAAAACAGCCGCAATTGCATTACTCAAAAAGAAATCCGGCAGGGCTATAAACTTAGCCCTGCCGGATTATATGTAGCTATAAATAGCCGGTAGCGAGTTTGCTAATTACCGCTTGCAGCGGTCGTAGCGGCACCGGTGTACTTCACCTGCCAGATGGACCCTGAACCGTCATCCGTAACAAACAGCGAGCCGTCCTGGGCGGTTGTCACGCCCACGGGCCGACCCCAAACCTGCCCATCCGCCGTCACAAACCCGGTCAGGAAGTCCTGAAACTCGCCGGTAGCTTTGCCGTTCTCAATGGGTGCCATTACTACCTCATACCCGGCACGGTGCGACTTGTTCCATGACCCATGCTCAGCGGCAAAGATGTTGCCCTGGTAGCCGGCAGGGAACTGGCTGCCCTGGTAAAAGGTCATTTCAAGCGAAGCAAAGTGCGGCTGCAGCAGCACATCCGGCGTCAGAGTCTTGGCCTGTAACTCGGGGTGCTTGCCTTCCAGGCGCGGGTCTTGCCGTCCGCCTGTGGGGCCGCCCATGTAGAAGTACGGCCACCCGTAAAAGCCGTTTTCCTGAATATGCGAAATATAGTCGGGTACCAGGTTGTCGCCCAGCATGTCGCGCTCGTTGGTCGAGCACCACAGATCGCCCGTACCCGGCTGAATCGCCTCGCCTACACAGTTACGGATGCCCGAGGCATACACCTTTACAAACTTGCCGTCCGGGGTAAACTCCAGCACGTCGGCGCGGTGCTCTTCAGCAGGGTGGGTGTCCGGGTCGTCAATATTCGAGTGCGAGCCGACAGAGACCAGCATGTGCTTGCCGTCCGGAGTGAATACAATGTCGCGCGTCCAGTGGCCGCCGCCGCGCAGCTTGCCGCCGCCGGGCAGATCGGCCAGGTGCTCTGCCGGGCCGCTAGCCACCATGTCGCCGTCTTTGTACGGGAAGCGTACAACCGAATCTGTGTTGCCGATGTAGACGTACTTGGGCTTTTTAGCCGGGTAAAAAGCAATGCCGAAGGGCTGGCTCAGGTTCTCTGCAAAGGTCGCCGTCTGCTTCGGCTTGCCGTCCGCACCCACTCCGCGAAACACCATAATCTTATTGCTGTACGAGAGCGCCACAAACATATCGCCGTTCGGCGCGGTACGAATCAGACGCGGCTGGTCCAGGCCCGTGGTGTACTGGGTTACCGTGAAGCCCGCAGGTGCCTTCGGCCATGCGTCCTGGGGGCGAGGCACAATCTTCGAGCCGGCATCGACGCCGGGCGTAGCGTAAGGGGTAGGCAGATCGGCCACAGTGATGTGGTGCCGCACACCGGGCTGCGACTTGTTGTAATCGGTAAAAGCATCCTGACCGGTAAGCACCGGCTGCGTGGACTGTCCCTGCGCGGCAAGCGCGGCTGCAAACAGGCCGGCGAGTGCAAGAGTGTTGCGCATTAAGGTCTCCTTGTGAAAACTTGTGAACAAGACGGAATAGAAACAAAGCCGGCTGAAGTCGCGCCGAACAGGCTTCGGCGACTGCATCTCAATTCGATGCGGCGAGATTACTTTAGGACTTTATTTAGGGATTTGGCTACTCCACAGTTACTGATTTCGCCAAATTTCGCGGCTGGTCCACATCGCAGCCTCGGCGTACAGCAATGTGGTACGCCAGCAGTTGCAGCGGTACCACTTCAAGTATCGGCAGCAGCAGCTCCGGCGCGGGCGGAATCGTAATGACATGATCCACCAGCTGCCGCAACTCCTTCACCGCTTCGTCCATCTCCCGGTCATCGGCCTGCGTGGTAATGGCGATGACCTTACCGGAACGCGCGGTAACCTCCTGGATATTCGACAGAGACTTCTCATAGCGCACCATGGAGCCAGCGTCATTAGTGTCGCGTGTAGCAAGCGCCACCACCGGCAGCCGCTCATCGATCAGCGCATTCGGCCCGTGCTTCATCTCGCCTGCGGGGTAACCTTCGGCGTGGATATAGGAGATTTCTTTAAGCTTGAGCGCGCCTTCAAGCGCGATAGGGTAGTGCACCCCCCGGCCTAGAAACAGGAAGTCCGTCGCGCTCGCATATAACTTCGCCAGCTGCTCGCACTCGCTGTCCACCGTACGCAAAATAGCCTCGATCTTGCCCGGCAGCAAGGCAAGCTCGCTCACAAGCCTTTTGCTTTCTTCGTCCGCTATCGTCCCGCGCACCTGGGCCAGGTGCAGCGCCAGCACAAACAGCGCGGTCAGCTGCGCGGTAAACGCCTTGGTGGAGGCGACGCCGATCTCCGGCCCGGCATGGGTGTAAATCACTCCCTGCGCTTCACGCGCCACCGCCGCCCCCACCACGTTGCAGATGGCAATCGTCTTGGACCCCTTGGCGATCATCTCGCGCTGCGCCGCAAGCGTGTCAGCCGTCTCGCCCGATTGCGTAATCAGCAGGCCCAGTGCGGTCGGGTTGGCAATGGGGTCCCGGTAGCGGTATTCGCTGGCATAATCCACCTCGACAGGCAGCCGCGCCAGCCGCTCGATCATGAACTTGCCCACAGTAGCCGCGTGCCAGCTGGTGCCGCAGGCGGCAATGTGCAGCTGCGTGGCCGTGCGAAATTCCTCGGCGGTAATCCCCATCTGGTCTAGAAACACGCGGCCTGTTTCAAGCGAAATGCGGCCCAGCGTGGTGTCACGCACGGCTCGCGGCTGCTCGAAAATCTCCTTGAGCATGAAGTGCTTGTAACCGCCTTTTTCCGCCTGAATCGGGTCCCACACAATGCGGGTCACAGGCCGCTTTACCGGGCTGCCGTCGAAGTCGGTAAGCGTGACGCCCGCACGAGTCAGCATAGCCAGGTCACCATCCGCCAGAAAAATAAACTCGCGCGTGTGATGCAGCACACCGGGCACGTCCGAGGCGACAAAGTA
>CAXSHS010000159.1:0-4430 GCA_964237325.1 uncultured Acidobacteriaceae bacterium | reverse complement strand
AGCGATGTGCCGCGAAAACTTCACGCGGTCCACCGCCAGCGCGTGTCCCGCAGGTACGGCGGTTGCATCCGCGCAGCACAGCAGCGGCGACCCGGCTCGGCGCATCTCCTGCTTCAGCAGCCAGGGTGCTGTGCCCTCGCTTTCGCTCTTCAGCGAGTTTGAGCACACCAGCTCACCGAAGTCAGCAGTCTGGTGCGCGGGCGTCTGCCGCACAGGCCGCATTTCATATAGATCCACGGCCACACCCATGCGCGCGGCCACCAGCGCCGCTTCCGGTCCGGCCAGTCCGCCGCCGATGACCCGTATTTTCGACCCAACGCGCGCGCTCATAGCTCCACCTCTGCCTGGGCAGCCAGCACGGCCAGTCCATCTTCTGAAAGCCGCATACGTCGCCACTCCTCCATGCGGAACGCGCCGATCCGCTCGTAAACCCGGATGGCAGGCTCGTTCCAGGTCAGCACACTCCAGTCCAACCGAGCGCAGCCTGCATTGACGGCCTCAGCGGCAACACGGGCCAGCAGGGCCGTACCGAGGCCCTGCCCCCGGTGCTCAGGCTGCACATACAAATCTTCCAGGTACATCGACCGGCCTTGCCATGTGCTGTAGATAGGGTGATACAGGGCAAACCCGCCTACCTGCCCCGCAACTTCAGCCACAAGGCAGGTAAAGTGTGACCGCTCGCCCCAGCCGTCGCGCAACAGGTCCGCTTCTGTAATGGCGACCGCATCCGGCTCACGCTCGTATACAGCAAGCTCGATGATCAGGCCATGAATCGCGGGCACATCGGCTTCCGTAGCAAAACGAATGGAAAAACGAGTTTGTGGGAGGGCAGGCACCCTCCCAGTATAAAGACAGTTAGCGAAGACCACCCGAAGACCGGATTAGCTCACCCGTGATCCAGCTGCTGTCATCGGATGCGAGAAACACTGCCAGCTTGCCGATATCTTCCGGCTTACCAGGTCGGCCGAGCGGAGTCTGACTTACCATGCCTTTTACCATTTCGGAGTCTTCTGTAGCGCCGAAAGCTTCCGTACCCTCGGTCAAGGTTTGACCTGGATTGATGGAATTGACGCGGATTCCTTTCGGGCCCAGCTCGTTTGCAAGCACGCCGGTAATCTGGTCTAACGCGCCCTTAGTCGCCGCATACACCGTCGAAGTCGGAGACTGCATAGTCGTGATTACCGAACCGACATTGATGATCGAACCGCCGTTGCTGCCGAAGTGCCGCGCTGCCGCTTGTGAGGTCAGCAGAGTCCCAAGCACGTTGATGTTGAATTGCCTGTGAAACTCCTCTTCTGTGATCGCCTCCAGCGGCATAAAGTTGAACACGCCCGCATTGTTGACCAGCACGTTGGCCGGTCCAAATGCCTTCTCCGTCTCCGCGAACAACCGCTCCACATCCGCGCTCTTATCTACACTGCCCTGCACGGCAATAGCCTTGCCGCCCGTGCTTGCAATCGCCTGCACAGTCTTTTCCGCGCCGGCCTTGTCTGAGGCATAGTTCACCACCACGGACGCGCCCTCTGCCCCAAGCGCCTTCGCAATTCCCGCGCCTATGCCTTTTGACGCTCCTGTTACTACTGCAACCTTCCCTGTCAGCTTTGCCATCCCTCTCCTTCTTTTACATTGCCTTTCAAAGGTTTTAGCGCTGGCCGCCTGAAACGCGAATCTTCTCACCGGTGATCCAGCGCGCTTCGTCTGAAGCGAAGAACGTAACTGCATCCGCGATGTCGTCCGGCTCACCCAAGCGCCCAAGCGGTGTCTGCTGGACCATGGCCGCCTCCATCTCTCCTCCGCGCATCGATGCATTGCCCTCCGTCGAGGTCATGCCGGGGTTTACACTATTGACCCGGATTCTCTTAGGTCCCAACTCTTTCGCGAGCACGCCCGTAATTGTATCCAGTGCACCCTTGGTTGCCGAGTAGACGGTTCCCCCTGGATATTGACCATCGGAAACGACCGAACCGATGTTGATGATGCTGCCGCCGCGCTCACCGAAGTGCCGGGCCGCCGCCTGTGAGGCAAGCAGTACCCCAAGCACGTTGACGTTGAAATGTTTATGGAAGTGTTCTTCCGTGATCTCATCGAGCGGCGAAAATGCGTATACCCCGGCGTTGTTGACGAGCACATCCGTCGGCCCAAACGCTTTTTCCGTCTCTGCAAACAGCTTTTCCACGTCGGCGCTCTTATCGACGCTGCCCTGGACGGCTACCGCCTTGCCGCCCGCGCTTGTAATCGCCTCGACAGTCTTTTCCGCGCCCGTTTTGTCCGACGCGTAATTCACCACAACGGAAGCACCTTCAGCTCCCAACGCCTTTGCAATTCCCGCGCCGATTCCCTTCGACGCACCCGTGACTACCGCGACTTTCCCTGTCAGCTTTGCCATCTTGTACTCTCCATTTCTTACCCGTCGAATAGTTCGACGTTCATCGAATGGATGGTCCCTGTGCCTGAAAGATGCAGTATTTGCTTGGAATGCTCGTCAGTCAGTCAGGAAAGCAGGTCGCGCTCAAGGCCTTCAAGGAAGGCGGCCATAATGTCGCGTCGCAGTGTGTACTGCACGGTACGCCCTACGCGGTGCTCCCGTATCAACCCCGCATCACGCAGCTCCCTCATATGGTGCGAGAGCGTCGGCGGCGCGAGCGCAATCGAGTCGCGCAGCACAGAGCATTGGGTGCCGCCGCTCTCGCATTGCGCCAGCAGCTTCAGGATGCCGTAGCGTTGCGGGTCGGCCAACGCTCGTGCAATCGCCTGAGCAGCTTCCGTGTCGGTGAGCGGGCGCTTGCTCATTGCTTTTCTTCCGCATTGCGTGCCCGCACCTTGAACCATATGGGAGAGCCTTCAAACCCGAACGCCTCGCGTATCTGGTTTGTCAAAAAGCGCTGGTACGAGAAGTGCAAACCCACGTCCCGGTTGGTAAACAGGATGAACGTCGGCGGCGCCACGCCCGCCTGCGTCATGTAAAAGATGCGGACGCGCTTGTTCATCGGCACCGTGGCGCGCTCAAAGTCGACCTTTTCAAGGAAGCGATTCATCTGCCCTGTAGTCACGCGCTTGCGACGCTCCGCCGCTACCCGCTCAATAGCTTCAAGCACGCGGTGGATGCCCGTGCCCTCGGCCGCGGAGATGAAGACCAGCGGCGCGTAATCGAGGTATTTGAGAGTGTCGCGCACCTGTTCTTCATACACCTTGCGGTCGGCATGCGGCTTGCCGTCGGTGCGCCCCGTAGTCACGGCGTCCCACTTATTCACGATGATGATCACCGACCGCCCGCTCTCATGCGCGTAGCCTCCGATGGTCGCGTCCGACGCGGTAATGCCCTCGACCGCATCGATCATCAACAGTGAAACATCGGCCGCCTCCAGGTGCCGCCGCGCCATGATGACCGACAGCTTCTCAGCCATCAGGTGCGTCTTGCCCTTGCGCCGAATCCCGGCGGTATCAATGATGCGCAACTGCTTGCCGTTGTACTCCAGCACTTCATCGACCGCATCGCGCGTGGTGCCTGCAATGGGCGAAACGATCGCCCGCGCGGTACCTGTAAGCGCGTTGAGCAGCGTGGACTTGCCCACATTCGGCCGCCCGATAATAGCTACGCGCGTCTCGCGCTGCTCATAGTCGCCGTGCGTGCGGTGCGGGGCCGGGGCGTCCTCCTCGGCATCCGGGTCGGGCGCTTCGTCCTCCGGTCCCCAGGGCTTGACCGGCAAGTCTTCTTCGCGCGGCGCAAACGGCAGGGCTTCAAATACCCCGTCGAGCAGGTCGCCGATCTCGTGGCCATGCTCGGCGGAGATGCCGAACAGGTTCGGCACACCCAGGCGCCTGAAATTCTCCGCCGCCGCATCCTGCTGCTGGGTGTCAATCTTGTTCACTGCGAGGAACAGCGGCTTGTTCAAACGGCGAAGCAGCTGTGCCAGGTCCATGTCGGGCGAGGCCAGCTCCGTGCGCCCGTCCACCACCAGAATGATCGCCGAGGCCTCGTCAAACGCAAACCGCGCCTGCGTGAAGATTTCACTCGGGATCAGCGCGTCGTCGTCGGGCACGATGCCACCCGTATCGACCACCCGCGCCACGCGCCCGCCCCAGTGCACCTCGCCGTAGATGCGGTCGCGCGTGATGCCGGGCTCATCGCCCACGATGGAGCGGCGCGTACCGGTAAGGCGATTGAACAGCGTTGATTTCCCGACATTGGGCCGCCCGCAAACCACGATCAGCGGCATGCCGAGCGACTCATCGGTATGGGGCAGCGGGTTGGGACGTCGAATCTGTTTTTTCGGCATGGTGCAGTGCCTCCTAACCCGGTGCGCCCGGTGCACAAAGGAGGGCGAAGAACGGGCAAAGCTCTATTATAGGAAGAGTCTGCGTAAGACACCTCCCTGTGCCCCAAACTGCCACAAGAAAGCTGCCGACGCTCAAGGCATTTTTCGCGCCCG
>CAXSHS010000158.1:0-4471 GCA_964237325.1 uncultured Acidobacteriaceae bacterium | reverse complement strand
AAATAAACTCGCGCGTGTGATGCAGCACACCGGGCACGTCCGAGGCGACAAAGTATTCGCCGTTGCCTGCCGCGTCCTTGCCGATGCCGATGACCGCGGGCGGCCCCATACGTGCGACCACAATCGTGTCCGGCGCATCCGCCCAGATGACAGAGACGGCGAAGGCACCGGTCAGCCGTTTGGCCGCATGGCGCACAGCCTTGGCCAATGCTTGAGGACCCTTCGCCTCAGGCGTCGTTTTAAGCTCCTCTTCCACCAGGTGCGCGATGACCTCGGTGTCCGTCTCGGTCAGGAAGGTGTGGCCCTTGCCGACCAGTTCCGCCTTGAGCTTCAGGTAGTTTTCGACAATGCCGTTATGCACCACCACCAGTCGCCCGGAGCAGTCGCGGTGCGGGTGAGCATTCTCCTCCGTGGGACGACCATGCGTAGCCCAGCGTGTATGGCCGATGCCGTAGGTACCCTCGATGGGGTGCTCGTGGATAGCTTCTTCCAGGTGGCGGAGCTTGCCGGGCGCGCGCCGCAGCGTGAGCTCCGTGGCCCCCGGTGAGCCGACCGCGATGCCTGCCGAGTCATAGCCGCGATACTCCAGGCGGCGCAAGCCTTCCACAATGATGGGAACCACAGACTGAGAGCCGACGTAACCGACGATGCCGCACATACAGACAGGGTAGAGGGTGGAGGGAAGAGGGTAAAGGGGAAAGCGAGTCGATGAGCTATGGGAACCATGTACGACAGTTAGGCTGCGACTCAAAGCAATAAGCAGCTTACCCCCTGAGCGATCGTCTAAAGTGCTTACATTTGTGCTAACGTTTCATTGAGGTGAAATGCATGGCTCGCCAGCAAGTACAGGAAAAACATAAAGCTGTTAGAAAAAGCACATCGATGGAACCGGCCCCGGGCACGGTCGAGTACATAGGCAAGCGCACAAAAACAGGCAATTCCATGGGATTTCGATTTGAGAGCGCGCTGTTCCGCAGTCATCCCGAGTTCAGCGGCACTGTGCGGGCGCGGGTTCTAGGACCCGGGCGGCTGCTGGTGGAAGCCGACCTTTCAAAGGTGGAGACAGCAGAGGAGGACGATCCCGTTCTTGGACCGTTTCTGGCATTGATTGCTAGAGATATGGCAGAAAACCCGCACAAGATCAAACCATTGGACGAGGAGAGGATGCGCAGGATCGCCGAACTGACTGAGGGTGTGGTTGTGAACGACGATGAGGATTTAGGCGATGAGGATCTGCTGTCGTGGTCGTAAACGGCTGGACTCTGTATCTGTATTCTCTCTTCGACGACCAGTTAGCGGCACTTGAGGACAGAGTCGAAAAATCCAGGAAGGCAAAGCCGGGGGAGTATCGAAGCGAGTCAGCTGTCAAACTGTTGACAAAAATACGCAGGCAAACTCAGGAGTTAATTCCAGCCGACCCAGGCGCATCGCAATTTCGCCAGGGCAATACACTCGGCAGGCAAAACCGGCAGTGGTTCCGGGCCAAGTTCCACACCCGCTACCGCCTCTTCTTCCGCTTCTCAACAGCAGACAAGGTAATCGTCTACGTCTGGATGAACGACGAAGCGACCCTGCGCAAAAGCAGCTCGAAAACCGACCCGTACACAATCTTCGAGTCCATGCTCGAAGCAGGCGACCCGCCCAAAAATTTCGAAGAATTGCTTGAGAGGTCAAGGTCGCTTTGAAGCATGCCGCAGCCCTCACTCGATGCGAAACGAAAACTCCTCCATCACAGGGTTGGTCAGCACCTCGGCGGCAATCCGCTCCACCTCAGCTTCGGCGGCAGTACCATCAAGCGAGTCATCAAGCGTCAGGATGAAGTATTTGCCCTGGCGCACATCCGCGACGCCCTTATGGCCCAGCTTTTTCAGCGCGTTCTGAATCGCCTGCCCCTGGGGGTCGAGCACGGTTCGCTTGGAGACAACGTAGACATGAGCCTTCATCGTGCCCGATTATAGAGCAGCGCATTCGCAAGAGCGCACAAGGAGCCGCTTCTCGGGTACAGTCTGAGAAGCGAAAATCCGAAAGACAGGAATGCAATGGTCAACTACCTGGAACTGCCGGTCGGCGTCAACAGTCCGGAAGTGGTAAACGCTGTCATTGAAATCCCCGCAGACGGCGTGAACAAGTACGAGTACGACAAGGAACTGCACGTTTTCAAGCTGGATCGCAACCTGTACTCCCCCGTGCACTACCCGGGCGATTACGGCTTCATCCCTTCCACGCTCAGCGAGGACGGCGACGCGCTCGATGTGCTGGTGCTGGTGGACGAGGCCACATTTTGCGGCTGCCTGTCGCAGGTCCGGCCCATCGGTGTACTCGAAATGCTGGACCAGGGCGTACTCGACGAGAAGATTCTTGCAGTAGGCAAGAACAACCCGCGCTACGACGGAGTCAGTGACTACACGCAAATCTACCCGCACATTCTGCGAGAAATTACGCACTTCTTTTCGATCTACAAGGATCTGGAAGGCAAGCGCGTGGAGGTGCACGGCTGGCATGATGCCGACTATGCCAAGCAGCGTGTAACCGGTGCTGCTGAAAGCTTTCTCGCAAACAAAAAGAAATAGCTCACACGTGCAGGGTGTCCCCACATCTCGCAGTTGAAATGTGGGTTCTTACACGGCGCGACGCGTCCTGCTTGAAATTCCGTACGCAGCGGCTCCCGCTAGGGCAATCAGCACGCCGAATAGCAGCGTCGGCAGGTGCCATAGGCGCTCGCTGCGCGAAGCCCACATCGCATACCCGATGAGCATCGCCGGCATGGCAGCCAGCAGCGCAGCTACCGGCAGCGGACCCATGCGGAAAGGGCGCAGTAGCTCGGGCTCCCGCACCCGCAACACCAGCAGAGCTGCAAATTCAAGCAGCAGGCTTGAGCCATACAGAACCAGGTCGATGGAGATAAGCCGCTCATATGTAAAACTGAGCGCCAGCGCCCAGCCCGCACCGCAGGCCAGCGTGGCTACGGTAGGTACCCCGCGCCGGTTGCGTCCGGCAAGCCGGCGCGGCAGCATACCTTGTTCCGCAAGCACCATGGGCAACCGCGTGTACGAGAGCGTAAGCGCGTTGAAGATACCCAGGCTGCTGAGCATGCCGCCCGCCGCAATGGCGATCCCAAGCCACGGACCCGCCAGAAAACGCGCCGCATCCGCCCAGGCCCCTGTGGCAAACTGCCCCGCAGGCAAGCCCGCAAAGCCCATGGCTGCAAGCGGCAGGATGTACGAGAGCGCGACCAGGGCTCCGCTCCACAGCATGGCTCGGGGGTACGTCACCGAGGGGTTTTCCACCTCTCCCGCGATCGTTGAAGCATTGTCCCAGCCCATGTAGTTCCACATGGCTACCAGCATGGCGGTTGAGACGTTGCCGCCGGTTTTAGGCGCTATGCTCCAGGTGCCGGGCGGTGCCGGGTGGTGTAGCCCATGCGCCACTGCAAAACCGATAAGCACGGCAAAAGGCGTGAGCAATAAAGCAAACAGCCACATGGACCCGCGACCCACGGAAGGCGCGCCCAGCAGGTTCCAGCCGCAACAGAGGGCGATCAGTCCCAGCTCCCAGGCATATGCGTGCCGGCCCGCGACCAGCTCCGGTGCCAGCCGGCCCAGGTACAGTGTGAACAAGGTGGGGTAAATGGCCATGTCAAACACACTGGCCGCCAATGAGAGCCACGCCTCCTGGTAGCCCCAGAATGGCCCCAGTGCACGCCGCACCCATACATAAAAACCGCCTTCTTCCGGCAGGGCACCGGCCAGCTCGCCGATCATGAGCGTGGTAGGCAGGGTCCAGATTAAGGGGAGTAATAAAAGGATTAGCAGACCGCCGAGGTAGCCCGCGCCACCGAGAATGTCCTCAATGCCGTAGGGACCGCCGGAGACCATGAAGCAGGTAGCCGCTACCAAAGAGGGAAGGCGCAAGCGCGGCTGCTGGGAAATGATGGTTACCTCCTGCCTGCGCGACTGTATAGGACATACAGCCGCAGCAAGCAGGGTACAGCAGAGCAACTACCGGCTATAACTGGAATAGGCGCGGTGAACCGTGCCGAACACTTCCACCTGGCCCTGGCCTTCGCTTACCGGCGAGTCCTCACCGGTGCCGGAGAAACGCACCTGGCCGCCATGGGCCTCAAGCACCCGCTCGGCATCGGCAGCCCGTCCGGCGGCCTGTACTGTCACAATGGCTCCGCCATGCCCGATCCGTCGTGAAAGATGACGCGCATGCTCAGGCTGCACGCCATGGCTTGAGAAGGAGCGCTCAAACGCGGGCTGCGAGTAGCGTAACCCGGAAGGTGCCTCATTCAAGATGATGTGACCTTCTCCGGTGCCGAAAGCCTGGCTTTCCGCAGTAGCAGGCCCCCTTGGCGTTCCCGTTGATGTTCCCTGCTCGTCAGAAGTACCCATGCCGAAGACATGCTTCAACTTGTCGCCCCAGCTTTCTTTAACCCCTGCCTGCCTCGGCATGGCTGTTTCACGCGAAG
>CAXSHS010000157.1:0-4489 GCA_964237325.1 uncultured Acidobacteriaceae bacterium | reverse complement strand
CCGGTTCCGGGGCATCCGCGTGCTATCGCCTCTACCTACAACACACCGGTGGGCAAAGTGTACGTGGTCGCGCCGGACAGCCAGACGCTGACCATTCTGCGTACGGATAGCGATACGATCTCAGCCCAGGTGCCGCTGCAAGGTTGCGGCGTGGATGTGCATACCAACTATCAGTATGCCGGGCAGAGCAACATCGCAGGCACGTTTGTAAGTGCGAACACGATTGTGAACAATAGTGACTCCCCCGGCTCCGGCGCGCCCACCACGACCTTTACACCGCTGACACCGACGTTCTGCCAGTAAAGCCTCCCGGCATATGAAGGCAAGCGGAAAGCCCCGGCTCGACAAGCTACTAGTCGAGCGGGGACTGGTGCCCACGCGAGAGCGCGCGCAAGCTCTGCTCCTTGCGGGCCGTGTGCTGGTGGATGAGCAGAAGCAGACCAAACCCGGCCTTGCCGTGAACCCCGGAGCCGCGCTGCGGCTGCTGGGTACAGACTTACGCTACGTAAGCCGCGGCGGGTTGAAGCTGGAGGAAGCCCTGCGCCGTTGGTCCATTGATCTGGCCGGACGCGACTGCGTGGATGTAGGCGCTTCTACCGGGGGCTTTACCGACTGCATGCTGCAACATGGCGCGCGCAGTGTGCTGGCGGTAGACACCGGCTGGGGCCAGATTGCGCAGTCGCTGCGCAGCGATGAGCGTGTGACGCTGCTGGAGCGCACAAACGCGCGCAAGCTTGCGCCTATGGAGCTGGCTGACGCCGTGCCGGAACACTCACTTAGCTTCCTTTCCATGGATGTCTCCTTCATCTCCGCAACGCTGGTGCTGCCGGCCGTGCTGCCGGCCGCGCCCGCCTTGCGTGAAGCCGTAATCCTGGTCAAGCCTCAGTTTGAGGCCGGGCGCGAGTGGGTGGGCAAGGGCGGCATCGTGCGCGACCCGCAAGCGCACCTGCTGGCGCAGGAGCGCATCCGCGACTGTGCTGCAGCGCATGGGGCGCAGTCGATTGAAATTATCGACTCGCCCATTACGGGCATGGAAGGGAACCGCGAGTTCCTGCTCCACGCACTTTGGCCTGCTGACCGCTAAAGGCAAATGCGTCACTCCGCTACACTTGCCCTATGCGCGCCATTGCCATTGTGTCGAAGCCGGGCCATCCTGACCTGGCAGCCATTCTTGTGGAACTTATCGCGTGGTTGCGCGTGCATGCGTTTACCCCGGTGCTCGATGCCATCAGCGGAAGCTACACAGACGCGGCACCTGTAGTCCCGCGCGAGCAGATGGAGGAACATAACCCGGCGCTGGTGATCGTGCTGGGTGGCGACGGCACGTTGCTGGCTGCCTCGCGCGTCTTTGCCCGGTTGGGCGCGCCGATCCTGAGCGTCAATCTGGGCTCTCTCGGCTTTCTCACCGAAGTGCGCCTGAGTGACCTGTACTCCACGCTTGAGGCCTGGTGCGTTGACTGCGGCGCAATGGACGAGCGTGCCATGCTGCACGTGGAGCTGTGGCGCGGCGATGAGAAATTGTGCGAGCACGAAGCCCTGAACGATGCCGTGGTAAGCCGGGGAGAGATGGCGCGCATGGGCCGTGTGCGCGTCACCGTCAACGGCCACCTTGCCGCTGAGTACCGCGCCGACGGTGTGATCATTGCCACGCCCACCGGCTCGACCGCCTACTCGCTTTCTGCAAATGGTCCGATTCTGGAGCCATCCGTCGATGCGCACATCGTGACGCCTGTGTGCCCGCACCTGCTTACCATGCGGCCGCTGGTGGTGCGCGGTGACGCGCAGCTATCAGTCCGTGTGGTCGATGGGGACGGGCCGAATCTGTTGTTTGTCGACGGGCAGGAGTCCCAGCCGCTGGGACCGGGCGATGAGCTGCGCTGCCGGCGCTCGGAGTACAAAGTCAAGCTGCTGCGTGTCGGTAACGGCTCATTCTATGACGTGCTGCGGACGAAGCTGAAGTGGGGCGAGCGGTAGGTTGATTCGCTGCAGACTCCCGATCCTGGGTCATCCTGAGCGGAGTGAAATGAAGTCGAAGGACCTGCTTTGTTTCGGGCATAAGCGCGAAAGTCAAAGGCAAAAGGAGGTCCTTCGACTTCGCTCAGGATGATACAAATTCCTTTCCTGCTTTGCATACCCGATGACACAATTCCTTTCAGCTTTGTACACCCTCTGAGCAGAGCACGCGAAATTGGAGGGCTTAATTTACTTCCGCACGACCCGCACCGTCCGCAGGAAGTCAAAGCTCCCGGAAGGCGAAAGCTCCACCGGGCCAAGCCGCTTGTTCATCACAGCCACAGTGTTCGCGTACCACAGGTTCAGCACCGGCAGGTCCACCGCCAGCTGCTGCTGGATTGCACCGTAATCCTGGGTCTGCCGGGCGCGGTCGGCGCTCGCGTCGGCATCCGCAAGCAGGGAGTTGACCACCGCATTCTGGTAAAAGCCGCGATTGGCACCGTGCGGCGGCATGCTTGCCGAACTGTAAGCGTACTTAAAAATTTCAGGCGCTTCGTTGCCGCCGATCCACCGCGAAGGCGCCATTGCGAACGCCCCCTTCGTGATGTCCGCGTAAAAGGTCGCGAACTCATAGGAGCGTAGATCGACCGCGATCCCAACCTGTGACAGTTGTGATTGCAGAACCGCCCCCAGCAGCCGGTTCGACTCATCCGTCGAGCTTTTCATCACTATATGGAAGCGCACCCCGTCCTTGCCGCGCCGGTACCCTGCGCTATCAAGCAGCGCGTTCGCAGCAGCAGGGTCGAACGGGCGCGGCGCGGCTGTATGTACGTACGCCCAATGCTCCGGCGGCAGCACGCTGTCGGCAAGGCGCGCGCGCCCGTCGTACAGTGTGCTAATAATCAACGGCCGATCCACCGCCTCCGCAATGGCGGTGCGTACGCGCACGTCGCGCAGGTAGCGGTCGCGCAGGTTGAAGATGAGGTAGTACACGTTAGTGCCGGGCGCGCTTTGTACGCGCAGGTTCCGCTCGCGCGCAAGGCTCGGCAGCACATCGATCGGCAGGGCATTGACCGCGACATCCGCCGAACCTTTCTGGAGTTCAAGCGCGCGGGTGATCGCATCCGGCACAACCGCGAAGCGCACGCCGTCAAGCGCGGGCGGCGTGCGCCAGTACAGGGGATTGCGTGCCACCGTGACTTCCTTATCCTGCTCCTGGCTGACAAGCCGAAAGGGGCCGCTGCCCAGCGGATGGCGTGAGAAGTCGCGTCCGCTGCCGTATGGAATCACACCGAAAACACCGTCGCACACATTCAGTAGCAAGCCCGGGTCGGGCTTTTTAAGGTGAACGACAATCGTCGTTGCGTCCGGTGCATCCACTGACTTCCATGTGCGGAAGGAAGCCGATTTCACGCTGGCGATGCTGCCGTTAAACGAGGTATCAAGTGACCACTTCACATCGCGCGAGGTGAGCGGATGCCCGTCGGCAAAGCGCACGCCGGTGCGCAGGTGGAAAACATATGTGAGCGGGTCCGGCGTCTCCCAGCCGGTTGCTATTTCCGGACCCACCTCAAAGTTGGCTGTGCGGCGGACGAGCGCGTCGAACAGCAGTGCATCGATGCGCTCGGAGGATGCGTCGGTGCCGACGCGCGGGTCCAGGTTTGTGGGGCTGTTCTCAATCAGCACGGTGACTGTGTTTCCTATGGACTGTTTCGATTCGCAGCCCGGCAGCCATGCCGCGGCAGCCATGGCGATAGCTAGTAGAAGCGGTCTAGCCACAGCTCACTTGCCCCAGCACTACGGCCTCGCGCGCGCCTGTAGCCGGGGGCACGTTGCCCGGCTGCCTGTTCCAGCTTCGGTAGGCCAGTAGGGCGAAGGCAACGGCTTCCTTCGCCTCCACCGGCAGAGGCGAGGGCAGCGAGGGATCGTCACAAGCCATTACGCGCATGTTTTTTTCGCTCAGCAGATCACCAAGCATGGCGACGAGGGTTGCGTTTTTCGCGCCGCCGCCGGAGACAATGAGATCCATACCGGCCCCATGCAGCGCGGGTGCAACAAACTTCTGCACAGCGCGAGCGATGGAGTGAGCGGTGAGCGCAGTGGCCGTGGCTACGGCATCCTCCGGGCTCCCTTTGATTTTGCGGCAGGTGCTCAGCAGGGCTGCTGTAAATGCTTCGCCGAACTGCTCGCGTCCGGCGGAGCGCGGCGGCTTTTGCCGGAAGAACGGTTGCAGAAGCATGTGCTCGACGGCCGGCATTAGCACCGTGCCGATCGCGGCTACCTTGCCGCCGCGATCGAAAGGTTTGCTGAAAAGCTGCTGCATCAGCGCGTCAATGACCATGTTGCCGGGGCCTGTGTCCAATGCCACCAGTGCCTCGGCACTGCCGAGCGGCGGCACCGCCGTGAAGTTGCCGATGCCGCCGATGTTTTGTAACACGCGCGTGCGCTTCCGGTCGCGGTAGAGCACTTCATCGAGCAGCGGCACAAGCGGCGCACCCTGGCCGCCGACAATCATGTCGGCAGGGCGAAAGTTCGA
>CAXSHS010000156.1:0-4659 GCA_964237325.1 uncultured Acidobacteriaceae bacterium | reverse complement strand
CAGGGAAGCCTAGCGGTAGCTGGCCGCCTGCATTTCAAACATTTCAGCATAGCGGCCGCCCAGTGCCATCAGGCGTACATGGTCGCCTTCCTCCACCAGCTGACCCCCGGCGAGCACCACGATCCGGTCAGCCATACGAACCGTTGAAAACCGGTGCGAGACAAATAAAGCCATCTTGCCGGTCGTGAGCTCCGAGAACCGCTCAAATACTTCCATCTCCGATTTGGCATCGAGCGCGGCAGTCGGCTCGTCTAGGATCAGCAGCTGGGCATCGCGCAGGTAGGCACGGGCCAGCGCGATGCGCTGCCATTCACCGCCTGAAAGGTCTACCCCATTTTCAAAGCGGCGGCCCAGCATCTGATCGTAGCCGTTGCCCAGCTTACGGATTACACTTGCGGCCAGCGATTTTTCAGCCGCGCCGGCAATATCTGCTTCCGTATGCGGCAGCTCCACACGACCCACGGCGATGTTGTCACGGACAGTCATTTCATAGCGCATGAAGTCTTGAAAGATGACACCCATTTCCTGGTGGAGGTCGTCAAGCGCGTATTCGCGCAGGTCTACGCCGTCGAGCAGGATTTGACCTTCAGTGGGGTCATACAGCCGGGTGATGAGCTTGACGACCGTGGTTTTGCCCTGGCCGTTTTCGCCGATGAGAGCGATACGCTCACCGGGCCGCAGGTGGAAGTTAAAGTCCTTGAGTACGCGGCGCGTGGTGCCCGGGTAAGCAAAGGACACATTGCGGAACTCGAAGCCGTGCCGGACGGGACGGGGCATGGGGAGACCGTTCGGCTTGGACATGACGGTCGGCTTCATCTCGAAAAAGCCGATCAAATCCGTGAGGAACAGGGCCTGGTCAGCGATGCCGGAGGCTATCGAAAACACCTGCTGGAGATTGGCCTGTGCCTGCTGTACGGATGCTGTGATAAAGACAAAATCCTGCAGGCTGTAGTGGCCCGTCACAGCGCGCCATATTACGTATACATAAGACGAGTAGTAACCGGCTGTGCCGATGATCGCGAATAGTCCGCCCCAGAACAGCCGGCGTTTCGAGAGCGCGATATTTTCCTCGTAAATGCCGAGCGAGAGCCGGGCAAACCGGTCTGTGAAGTAGTCGCTCAGGTTGAAGAGCTTGAGCTCCTTGGCAGCTTCCTTGGACCCGCCGACCTGCCGGATGTAGTCCATTTCGCGCTTGGCCGGGGTCTGTCGGAAGTTTTTTGCGTAACCCAGAAAAGCAAAGTGCGTTTCGCCCAGAAAAGACGGTACTACCGCGATGAGCAGCAGCAGGATCAGCAGAGGTGCCTTAAAAATCAGCACGCCGGTGAAAAACAGGGTCGTGAGCACCTGCTGGAACAACCTGCCCATCATCTGGATCATGGCCAGGCGATCCGTAGCCTGTACGCGGGCGCGCTCCAGCCGGTCATAGTACTCGGGGTTTTCGTAGGTGGTCAGGTCAAGCTGCGCGGCCTGCCGCATGACGCGGATCGAAACATAGTGTGTGTAGCGATCCCCAAGCAGGGAATCGGTGTAGTCGATGAGCCGCTGGACGACGCCTGTAAGAATGACGATGGCGACCTCAAGGCCGACGATCCACCAGAACCGGAGAGGCGTACCGTGGCCGCCGATAGCCTGCTGTACGCCGCTCACGATGCGCGCTGCTACGTACCCGCCCAGTACCGGGCCGCCCGCTACCAGCACCCGCAGGATCAAACCCCAGGTGACTACCGAAGGGCCCGAATCCCAAAGAATGCGCAGCACCGGAGGCACATTTTTGAGTGCCGCAATGCGCTCGCCCCACGCGCTGCCTGTTTTTGCCTGATCCGCCATCCGCTCCGCTCACGAGCAGTTTAGCGCGGCACATGCGGTTGCCGCGCAAGCAACTGCCCGATGGGTACCGTTTAGCAGATATTGAGAAGCTCTACAGCGGCGTTATTCCACCCGTGGCCCCATAGATTTCCCCAGTTACAAAGCTGGCATCATCAGATGCGAGGAAGACATACAAAGCCCCAAGCTCTACCGGCTGCGCAGGCCGTTCAAATACAGTCTTCGCGCCGAAATCCTTCAGCTTTTCCTCATCCATGGTGGCTGGAATCAGTGGCGTCCATACCGGCCCGGGTGCCACGCCGTTGACGCGAATGCCTTTTTCGGCCAGCACCTTAGCCAGGCCCTTTGTCAGGTTGCTGATGGCGGCCTTGGTCGCGGCATAGACGAAGATGCCGGCGTCAGGGATGAGCGCCTGGATGGAAGTGGTGTTGATGATGACGCCGCCTGGCTTGAGGTGCTTGGCGGCGGCCTGCGAAACAGCGAACGTGCCACCTACATTGATTGTGAATGCCATGGCAAACTCGTCGCCCGGTACATCTTCCAGTTTGGCGTAGGTGCGCTGGTAGGCTGCATTGTTTACCACGATGTCGAGCTTGCCGAACTTGGCTACTGTTTCTTCAACCACCTTGACGGCGGTTGCGGGCTGCGCGAAATCGACAGCAATGGCGTGCGCTTTGCGGCCCTGCTGCTCGATGGCTTTGACCGTGGTTTGTGCGTCGGCTTCTTCCTCGGCCACATAGGTGATGACTACATCTGCGCCTTCCTTGGCAAACAGGATCGCGACTGCGCGCCCGATGCCGCTGTCAGCACCGGTGACCAGCGCGACGCGATCCGTAAGCCGGTTGCGCCCGGTGTAGCTTTCGAGGCCGTGGTCCGGCTTGGGGTCCATCTCTGCCTCAGTACCTGGAATGGATTGCTTCTGTTGCTGAAACGGCGGCTTGGGGCCGAAGGTCAGGGGGTTGCGTGCCATAGTTTCTCCTTAGCGAATGTGAGCAGGCGGCATGCCACTTCTCGAAGGGGTTAGATGCCACTGCTTCGGTTGTGTTCGCGACAGACATTGCTGTGATGACACTGCGATATATGCTGAAATATCTGCATGCATCTACTCAGGGACTTGCATGCATCCTTGCGAAGGGTATAGTTAGGCATCTATGTAGCTGTAGCATCACGGAAAGGCAGACCCTTAACTTTTGGCACTCTCACACGCGCACGACCACGCGCATGATTTGGAAACGCGCCTACGCGACGCCGGCCCGTGGTTCCACAACCTGCGTATCGGCGATGTCCAAACCGCGCCGGAACATTTTCTGGGTGACTACCCACAGGTGAAGTGGGTGTCGCTGGGCGCGGCTCTGCCGATGGATCTGAGCGGCAAAAGCGTGCTGGATATCGGCTGCAATGCGGGCTTTTACAGCATTGAGCTTAAAAAGCGGGGAGCCGGCCACGTGCTCGGCATCGACACGGAAGAGTTCTATTTGAACCAGGCACGCATTGCACGCGACGAGCTTGGGCTCGACATCGACTACCGGCACGGCTCGGCTTACGACGTGCTTTCTATCCCGAGCCAGTTTGATGTTGTACTGTTCATGGGCCTCTTCTACCACTTGCGATATCCGCTATACGCGCTGGATCGCGTGGTGCAGAAGATCAAACCCGGCGGCACACTTGTATTCCAGACGCTGTATCGTCCGCATGCCGTATTGGAAAGCAAAATTCCGGTTGCCCAGGACTATCCATTCTGGGAGCAGGAAGCCTTTACCGATCCTGCGTTCCCGCAGGTGCGCTTCATTGAGCACAGCTTTGCCGGCGACGCAACGAACTGGTGGGTCCCGAACCGGCAGGCGGTAGAAGCGATGTTGCGCTCGGCCGGACTTCGGATCGACGCGCACCCTGAAGAAGAAACCTGGCTGTGTACCCCGGTCGCCGTGGAGCGCGACGGCAAGCCGCTACAGCAACTCGAATTTGAAGGAAAGCTTTGGTAAGGGGAACCGATGGTTGAAGCAGTGATGCTATGGAATGAGCCGAACAATCTGTCGCACTGGAACTTCCACCTGGACCCGGGATGGGAGAAGTTCGCCGCGATGGTGCGCTCGTCGTCGCGGGCGATCCGGGCGATCAATCCGGACCTGAAGATTGTGCTGGGCGGCGTGTCTTCCTGCGACTGGCGCTGGATTGAGCTGATGAAGTCGCACGGCGCGCTTGAGGATGTGGACGTCGTTGCGGTACATGGTTTCCCGCTGGACTGGAACCACTGGCATGTCAATGACTGGCCCACACGTATTGCGGAGACCCGCGCCGCGGCAGGGCTGCCGGTATGGGTGTCAGAGGTCGGCGCGTCATCATTTGGGGCGGAAGAAGTCGCCGCGTTCGGCCTGGAGCGCATGACAGCTTTGCTCAAGGGGGAAGTTGAGCGCATTCACTGGTACAGCCTGTACGACCTGCCGCCGAGCTGGGAAGCGACCACGCGCCATAAGGAGGCGGAAGGCTCGTCCTATTATCGCCACTACTATATGGGCCTGCTACAGCATGATGGAACGCCCAAGCTGAGCGCGCGCATCTTTCCCGAGCAGGTAGCCGCGAACCCGGCGCTGGGCTTGTGCCAGTGGTTCCACTGGCACGACCCCCGGCTGGAGGCAGGCGTGGAGTGGATGAAGCAGCTGGGGGTGCGGTACCTGCGCACCGGCGTCAGCTGGGCTGACTCCTACCGTCCCGATGCCCAAGGCTGGTTCGATCACCAGATGGCAATGCTGGCACCGTTCGATGTGACTATGACACTTTGCTTTACCCCCGCGCACCTCGGCATGGAAGAGCACTGGGCCAGCCCGCCGCGCGATA
>CAXSHS010000155.1:0-4664 GCA_964237325.1 uncultured Acidobacteriaceae bacterium | reverse complement strand
GCTTGAGGTTGGCAAACGTATCCACAATGGCGGAAACAATGTGCAGCAGCACCGCTGTAGCCGCTGCCGGAACCACGGCAAGCGCAGGCGCGACAACCAGCGTGACAAAACACAGCATGGCAGCCGGCAGCAGCAGGCCTAAAAACGGCACAATGAGGAAGTTGACCGGCAGCCCCAGCACAGTGACTCGATGAAAGTACATAGCCATGGGCAACGCCATCACAAATTCGACCAGGAACGAGACCAGCAGCAGCTCCAGCGCACGCAGTGCCAGAACAAGACAGCTCGGCATAAGGCGACGCGCTACAAAGCGGCCTGTGACCGGCTGCATATGTGCCGCGAGCAGGCGCAGGGTCACGCGCCATTGCGCGACCCTTGGGGGCAGGGAAGCATCCACCGCAGTCTGCCATAGTTGCTGCGCGCCATGCAGGTAGGGTGCAAAGGTACGCTCGGCAAACGGCGCAGCCAGACCGCCGATAGCGATGACGGTCAGCAGGGTCATCTGCAAGCTGGAGCCTGCCAGCGCACGCGGGTTGGCAGCCATCAGCAACAGCCCTGCAAGCCCAAGTGCTTGCAGCGCATGCCGCTCACGAAAGATCAGCCGCCCTAGCAGGTACAGCGTGACCATGCAAAGCGAACGCTGCACCGGCTCGCCGAAACCTGTAAACAAGGCGTACGCAAATGAGAGCACAATCGTAAGCGCGGTACCTGCGAAACGCGGCAAGCGCAGCCATTGCGCTACCAGCAGCACCACGGACGAAAAGATAGCCAGGTGCATCCCCGAGACCACCAGCAGGTGAAATGAGCCGGTGCGCTCAAACCCGGTGCGGGTGCGCCGCTGCAGGTACGTGCGGTCGCCGGTGAGCATCGCGGTCAGCATGCTCGCGTCCTCCGGCGAAAGGCGCAGAAACGCAGGCAGCCGCTGCGCGCCGGGAGTTTGCGCCAGCGTTAGGATGCGCGTGCTCGCCTCCCCTTGCAGGCTGTGCAGGGTGCATGCCCAGGTCTGCGCAGCCGATGGAGTCGCGCCGGATTGCCCAAGCAGCTGCACCTTGCTGCTCTCTGTGGACCCAAGCGCGCCCACGCCCTGCCCGCGCGTGTATTCTGACGCATCCCACACGCCGGGATCACCGTAGCGGCTCCCACCGTGCAGCGCCAGGGTAGCTTGCAGGCGCGTTCCGCAGTGCAGCGCGGGTAACGCGGCCTTCGCATCGGTGTAGACCGTGAAGCGAACGCCGCCGGCTAGGGGATTGTTCCGGCCGTCCGCGTCACGGTAACTCAGCAAGCGCAGGTCGACGCGCTGCTCGATCTCATCACGCGACTTATGGCCGAAAAAAGCAGTGTAGGTGGACCGGTGTACAGGATCGAGCCGGACCACCTCACCGGTCAGGGTGACAGCTTTCCCTTCCGCCGCCATGGAGGCAATCTGCCGCTGCGGGTCAATGGGCGGCTGCAACTCCGCCGCCAGGCAGCCCAGGATGAAGAACAATGCCCCAAGCACAGGCAGCAGCATGCGAGGCGCGCGCCATGCAGCAAGCAGCACCAACCCCGCAAGCGGCGGCAATCCGACAAAAAGCCAGCCCGGCAGCAGCCAGCGGTGCGTTACCAGCGCGATACCAAGCGCAAACGTGCAGCCGGGCAGCAAGGCCGGCACGGCATGCCATGCGTGTACGCGCAGCGGCATGGCATGCGCACGCGACCCCGATACAGACTGAGAAACGGGTTGAGCAACAGCAATGGCGGACATGGGCGTTCCCGCGTCCAGTGCGCCTATCGCAAGCGGAGCTTCACCACGGTTTCCAGGTGAAACGTCTGCGGGAACAGATCGACAAGGTGCAGCTGGGTGATGGCATACCCAGCATCTATCAAAACTTTGAGATCGCGTGCCAGTGTCGCAGGATCGCATGACACGTAGGTAACATTTTGGGAATGGACCTGCGCCAGCAGCGCCGTTGCCTCTGCCCCAAGCCCGGCGCGAGGCGGGTCCAGCACGATGAGGCTTGGCCGCTCCTGCTTGGCCGCCTGCCGCTGAAGGAAGCCCAGCGTGCTGCTCTCTACCGCGTGATGCCCGCTGGGGAGATTGTGCGCGAGGTCAGCGGCTGAGATCGGCGCTCCCTCGACCGCGATTACCCGGTCAAAACGCTGTGCAAGTACCTGTGCGAACAGCCCGACTCCCGCGAATAAATCCCACGCCGACTGCCCGCTGGCAACCGCTTCATCACCGGTCGCAAGCTCAACCAGCTTTGAAACCAGGAAGCGATTCGCCTGAAAAAAAGCGCCTGTGCTCACCCTGTAGCTGCCGGTGCCTACGCTGTAGCGCAGCGACGGGGCACCCCAGCGGCTTTGCGCCCTGCTCGCCTCACTGTCCTCTTCCTGCACGGGCGGTCGGCGGCCTTTGCGAGTTGCCGGCTCGATAGGGGTGCCGAACAGTGCTGCCCCGGCAAGCGCGGGCAGGCTCCCCTGCAAGGCTTCGCACACATGCGTAAGACCGCCTGGGGGAGCAGCTGCGCCGGGGCGCCCGTGCAGCGCAAGCAGCATGGCGGAGCCGTCGTGATCCGTGAACAGCTCCACCCCGGCGCACCACCGGCCTGCTGTTTTCTGTGTCAGGGACTGTTGCAGGTGGGGAATGGCAGCCTGTAAAACCGGTGCCGCAATCGGGCACATATCCACCGGCAGCAGCGCAAGCGAGCCTCGCCGGCGATAACCGAGCGCGTGTGTCAGGGGATCGAGGTGCAGCCGGATGCGATTGCGATAGCCCCAAGGCTCCCCTGCATGCGTGTCCATCTCCGGCAGCTCGCGCAGCCCGGCACGCTCAAGCATCTCCGCAAGCACGCTTTGCTTCATCGCAAGCTGCGCGGCGTAGCTCGCATGCTGGTACTGGCAACCCCCGCAAGCGCCGTAGTACGGGCATGGCGCAGGCACGCGGTCGGGCGAGTGCCCAAGCACCTGCACCAGCTCCGCCTCCGCGAAGCTGCTTTTGTCCTTCACGAGCACGGCTTCCACGTCCTCACCGGGCAGCGTCATGGGTACAAAAATCGCTTTGCCTTCCAGTCGGCTCAGGCACGCGCCGCCGTATATCGGCTTGTCCAGATGCAACTTCATTCGCCGTCCCGCATATAGAACAGGCTCAGCCGGGGCACGGCATACCTCTCGACCAAACGCTTCTCAAGAAACTGCTGCTCGATCTGCCGAAGTTGCAGTGCCTGCATTTTGCTTTTGTAAGGAGCGATCTCGCGTGCGGCCTGCGCGCGCATCTCGTGCAGCTCCGCTTCTGGTGAAGTCGCCAGCAGCATGGAAAGCAGCTTTTCTTCTAAAGTGCGCAGCGTCGCTTCCAGCTGCTCAATTTGCGGAGATTGTGCGCGAACCTCGTCCGCCAATGTGTCCAGGCGTACGGCGGTTTCCCGCACCATCACATGTGCGACCTCCGGCACCGTCGCAGCTGCAAGCAGCTGGTCCCGGCAGCTTGCAAGGTGTGCCGCGATGCGTTCGCTGCTGAAGCCCGGCTCCGCAACCGCACCGACCTGCGGCTCCGCGCCTACCGCGGCATCGCGCATCTGCTCGGCGGCTTCCATCACAGCCTGCGCGCACCACGCAAGCCCGTTTACACGGCGTGTACGACCCTTGGTCTTACGCGCGTCATATTTGTCAAAAGCCGCGTCGATGCCGCGCAGTATGGCTTCCAGTGGAACGCCCGCATCGCGCCAGGTTTCAATCAGCGCCCAGTCCAGCGTGGAGAGCAGCAGCAACGAGCCCCGGCGCTGCTGAAAGCGCTCTTCAATCTCCGTGAAGTAGTTGAAGTAGTTTTGCAACCGCGATCAGCTTTCCATACCGGGTTGCGGGGCCTGCCTGCCCGCCGCCCTGTCGACCCTGTTGCGCTCAAATACCAGCCGCAAGCCCTGGAGCGTCAGCATCTCGTCAACCTCCGTGATGAAGCGCGATTCTGGCGCGATGAGCGAAGCCAGCCCGCCTGTCGCCAGGATCACCGGCGATGCCCCAAGCTCCGCCGCCATTTCCGTCACCATGCGCTCCAGGATGCCGTCAACCAGCCCCAGGTAGCCGAAGAACATACCGCTTTGCAGATTTGTAACCGTGTTGGTGCCGATTGCTTTCGCAGGCTTCTTCAACGCAATGCGCCCCAGCCGTGCCGCCCTGGCAAACAACGCGTCGGCTGAAATACCCAGGCCCGGCGCGATGGCCCCTCCAAGGAACTCGCCGCGCGGCGAAATCACGTCAAAGGTAGTCGCCGTGCCGAAATCCACCACAATGCAAGCCTGCCCGAAGCGTGCGTAGGCGGCGACGCAGTTCACCACACGGTCCGCACCGACCTCTGCCGGGTTATCCACCAGCAGCGGTATGCCAGTGCGTACTCCGGGCTCCACAAACAGCGGCGTGCAGCTGAAATATTGTTCCGCGACACCACGCAGGGTTTCATTGACCGGCGGCACGACCGAGGAAATGACAAAGTGCTCTACCGTTTTCGCGTCGATACCCTTCAGTGCGAAAAGGTTGAGAAACAGCACACCATATTCATCGACAGTTTGCGTCTTGTGCGTCGACACGCGCCAGTGCGCCGCCAATGTATCGCCTTCAAAAACTCCCAGCACGGTGTTGGTGTTGCCTACATCAAGCGTCAGCAGCATAGCCTACTCCCACTCACGCACGCCGCC
>CAXSHS010000154.1:0-4679 GCA_964237325.1 uncultured Acidobacteriaceae bacterium | reverse complement strand
TTCGGGTCCAGTGCATCCTGCTGCGAGTTGATAACTGTCACAGTGCCTGATCCGCGATTCAGGATAAATGTGCGCAGCCCGTCAGGCGTGGTCAGGCCGAACACAGGGCAGTTGCCGAGCGGGATGCGCCGGGTCACGGCATTGGTCGCGGTGTCGATGCTGTCAGCCTCGCCGTTGCCGATAGCGGCGCTCGGCACGGTGCACTGGCCATATGTCACACTGCTGCCGGTGGCACCCTGGCTGATGGCATACACCCGCTGCGACGTAGGCGAGGCGGACAGTGCTACCAGCGAAGGCGCGACCGGGATCTCCTGCAACAGCGAAGGCGCGCCTGAAGTGCTCTGCGCCAGCGCGCCGACGCTGTTGGGCGAGCGATTGGGATTGGCCACATAGATCGATGTATTCTGCACAACCATGTTCGTCTGGAACTGCGGTGTGGGTGCCACACTTGTTCCTGAAGAAGAAGCATTTGTGAACAACGTGCTCGTCGTTACATTGTTTGTTTGCAGCGTTTGCGACAGGGGAATGCCGCTGATCGTGCCGTCGCAATTCAGACTGAATACTTCGCCGTTTGAGGGGCCAATGGCAGAAGTAAGCGGGCCGAAGCCGATCTGGGCCTGCGCGGTCACGCTATCGCCGGAAAAATCAATCAGGGTCGCAATGCCGGGCTGGTTGTACAGAACTGTCGCATTCGGGTTGGCGGCTGTGGGTGCGGCCAAAGGCGCGGGGCATGGATTGCTTGCAGACTGCGGCGTGCGCAACCCGGGCTGCGTAAGCACCAGCGCATAGCTGCCTCCGGGAACACCTGCCGGTCCGGTGGGTGGAACAGGAGTGACGACAGGGTTTGTACGATTGCTGCAAGCTACTGTAACGGTAGCGGCCGTCAGCAGAAGCCCGGCGGCAAACCACGGGCGCGCTGGCCCCTTATTGCTTTGCACTCTTGTGTACCCTCATTACAAAGTGGAGCGGCGGGCGTGCCCTGCTCCGGGCTGGAGGCGTGACGTACAGTACCTTGCCGCTGGCTGATTGTAAATCACGCGCCTGCCCGGTTCCATGCAAGGGGGCCGGGAAATGGCACTCAGTATGCTCTGGAACAAGCTTTCAGCTCAAAGATATTTGCACTGGGATGGGGGGAAGCTGCTACCCCAGTGCTCCGCGCCAGTACTCCGTCAGCGCCTCCATCAGCTCCTCGCGAAAAACTCCGGGCTTCAGGCCTGCGACCACCGCGATGCCGGCAAGCTCTGTTTGTTCAGCATGCTCGTACGACTGCCACATCCCTCGCGTCAGCGCATAGGTCCGCATCAGCAGCTGTACGCCTCGCCCCTCCGGGAGGCGCAGCGCCCCGTCGATCACCGCGCCCGTTCTCACCAGGCGGGTGCCCAACTCGCTCTTATGCGCGCGCAGCACGTCTCGCTCCATATTTTTTTCAAGAACCGCATACCCCAGCGCATCCAGGCGAAGCACCTCCGGGTGCCGGTCCAGGTGCGCCACAAGGCTCATCAGGAACGCCCGAACCTTGTTCCCCCGCTTGCCCCCGGTTGCCCTGAAGACAACCTGCGCTTCGTCCATCACCACACCCCAGTCCTCCAGAAGAAGCGCCGCGAAGATCTCCTCCTTGGTCCTGAAGTAGAGGTACGCCGTGCCCTTTGCCAGCCCCGACGCTGCGGCGATGTGAGCCACGGTCGGCAGGCTGCCGTCTCCCGCACGAAACAGCGCCGCCGCCGCCCGCAGGATGTCCCCGCGCCGCGCTTCCTTGTCCTCTGAAGCATGCGCGTGCGGAGCCGTCTTCCGCGCCGTCACTTCGATACGCCGTACGTCAACTTAGCCTGCAGATGACGCGAGGTAAAGCGGTTCGAGAACGCCACAAAGCGGTTCAGCCTTCCGGCAATCACGCTGGATTTGCCCGCAAACATCGCCTTCAGTCCGATCGCCGCAACCCTGGCGGGCGATACCATCATCCGCCGCAACGACGCCTTTGGGGCGTAGCCAGATACCTCGAAGAACTCTGTCTCCATCAGACCAGGCGACAGCACCGTCACGCCCACCCGGGGCGCCAGCTCCACGTGGAGCGCGATCCCGAAAGCCAGAACAAAATGCTTGGCCGCCCCGTACACCGCGAGTAGCGGGTCCGGCTGGTACGCAGCCAGGCTTGCAACCAGAAGAATGTGCCCTCGCCCCCGCTCCGCCATGCGCCGGGCAAAGCAGTGGGTCAGCTCCACCAGGCTCACCACGTCCAGCTGCAGCATCTCCCGCAGCCGGTCCGGCTCCTGCGCAATGAACTCCCCGCTCATGCCGAAAGCCGCATTATTGATTAGGATATCCGGCGCAATCCCGCGCTCATCTAGGCGATGGAGCAGGTCGTCGGCGCTTGCCGGGGCGCTTAGATCGACCGGCTCCACTACAACCTCGATCCCGTGGCGCTCGCTCAGCTCCGCTGCGAGTTCGAGCAGCCGCTCCTTGCGTCGTGCCACCAGGACCAGGTTCACTTTGCTGCCTGCGAGTGCTCGTGCAAACTCTTTGCCGAGCCCGCTCGACGCCCCGGTCACCACTGCCCACCGCTGTTCTAACACTGCCATATCCATCCTTTGTGACTCATGGTCATTTTATATGACTATGAGTCATCACGTCGAGTAAACAGCGGAGAGATGGTCGGAAACGATTTTTAACAAGGCTGCCGTATGCTTTGGCAATCGTGTGGTCTCGCGCACGTATGTAAGGGTAAGGCGGTAATCCGGAATCGAGGACAGCAGGTGAACGAAATGGAAATCGGGACAGCGGCAGCACTAAACTGGCAATCGCGAGCGGTGCTGCTGATCACGGCTCCGGCAGCTGCTGTCTATGCCGCTCTTCAGGTCGTGCATGGCGCTTCTTTGCGGCTCACGGTCACTGGTGCCCTGTTCAGCGTGCTGTTTGCGGCGCTTGTGTACGCAGCCCGCGCAGCAACGCCCGGCGCTGCCCTGCTTGGTGCACTGCTTGCATTTTGCTATGCGCTCACACCAAGCTACCCGCACTCGCCGCTATGGGCGCTGGTAGCCATGCTCGTGCTCACCCTGGGTGCTTCCCGCGTCGGCCGCGAGCGTAAGCAGGTCCAGGGAACGGCGGAAGAGAAGCACGGTCGCACGGCATCACAGGTAGCGGCCAACCTTGGTGTGGGCGCGCTGGCCGGTGCTGCAATCAACAGCTATGGCGGCGTGCTGGCCCATGCAGCCTTACTGGCCGCGCTTGCTGAGGCCACAGCAGATACGCTCGGTTCGGAGCTGGGTCAGCTGGTTAAGACACATCCGCGCATGCTGCTTACCGGCAGGCAGGTGCCACCCGGGACGGACGGCGCGGTGTCCATCCCCGGCACGCTTGCCGGGCTGGCCGGTGCCCTGCTGCTGTGCGCGGTGGCGCGGTGGGCGTTTACACTGCCCGGCTGGGCTGTGGGCCTTGGATTTGATGGTGCTGTCTTCGGCTTTCTGTTCGACAGCGTTCTGGGACAGCTAGTGGAGCGACGCGGCGGGTTGAACAATGACGCTGTCAACTTTCTATCGACCCTTGCGGCGGCTTGTTTCGCGCTGCTTGCCGGGCAGATGCTTTAGCTGTGAAGTCGATGGCTCCACATAGCTTCTATCGCAAAATCCCCAATCGCCAAGCCGTGTAACTCAACACCTCATGCGCTACGCGGCTCAGCCTTGCCTTGCCCGAAAGCGGCACATTCTGCTGCCGGGGTGAGGTGTACACCACCAAACCCGCCTCCCGGCATAGTGCGTGAATGCGAAACAAGTGGGTGCCGTCACTCACCGCCAGAATACTGTGCAGGTGGTTCCGGCGGGCAATCGCCGCTAGCCGTGCGGCGGATTCGCGTGTATCCCGGCTTTCCGTTTCGGCGATGATGGCGCGCTCCGGTACGCCGCGTGCCAGCAGAAACTCCTCACCCACGCCGCCCTCGGAGTGCCGCTCGCCGCTCTCGCCGCCGCCGAGTGTGATTACGAGCGGTGCCAGCTTTTCCCGGTACAACGCCAGGCCATGCATTAGGCGAGCGCGTAGCACCGGCGAGGGACGTCCGTCGTACTCAGCCGCGCCAAATACCGCGATGGCATCCGCAGGCTGCGCCTGGTCGTGCATTGCGTAGTAGTGAATGCCGGAGTAGACGTAGGCCACCCATCCGAGCACAATTGCAGCTGCCAGCGCGGAAGCTGCCGGTAGCCGGCGAAAATGTCGGGCAGGTTGCCTTACCGGACTCATGCCCGTCGGCTACCGTCCAAGCGCCAGCGCGATGTCGTAGGTGTCGATCGCACCCTCGCGCAAGATCTGCCATTGGCCGTCTCCGCGCGACAGGTCCACGATGGTTGTGGGCAAGCTGCGCCCGGTAGGGCCGCCGTCCACAATCAGCGGGATGTGCTCGCCGATCTGGTCGCGTACGCAGGCCGCGTGTGTGCATTCGGGCGCATTGCGCAGGTTGGCGCTGGTCGCTGTGATCGGCAGGCCAAATGCCTCGACGATCGCCCGCGGAATCGCAGCATCCGGAATGCGCAGCGCGACGTTGCCTGTATTGGCGGTCGAGCGCAGGGGCAGCCGCGAGCCGGCGCGCACGATGATGGTCAACGGGCCGGGCCAGAACTTTTCCGCCAGAATGTCGAAGTTCGCGCCAACTTCACGCGCCAGCTCATACGCCTGCGCCACAGTAGCCACCAGCA
>CAXSHS010000153.1:0-4689 GCA_964237325.1 uncultured Acidobacteriaceae bacterium | reverse complement strand
GTGATCTCGAAAGCACCCAGCTTCGTCGGCCTTGCCGTCGCGTTCGTTGCGAGCACCTTTGCCATGCCTTCAATATCCCTCGCACAAGCTCCAGGTGCGAGTTTTATCGTCGCGGCGCTTCGCTCCGGGGTATCAGGCGTTGTACGTGACAATATTGGCCGCCCGCAGATCGGTACGTTGGTCGAGCTACTAAATGCCCAGTACGATGTGGTGGCGCAGACCTTTACCGATGATCGCGGGCACTATGCTCTTATACGGCTCAATGCGGGTCGTTACCAACTTAAGGCTACAAACACGCTGTTCCTACCCGCTGTAAGCCCCGATCTGCATTTGCCGGTAAACTCCAGGGTCATTGTCAATCTCACCCTTAGTACTGTGTATGAAGCTTTGCAACTGCTGCCGGCCGAGCCGCGCACGCGCAATGGTGCCGTCGATGACTGGAGCTGGACGCTGCGACTTTCCGCGAATCGACCGCTGCTGCGCATGGTGGACCCTGGGAAGGTACATGAGCCGAAAGCTTCAGCCGCTACCCGGCGTGTTACCGTACGTAACGGCTTCGCTGCCTTCGGTCAGGGAGGCTTCAATCAGCAGTTGGTATGGAGCGAGCCGGAAGGTGAATCACGCGGCTTACTGCTGGAAACACATGCTGCAACCGACAACACAGGACTAAGCCGGATTTCAAGCACCGGTGAGTACCGTAAGCAGCTTTCGCCGACTCACTTTATCACTACAGCTACTACGGTGACCGACCGACCCGGTATCCAATCCATGGGAGCAGACGGATTGGTGACCGCGCATATTCGATCTGCGGCTACGGTGCGACTTGAAGATTTGGCTGAAGTGAGCACGGGCATGGAGCTGGTACTGGCTCGCCTGGGCGCGGAGCCTGCGACGCTTGGTAGTCATCCCTTTGTCACTGTGGCGACACATACTGGGCGAACGGCAATCGAGTATCGTTTGGTGACTGCGCGCAGCTTTACCGGCGCACAGGATTTGGAAGAGGAAGCCGGTGAGGATGTGCCCCTGCTCTCACGAACGGCTGGAGCATTGCATCTGGAGCAGGGTCTTCATCACGAGCTGCGTGTGAGCCGTAAGGTTCGTAGCTGGACGGGCGAAGTAAGTCTCTTTCATGACACCCTGCGTCATCCTGTCGTGAATGGTGTCGTTGAAGGGGACGAAGCTGCAATTGATTCAAATGATGTTTTGTACGATCCCGGTACAGGTATCATTGCCGTTTCAGGTCAGGGCTATAGCCATGGCGGTGTGCTGGCTATGCTATGGGACCAGCTAAGCCCGGAGACTTGGCTTTCTCTGAGTTACGCAATGAGCGATGTATTGAGCATGCCTGTGCAGGAGCTGCCGAAAGCAGCCGGTCCCACGCCCGACAGCTTCCATGCCCGAAGTGCATCCGCGCTTGCTGTCGCTGCCGGAACCCGTTTTGCCGCTACCGGCACAACGGTGCGGGGCAGCTATCGCTGGCAGCCGGTCAGCACGCTGACACAGGTAGCTCCTTTTGCAAACAATCTTCCCGATCCGTATTTGGGCTTTTCCGTGAGGCAGCCGCTGCACCTACAGCGCGCGGGTTCCGGACGGGTCGAGGCGATTCTGGACGTGCGCAACCTGTTGGCGCAGGGCTACCGTCCTTTCCTATCGCAGGATGGCACTACGGTGTACTTTGCGCAGGAGCAGCGCTGCATTGCAGGTGGGCTTAGCTTCTCGTTTTAAGAGCAAGGCTCATGGGCGTCCGGCGATCTACCACTCGCTGTAAGACCGTCCGTCAGACGCGGGCTGGCTGGAGCCGCTATGGACGTTGCTAACACCGCCGGCAGTCTGGTCTACGCTCCCAAGTGAGTCGTCGGTATCCGGCACCCAAGTGGTTTGACTTTGCGTGACCGGGTCTTTCGGAATTTCCTTCAGGTAGCCGGATTGCACCAGGTCATCCAGTGACTGCGGCGCTTTTTCCTTGTCCATAGTGTACGAATCGATAGCCTGCCGCATGACATGCAGATCCTCACGCAGCACCGCTTCCCGCGCACTTTTGATGGAGTTGGTATAGCTGGGAATAGCAATGGCGGCAAGCACGCCGATAATAAGCATGACAATCATCAGCTCGACTAATGTAAAGCCTCGCTCACACGAAACCGTAAAGCCGCGCTCTTGTTCATACCCCAGCGAGTTGTGTTTAGCTTCCGGCATCGCTTCTACCACGTCGAGTATTTGGTGCCGTCCAAACCCGTGCCTTGGGACTTGGTATATACGTCAAACAGATTCTGGCCGCCGAATGAGGTGCTATCGGGGTCGTCCTGCATGGAGCGTTGGCCCCAGTCATCCTTACCTGTCATGGGATCTAACGGGACATGGCGTAGAAATTTGACCTTTTTTCCCTGCACATCGACCCCTTTGACGAGTGTTTGAAGGTCCGGCGGATACCCCTGGCTATCGACTTTGATCTGAAACGCATTGCGATCGGCGGCGTCTTTATAGTGGTCAATCGCAGAGCGCATGGTCCACAGGTCGTAGCGCAGCTCCCGCTCTTTTTCACGCTTCTTCTCAAAGCGCGTAATGGGAACTGCCGCCGAAGCCAGAATGGAGAGGATGGCCACCGTTACAATCAGCTCAACCAGGGTAACGCCGGCCTCGCCTTGCAAGCGGGTCCTTAGCAGCCGGGTGTGCAGCAGACGTCTCACTTGATGTGAACCGTTCCTTGTGAACCATTGGCCTGCATGGGCTGCTGTTTGCTGTCGCGTACCACGGGCTTACTCAGCGTAATGGTGGCGTCGCCCACGGCTTTGGCTTGGAAGGTTACCGTACATAGAGTGCCCGCGCCTGTAATCCCCGCCGTACCCGGCGGCCGCGAAGTTGAGATTACTACATTACCCGCACTGTCCTCACGATGTACCAGTGCCACCGCCTGGCCATCCCGCTGCAGCAGGTCGCCTACATCCACGTTCACCAGCGCAAGCTTGTCATGGTCATATTGCAGCTGCGAGGTCACCGCGTAGGCGTCGATTGCGCTCGAGACATTGATCATCTCCTGGAACGTATTGCCTACAGACTGCGTGGCGTTCGAAGCAACTAGCTGTAGGTTTACCGGTGCTCCCGTACCGCCTGCAGTTGTGCTGACGGATGCTGGGATCACAGCGCCACCCGCGACCGGAGGCACGCCCTGAGACACAGGCGGCGGGGGCGGCGGCAGCACCGGCGTTCCCTGCCCTGGGATGGTCCCGTTCAGCTGTGTCGGGTTGGTACCGGCAGGGATTTGCGGTCGAGGCGCGGTAAGGTCTGGAATGCTGTTGGGCTGCGTAGCTGCCGCGCCGTTTGGAGCAGTCCCAGGATCATCATCGGCGCTCTGACCTGAGCTTAGTCGGCGCAGCGCGATGTCATTGGTAGTGCCGGTATCAATCTGCCGCAGGTTCAACGGCGAAATTTCCGCAGCTCGCACAATATGAGGCACTACCAGGAAGACGATCTCGTCATCGTTCAAGTTGTCGGTCGTATTTGAAAACAGGTATTTTAAAATCGGTAGTTCGCTTAGACCGGGATACCCGGAGATTGCCTTCGAAACCTGGTGCTGAAAAATGCCGCTCAGGATACTGGCTTCGCCCTCACGCAGCCGAATGGTCTGGTCAAGCGTGCGCTGTGTGATGATCGGCTCGTTGATGCCGCCCAGGTTCTCCGTACCATTGGTTGAGGACACTTCGATCTTCAGCTTCATGGAAACATCGCGGTCATAGTGAACGGTAGGCTTCAAGTCCACGTTCACACCGATGTCGAGGTACTGGAATTGCGTGTTGACCAGCGAGGACGTGATCGCGGTCGCAACACCGGCCTGAAAAGAGCCGGTAGCCACCGGCAGCTTTTCGCCGATTTTGACCGTAGACTCCTGGCCATCCGTCGCGCGTACACGCGGGTTTTGCAGGATGCGCGTATTGCTGTCATTCAGGAGCAGATTAACCTGCGCCTGGCCGATGCTCACCGCGAAGTTGGTTGAGTTGAGGTGAGCCAGCTGGTTGAGTTGCAGCTGGCTTGAGGTTGAGGTCGCGGTCGGTGTTGTGCCGTTATTGCTGGATGCGGTGCTGGCAGTGGCAGCAGTGCCGGTAATCGCATTGCTCTGCTGGAAGTTGACGGAGGCTGTCTGCGGCAGCTGGACGCCGTAGCTTCTCATCTTGGTGCGGCTTACTTCGAGCACCGCCACATCAATTACAACCTCGGGCCGCGCTTTATCGAGGTCGTTGATGAGCTTGCCGGCCAGCAGCAGCTCGTCCGGAGTGCCGCGCATGATGATCGCGCTTTGACTGGGCACGCCGTAGAGCTTGGCACCAGAAGTGAACACGTTACGTAGTGCCGTCTGGATGTCGTTAAGGTCGTTCTGCTGCGCGACGTTTGTCAGATAGAACGTCTGCACCGCTTCCTCGTCAAGCTCCGTACGCTTGCCGCGGGTGTTCTGCGCTACAAAGATGGTATTAGGGGTAATCGGTCGCCAGAACGTGCCGGAGACTGTGCCGAGGATACGTAGCGAGTTATAAACATCCTCATTTGAAAGATCAAGCTGCAGCCGCGTCGAGTGGTAGTCCGGGTCAAACAGGACATTGATACCCGCCAGCTTGCCGATGGTCTGGTACATCTCCTTGACGTCACCCATGGCGTGGATGGTCAGCGGCTCGCTTGAGGTGGGCTTGAGCTGCGGCG
>CAXSHS010000152.1:0-4781 GCA_964237325.1 uncultured Acidobacteriaceae bacterium | reverse complement strand
AGCCCAGCACCGACTCTTCAAGCAGGCACTCGTGTACGGGCGACAGGTCGAGCCCGCGCGCCAGGATTTCCATCAGCTCTTCGCGGTTGTAGGCAATGCCGCCGCCCGAGCCGCCCAGCGTGAAGGAAGGCCGGATGATGACCGGGAAACCCAGCTTGTTCGCAAAGTCGAGGCCGTCGCGTAGATTGTCGACCAGCGCGGACTTGGGCACATCGAGGCCGATACGAGCCATCGCATCCTTGAACAGCAGCCGGTCTTCAGCCTTCTTGATGGCCTCCAGCTTGGCACCGATCAGCTCTATGCCGTAGCGGTCCAGGATGCCCGCATCCGCAAGCTCAACTGCGAGGTTAAGCGCCGTCTGACCGCCGACGGTGGGCAACACGGCAAACTTGCCTGCGCGGCCCTGCGCTGCAAGCATCTCGCTCTCGATCCGCAGGATTTCTTCCAGATAGACAGATGTAAGGGGCTCAATGTAGGTGCGGTCGGCAAGCTCGGGATCGGTCATGATGCTGGCCGGATTGGAGTTCACCAGCACGACTTCATAGTCTTCAGCGCGCAGCGCTTTGCAGGCCTGCGTACCGGAGTAGTCAAACTCCGCCGATTGACCAATCACAATCGGCCCGGAGCCGATCACGAGTATTTTTGCGATGTCGTTCCTGCGGGGCATCTTGTCCTTACTGGTAAACGTCTTTGCGGTGGCCGACGCCAACTGCAAGAATAATCAGTTCGGCATCATGAATCTCGCAGAGTACCCGATAATCGCCAACGCGAAAGCGTCATAAACCTTGCAGCTGCGCAACTAACATCGTACCCATAATTCTTGTATCAGCCTGTGCGGCGATGCGGTCTTCTAAAGTGCTCGTAATTCTGTCAGCTATTTGCGGGTCAAGTTTTCGCAACTGTCAGAGCACACGAGGTTCATACTTAGCTATCCAAGCCAAGCTCGTGCCTCACCTCTTCTGTGGTGTACGTCCTTCCGTCACCCGCATCGCGCTCTTTCAATGCCTCAACAGCTTCCAGATAATCTTCTCGATCTTCCATATAGGTTTTCACCGCAATGGTCAGAAACTCTTCTGTAGTCTGGCCTAACTCTTGAGCCAACTCGCAACTGTTGCTCCAATGCTTCGCTCATCTTGATTTCCAGCATGTTTGTCTCCTCCTTTACCGTCTACCGCCCTTTCCATGTATCCATCATTTTCCGGAACTCCCCAAATAGATAGTGCGAATCATGCGGCCCGGGGCTTGCCTCAGGATGGTACTGCACGCTTAGGAGCGGCATCGTCCGGTGGCGCAGGCCTTCCAATGTCTGATCGTTCAGGTTGATGTGTGTCAGGTCCACTTCATTCGCGTTCAGCGAGTCCGGGTCTACCGCGTAGTTGTGATTCTGGCTTGTGATTTCGACGCGCCCGGTAGACAGCTGTTTGACCGGGTGGTTGCCGCCGTGATGGCCGAACTTGAGCTTGAACGTCTTGCCGCCTAAAGCCATGCCCACCAGCTGGTGCCCAAGGCAGATGCCGAATACCGGTGTCCTGCCGGTAAGCCCTTGGATTGCCTCGACAGCATAGCCCAGCGGCTCCGGGTCGCCCGGTCCGTTTGATAGAAACACTCCGTCCGGCTTCAGCGCGAGCACGTCCTCAGCGGTGGTCCGAGCAGGCACAACTGTGACTCGGCAGCCTTGCGAGCCAAGCATTTGCAGGATGTTCCCTTTGATGCCGTAGTCGTAAGCCACCACATGCAGGTCGCACCCGCGGGCAGCCTCGCCGAGCTGGAGCGGGTTCTCGCGTTGCTTCCATTCATAAGCGGTCTTCGTGCTCACAATACTAGCCAGATCGGTGCCATCCATCTTGCGCAGAGCGCGTGCGCGTGCCACCAGCACGTCCGCATCTTGTTCGGTCGACGAAATTGCGCCGCGCATCACGCCGTTTGCGCGCAGGTGCCGTACCAGGGCCCGTGTATCAATCTCTGACAGTACCGGGACACCATGCCGCTCCAGGTACTCGTCAGCTACCTGCTCGGAACGCCAGTTTGAGCTTATTGTTGAAAACTCGCGCACAATCAGGCCCTCAATGTAGGGCCTTGCGGCTTCAGCATCTGCCTGATTGGTGCCGTAATTGCCGATCTGCGGGTTCGTAAGAACCACGATCTGGCCGGCGTAGGATGGATCTGTAAAAATTTCCTGGTAGCCGGTTAAAGAGGTGTTGAAAACAACCTCGCCGGAGCAGTCCACCTTTGCCCCGTAGCCGTCCCCACGGAAGATGCGCCCGTCTTCGAGCGCAAGTATCGCCTGCATTGCAGCTCCCAATGCCTGGATTTTACTGATGGTAGCAGGTCTCCGGCTTCCTCAGGAGTTTTGACCGCCGACAGCGCCTTTTTCCGCAACCTGAAGCACTACTTCAACCAGCCCGGGGACATCATGCTGCGACGCTTCCCCTGCCGGTTCTACGCCGTAGCCGCGCAGCGTGGCACTGGTGACCGGCCCGATGGAGCAAGCACGCGCCGTCACGAGCGCCGCCTGCGCCCCTCCAACCCCTAAAAGTGCGAAAAAGTTGGTCACCGTCGAGGAACTGCTGAAAGTCACCGCCGTTACAGGCGGTGCGCCCGCTGCGAACGCAGCTTGCAAAACAGGCCGCGACTCCTCGGCAAGCAGGGTTTGATAGGCCTCGACCACTTCAACTATCGCACCGGCCGCCTGCAGTGCGTCAGGCATCATGTCACGCGCCACTTTCGCGCGCGGGAGCAGAATACGTTTGCCCTGCACTTGCGGCGCAAGCTCGCGCACTACCGATTCCGCGACAGCTGGTACGGGCTGTTCGTCCACGCGGAAGCCTGCTTCGCATAGCGCCGCGGCAGTCGCAGGGCCGATAGCGACTGTCCAGGGCTGGTAACCCCAGGGTAAAGGCAGGCGTGCTGCGAGTACCTGCGCCGTGTTGGCACTGCTCACAATCAGGATGTCGAACTCGCGCCGGCGAGCCAGCGCCGCGTCCAGTGGGGCGTAGGAGTCGGGCGGCGCGATGCGGATGGTCGGTACTTCCAGCACATCCGCACCGAGCGTACCCAATGCAGCGGTTAAGGTACTGCTCTGCTCGCGCGTGCGTGTAACGAGAATCCTGTGACCGGCAAGCGGCAATTTCATAGGAATCAGCGAGTGAGCAGCTCACCGGCACCCTGCCGGAGCAGCTCTTCGGCCAATCGCACTCCGAGCAGACCAGGATCTTCCTCATGCCGGTGCTCGAATGATACCCGGACAGAAGCATCGGTACCGGGCAGCGAAACAGACCCGGTAATCTCCCAGTGCGCACCGACCGCGCTCTCATACCGCTCGCAGTAGATACCGATCGGCACCTGGCAACCGCCGCCGAGCGCGCCCAGGGCAGCCCGCTCGGCGGTCACGGCAAAGCGGGTGGGCGCGTCATCTAAAAATTGCAAAGCATCTATCATGCGAGCATCACCCGCCCGCACTTCGATAGCTAGCGCACCTTGCCCAGCGGCTGGGCATACGATCTGCGCGGGCAACCGCTCGCGCAGCATGGCGGTACGGCCCAGCCGGTCCAGCCCGGCGCAAGCCAGCACACAGGCTTCGGCCTCTCCAGCCGCGAGCTTGCGCAGCCGTGTGTCGACATTGCCGCGGAACTCGATGTACTTCAAATCGTGACGGTGCGCACGCAACTGCGACTGTCGGCGCAGGCTGCTGGTACCCACGCGCGCCCCGGGGGGCAGCTCCCCGAAACTTTGGTAGCGGTCTGACACAAACGCATCACGCGGGTCAGCCCTCGGCGGGATGGCGGCCAGTGCAAACGCCGGGTGCAGCTCCGTGGGCAAATCCTTCAGGCTGTGCACTGCCAGGTCTACGCGGCCATCGGCTAAGGCCTCTTCAATTTCCTTGGTGAACATGCCCTTGGTGCCCACCTTGTCAAAGGCAACGCCCTGTAGCCGGTCGCCGGTAGTGCGGATCACCTCAATGGTCACTTCATGCCCGGCACCGCGGAGCTGCCCGGCAATGTGGTTCGCCTGCCATAAGGCCAGCTCCGAGCCGCGCGAGCCGATACGCAGGGGTATCAACGCCGCCTCGCTACAGGCACGGCATGCTCGTGTCCGTCAGTCGGTTCTGCTTCAAGAGCATGCTTCAGCTCGGTATGCTTCGCTTGTAGGAAGCCGGGCTCAGCGGGCTCCGGCAGTTTGTCAACAAGCTCCGGCAGTTTAAAGGTGCTGCGCAGTAGCGCAAGCAGTTCCTCATCACCACCCTGCGCGGCAGCGCGCAGGGCTTGTATAGGCGCGTGCAAAAACTTGTTGGCAAGCCCGCGAGATAACGCCTCTACCGCCTCGCGCTGCATCGGGGTCATGCTTTCGAATTGCCCTGCAAAGCGCCGCAGCTCCGCCTGGCGCATTGCTTCCACACTGCCCTGCAACGCCATAAGTGTGGGCACCGCGTCCACCACATGCGAGCGCCGGGTAAACGCGGCAACTTCCCCCTCAATCAGGCGCTCTGCCTTGGCGCCCTCGCGCGAGCGATCAGCAAGATTGTCTACAGCAAAGCTTTGCAGATCGTCGATGTCATACAGGAACACACCCTCAACACGCTTGATCTCGGGGTCGATATTGCGCGGGACGGAGATGTCGATGAAGAACATAGGCCGCCCGCGACGCCTGCTCAGGAAGCGCTGTCCATCTTCCCGGCGAAATACGTACTCGTGCGACCCGGTGGAGGTAATGACAATATCTGCCTGGTCCGCTTGCGCTTGCAGCTCCCCATATGGCAGCACCCTACCGCCGAAGGTCTGGGC
>CAXSHS010000151.1:0-4848 GCA_964237325.1 uncultured Acidobacteriaceae bacterium | reverse complement strand
CAGGACGGTACGGCCACGCCGCAAAAGCTGGCCATACCCCCAAGCTACAGCTGCAACAATGACAAAGCCTTGTCCCCGGACGGCAAAAAGCTTGCTTTCTCGGCAAGCACACCCGCAAGCAAGGGTTCGGAAGTATTTTTGTCCGATGCTGACGGCACCGATATCAAGCAAATGACTACAGAGACGCCAAGCTACTTTCATGGCTGGTCGCCCGACAGCAAAACGCTTGCGTTTGTAGCGCAGCGCGGCGGCAGCGGCCAGTACGACATCTACAGTTTGCCCGCTGCGGGCGGTACAGAAAAGCAGCTTACCTCAAACATCCACCAGGATGACGGTCCTGACGACTCTCCGGACGGCAAGTGGATTTACATTAACTCAGACCGCTCCGGCAAGGAAGCCATCTGGCGTTTCCCCGCCGATGGTGCCGGCCGCGATGATGCGAAGGCAGAACCGGTAGTTAACGACGGACAGCAGGACTGGTTTCCCCATGTTTCACCCGACGGTACAAAGATGGTGTACATCGGCTACCCGGCCGGTACGCCCACGCATAACCCGCGTAATGTGAACATAGAAATCAAGCTTGTCGGTATTTATAAAAATAAAGTTGCTGCCGCGCAAAAGCTGCTTATCAAGGGTATCGGCGGCCAGGGAACGATAAATGTTAACTCCTGGGCTCCTGATTCCATGCGCTTTGCCTATGTGACGTATGAGGCCTTGACGCCTGACGGCAACTAAAGCAGATTGGGAACTGGTCCGTCCCGGAAGATCCCCAACTGAGTCATGGATGTTCCGAGAGGCGAGTCGGCAGAGACGCAATTGTTGACAAGATAATTGCTGTGGCTGAACGCGAGTGTGGAAATGCGCTTCCAAGGTATCTGGTTGCCTATTTCCATTCCCACGGAGACATACACTGTGCCCCAATCCATCTCATCCGTAGCTGCCGACAGCGGAGTTGTTGAACATCTGCCAACTACCGCACGGCGCCGTGTCGACCCGAACGATGTGGTGGTGCCGGCCGGTTACAAAGTAGAAGTTGTTGCCGTGGGCCTTTCAATGCCCTGCGGTATGGCAATTGCTCCCGATGGAACAGTTTTTATCGCCGAGGGCGGTACTACCTGGCCCACCCGCCCCTGGATGCCGCCGCGCATCCTTCGCCTTGAAACTTCCGGTGCCGTGTCGGTCCTTGCACATCTTGAAGAGGGCGGTCCGCGCGGCCTGGGCTTCCACGATGGACAGCTGTACGCCATGGCCAAGGGCGGCTACACTACGCGCCTGCTTCGCTTCGACCCGGTCACCGGTGAGCAGACGGTCCTGGTGGATAAAATGCCTGACGGCGGATGGCATGAGCCCGGCGGCCCTGTGTTTGACAGTGATGGAAATGTTTACTTCGCGCAGGGGTCTGTGTCGCAGCAAGGCGTGATTGAGCCGAGCGGCTTTACGGTCGATATGGCGCGCCACCCGCATGCGCATGATGTGCCCGGACAAGATGTGACGCTGACAGGTAACAATGTCTGGAGCTTCGACCCGGTTATCCCCTATAACGACACAACGCCTACGGGAGCCTTCAAGCCGTATGGCGTGGCAGCCGAAAAGGGTGAGGTTATCAAGGGAGAGTTCTGGTGCAGCGGGAGCGTGTACCGTGCGCGTCCTGACGGCTCAGAGCCGGAATTGCTTGCCTGGGGTATTCGCTGCCCCTACGGTGTCGCCCTCAACGAAGAGGGAGAAATGTATATCTCTGATAATGACTTTGAGGAGAAGGGCAATCGCGCGGTCGGCGAAGACCCGGATCGCGTCTGGCACGTGAAGAATGCCTCAAAGCCGTTCGGTACTGTCAAGACGCCGGAATGGTTCGGTTTCCCCGATTATGGCGGTCTCGGTTTGCCACTGTGGGACGAACGCCACAAACCCAACCGCGGCACCCAGGCCAAGCAGCTGATTGAAAACCCTCCGCCGCGTTCCGGTCCGGCTGCTGTGCTATTTGAGCCGCATACATGTCTCACCATGATGGATTTTTCGCGCTCGGACTTCTTCGGGCATCGCGGCAAGCTGTTCTTGTCGCAGTGGGGCACGCTGGCACCCATGAACACCATACGGCCCGAGGCGCTGAAGCGCGGCTTTCAGGTCGCGCTGGTCGATGTGAAGACGGGTACTACAGAGCCCTTCATGCACAATAAGCAACCCGGCCCAGCAGGCGCGACACCGGGCAGCGGCGGCCTGGAGCGGCCTGTTGACTGCAAGTTCCACCCGGACGGCAAAAGCCTGTACGTGCTTGACTTCGGCTCCGTTGACATCAAGCGCAATACCATGCTCGCCTACGCGCACACCGGTGTGTTGTGGCGCGTTACCCGTGAAGATTCGTAGCTGCGAAAGGAATGAATATGGCTGCACAGGCCCGTCCCGTCATTATTGAAATTGATAAAGCAAACTGGAAGACGAGCATGGATCGCGCAGAGCGGTGGTTTCACTTTGTGCAAACGGTCCAGACTTCGTTCCGCAAACTGGCTGAGGATACGCAGCCCAAAATGCACGACTCCCACTTACGGGATTACCTGAAAGAAATCTCTGAACGGGCCCGTGAACACGAAACCAAGGCAGCCCAACTGCTGAGCCTTATCGGTCGTGAGCCTAAGAGCCCGAATAATTTAACGGGAACCCTGTTTGCAAAGGCGCGGGAGCTTACGGCCGACCTGGAGGGATTTGTAGGCGGAGCGGCCTCCGGCTGGCGCGACCTGCAACAACTGACGCATGCAAGCCTCGACGGCATTACAGCATTCGGTGTGGCGAATGACATTGGGCTGGCGATGGGCCTGGTCGAAATTACGGACCTTACACTCCAGGTCACAAGCCAGAAGTATGTACACCATTACCTCTTGCAGGAAATCACGCTTGAGCTTGGGTGCCTTTCCGTCCTGTACCGTACTGAGCCTTGAAAACCTGTGGAGCCTGTGCCGGTTCCTGAAAGCCGGCACAGTCCATCCTTTCTTGCAGATCAGGCAGACGCCGGCACTACCAGTGCCTGTGCTGCGATAGCTCGAATTTCACGATTGAGCCAGCCTTCTTCCATGGTGAGTTCGTCCATACGCGCTGATGCGGTATTGGTAAGAGCAGTGTCTTTCAATGCGCTTCCCGCCTGTTTAAGAGCGAAAAAGCCGATGCTGAGATAGGACGTGAGCGTGTAAAGATCGTGCAGGTCTCTCAGCTGGCCAAGATTACCTTCTCGCGTACCGCCGAACATAGCTCCCCTTAGTTGCTCTGCTTCCGCCTCTTCAGTCACTCCGTACTGATCGACACACGAATGCAGACTGGCCGCGCTGGCCCGGCTGCGCGCGGCAGACTCCATACACCTGGTTCGGAGCTCATCGTTGGCGGCATGGTGCTGTGCCACCGTGTCATACGCTTCGGCAAGCGCCTGCTCACCACGCTGCACAAGACCCAGATACACAGGGATTTGCTGCCCGGGGTGCGGCGACTTTGCGGGATCGGTCACAGGTTTCTCCTCATAGGCTAACTTCTGCACGCCCATCAGCCTGTCGCTGACGCTTTCTGTTTGTCCGTTGACCAGGGAGTTCGCGTCCACTTTTACCAACCGTGCAGCGGACGACTTCAGATACGGCTGCTTGCTCACCGGGTCCCACTCGGACAGGGTGAACTCATTGGCTGCCCGCTTCCGATTCCAATGATCCCAATAGCCGTAGTGGAAAGGCACAAACACATGGCCGGGGCGAATCCTGCCGATCCGCGCACGTACCAGAATGCTTCCGCGACGCGTCCGTAGCTCGATCCAGTCGCCCTGGCGGATGCCCTGCGCCGCCGCATCCCCCTCTGAAACCTGCACAAACGCATCCGGTGCTGCATCCTGCAAGGGCGGGACGCGGCCGGTTTTGGTGCGCGTATGCCAGTGGTACACGACGCGGCCTGTAGTTGCGATGAAGGGGTACTCGCTATCCGGCGTTTCCGGCGGCGGCCGGTACTCGGCGGCCTTGATGAGAGCACGACCTGCCGGGTTTTCCGCCCGGTATGCACTTTCGGCTATCTCACCGCCGTCCAGCAGGGTATGCCCATAAGTCTGGCAGTAATTGGAGTCCGTGTTGAAAACACCGTCGGTGTAGAGCCGCTCCGTGCCGTCAGGAAAGCGCGCATTGCAGGGCCAGCGAACGCCCGACCCGCCGGTCAGCTTCGCATAGCTCAAGCCGCTGTAGTCGCAGGGGCGTCCCGCGCTCATTGCCCGCCATGCGTCAAAAGCCTGCTCCGGTGTGGACCACTTGACCAGCGGCGCGCCGTCCTTGTCGCGCAGGTTGATGCGCCTGGCGAAGTCGAGAAAGATGTCGAAGTCGGACCTGGCTTCCCCAGGCGGTTCCACGGCTTTGTACGAGATGTGGACCGTGCGCTCGGTGTTGGTATAGGTGCCTGTTTTCTCGCCCCACATCGCGGCCGGGAGTACCACGTCGGCAAACTCCGCTGTTTCCGAAAGAAAAGCATCCTGCACGATGAGGAACAGGCCGGGTTTTGAGAAGATGCGCCGCATGCGCGGCAGGTCAGGCATGGAAACCGCGGGATTGGTACCGGTGATCCACAACGACCGGATCGAGCCGGTTTCTGCCCGGCGCAGGATTTCCATCGCGGGTGTGGGCTCTGTGTACGATGGGATAATTTTCGGCTCCACGTTCCACAGACGCGCGACCTCCGCAACCTGTGCCGGGTTCTGCCAGTTGCGCATGCCGGGATAGGTACTGCTTGCGCCGGTCTCGCGTGAGTTCTGAGCCGACGGCTGGCCGTTCATCTGGAACACCGTGCAGCCGGGCTTGCCGATCATGCCCCGGATAAGGTGCAGGTTGTTGACCTGGACGG
>CAXSHS010000150.1:0-4850 GCA_964237325.1 uncultured Acidobacteriaceae bacterium | reverse complement strand
GTAGGCGACGACCCGCGCAAAGTGCCGATGAAAATCTTCCCCGGTATGCACTACACCATGGGCGGCTTGTGGGTTGACTTTGATCAGATGACGAACATTCCCGGCATTTTTGCCGCCGGGGAGAGTGAGTACAACTATCATGGCGCAAATCGGCTGGGGGCCAATTCCCTGCTTAGCTGTATCTATGGCGGCTTCCAGGCCGGCCCCAACGCACTAAAGTATGCAAAAGGCCTGCCGAGCGCGCCCGCAAACGGCTACGGCGTAAGCGAGTGCAAGCGGCAGGAGGAGATCAACGGGAGGCTGCTGTCATCGACCGGCACGGAAAACCCGTTCAAGCTATGGCGCGAGCTGGGCGAGACCATGACCAGAAATGTAACCGTGCTGCGCTACAACAAAGCATTAAGTGAGACAGACGAGAAGATCGTCGAACTGCTGGAGCGCTTCCGAAACATCAATCTAAGTGATAAGAGCGCCTGGGCAAATACTTCGTTTGCATTCACCCGGCAGCTTTACAACATGCTGCAACTGGGGCGTGTGGTAACCCAGGGAGCGCAACTGCGAGATGAATCGCGCGGCACACTACAAGCCGGACTTCCCCGAACGGGATGATGAAAAGTTCCTGAAGACAACAAAGGCAAGCTTTGCACCGGATGCGGACGAGCCACGCTTCACCATGGAAGCGGTAGATACACAGTGGATTAAGCCGAGGCCGAGGCGATATGACGCTGTGAAGTAGGAGAGACATGTAATCGAAAAAGATAGTAGAGAATATTACGAAGAGATGCAAAATTTGGCTCATTTGCTCCCACAATGGAGCGAGAGACAAAATAAGGATTTATTACCTCAGTATCTTCTTGAGTCTATGAAGAAGCTCAGTTTGATAGTACCGAAAGATTAGGATAGAGCGCTATGGCGACAGCGACACACACCCCCGAGCTCACCGGAGCAGCAATCCCGCTCAGCAAGCCTAATGGCAAGATCGTCCGCATCGAGATCAAGCGCCAAGCCAGCCCTGACAGCCCGGCGCACTGGGACAAGTTCGAGTTGCCGCGCCGCACGGGCATGAATGTGATCTCAGCCATGATGGAGATCGCTGCCAACCCGGTCACCATGGACGGGCGCGAGACCACGCCGATTGCATACGATGCCAACTGCCTCGAAGAAGTGTGCGGCTCCTGCGCCATGCGGATCAACGGCAAGGCGCGGATGGCTTGCTCAGCTCTGATCGAAAACGTGCATGAGAACGGCGTCGTCAAGCTGGAGCCGCTATCGAAGATGCCCATAGTGCGCGACCTGTCCGTAGACCGCTCCGTGCTGTTTGAGAACCTGAAGCGGGTACAAGCCTGGGTGCCGCTCGATGGCAGCTACGACCTGGGTGCAGGCCCGCGCATTACTCCGCAGCAGCAAGAGGTAGCCTACCCGCTGTCGCGCTGCATCTCCTGCACTATCTGCATGGAAGTATGCCCGCAGTACACCGAGGAAACCGGCTTTGTAGGCGCGGCGACCATCGCGCAAGCCAAGCTGTTCAATGACCATCCGACGGGCAGGGTGCTGAAGGAAGAGCGCCTGCACGCGCTAATGGGTGACGGCGGTATCCAAGAGTGCGCCTTTTCGCAAAACTGCGTCAACTCCTGCCCGAAGATGCTGCCCCTGACGAAAGCCATCTCCGACGTAAGCCGTGATGTGATGATCCAGGCAATCAAGGATGTATTTACCCGATAGACTTGTATCGGTAACAGTACAACCAATGGGCTTTAGAGCAATAATGGACAAACCCAATATGGCCGTAAATACAAAATAAAAGTAGTTAGCCGGCCCCAGTATCCAGGGCCGGCTAGTTGCTGATACTTGAATTTGGAAAAATACTACCGAGCCACCGCGTACTCCCTCTGCCCGGCGGGCGCGTTTTCTTTTTCCGCCTCGCTCTTACGAACAGCAATCAGGTAGATAAACACCCCGAACGCAGCCTTCGCCAATATATCCGCCAAGCTGTAGCCAACCTGGATGCCGACTGTCGCGCCCGGACCGGAGAAGCCGAGCATGGGCAGGATGAAGACGATGGGGTAGAACGCCCAGGTCACAATCAGCAACCAGCGCGCTGTCGAGACCAGCCCGCGGGCATGCTCAGGCTGTTTGCCGATCGAGTCGCGCAGCCCGACGTAGAGGTCAAACACGATGATGAGGAACGGAATCATGGCAAGAGCCCACCAGATCCAGCGTGTGGTGGCGTTTGATGAAATCTCACCCGGGTAGCCAAGTGCGACCATGACGACCGCAAGAATCGCCAGCCGGCTTGCTTTGACGCTGCTTTCCCCGCCCGGCAGGCGCATGACCAAGATCAACTCGGTAACAAGCAGCGGTACAGTCAGGATCCAGTCGACATAGCGATAGGCATCATTGAAAGGCTGGCCTGAGATGCGCACCGTCTGGTTCGAGACAGTATAAGCAGCCTCCCAGCTATTAAAATTCGATAGTAATGGTAGGCCGCGATGAGGCACACGAGACCGGAGATGGTGACGGCTGACTTGTACTGCATGGAAACCTGGGAGCGGCTGAGAAACAGAAAAATGGTAGCGGCACCCAAGGCTGCGATGGCGAAGGAAAGGGCATTGTAGACAAAGCTGTATTGGCCGTATGTCAGCGCCTGCATCTCGTGCATAAGTAACCTCGTTCTGGAACAACTAGGGGACACCGCAAGTACAGTTTGGGAACTGAAGCCCTGTCAACGGCTATTTGCCTATGTTTGATGGCGAACAAGCGATGTGTCCATGAGCAGTGGCCGGCAGAACAATCGTTACGACTGCACATAACTCGCAATTTCAAGATTCGGTAGTCTAGAGACGGCATGAATCTTGCATACTGCTCTACCCTTTTAACTTTCTCCTTGTCAGCCGTAGGTGCGCTTGCACAGCAAACAAGCACTCCGCCGACAGAACCGCCACCGGCCATCACGGCTCCGACAGCACCGGCAACGCTCCCGGACTCACCCGACTCCACTATCAAACCCACGCTCCAACCCACTGGCCCTACAGTCGTTTTCGACACCAGCATGGGCCGCATGACGTGCAAACTGTTCACCAAAGAAGCTCCGCTAACCACCGCCAACTTCACCGGCCTGGCGACCGGTACCAGGGACTGGACCGATCCGACCTCGCACAAGAAGCAGCACGCAAAACCGCTGTATAACGGGACAACCTTCCACCGAGTAATCCCCGGCTTCATGATCCAGGGCGGCGACCCGGTGGGTGACGGCACGGGAGACCCCGGCTACGCGTTTGCCGATGAGATTGTGCCGGACCTGACCTTCAGCGTGCCGGGTCGGCTGGCTATGGCGAACTCTGGACCGAATACCAACGGATCGCAGTTTTTCATCACAGAAGCACCGCAGCCTTCGCTTGACGGCAGCTACTCCATCTTCGGCCAGTGCGACGACGCAAGCGTGACAGTAGAGAAAGCAATTGCTCAGGTGGACCGGAACGCGAGCGACAAGCCGCTGACTCCGGTGACGCTGAACAGAGTCACAATCGTCCCGGTCGGTGAGGCTGTACCGCCGGTGCCAGCCCCAGCCGCTCCAACTGCATCTACTCCTCAGTAATCTACAAGTAGTCTTCAGGAGAAACCCGAACCATGGCTCGTCAACCCGGCACCTATGCCACCTTCCAGACCACGCAGGGCGAGATCGTTTGCCGACTGTTTGAAGATGTAGCCCCCAAGACCGTGAAGAACTTCGTTGAGCTGGCTGAGGGCACACGCGAGTGGTCACACAAAGGCGAGAAAAAGACAGGCACCAAGCTCTATGACGGCACCATCTTTCATCGCGTTATTCCTGATTTCATGGTGCAGGGCGGTGACCCGGACGGCACCGGCATGGGCGGCCCCGGCTACAAGTTTGAGGACGAGACCAAGGGCTCGCCGCACAAGTTCGACAAGCCCGGCAAGCTGGCTATGGCAAACGCCGGGCCGAATACAAACGGCTCGCAGTTTTTTATCACAGTGGCACCCACACTTTGGCTGACGGGCAACCACACCATCTTCGGAGAAGTCGTTGAGGGACAGCCCGTCATCGATGCAATTACAAAGCTGCCGCGCGGGGCGCAGGATAAGCCAAAAATACCGATAGTATTGGAGAAGGTTGTAATTGAGCGAGTATAAGGTTTCTCGCTAATGAAAAAGCCCGGCATAGCTGCTGGGCTTTTCTATAAAGGGCTGCTCAATATGACAGATTGTTATCTTGTACTAAGTAAAAGCAATGACTAAACGTTAATAATGGCGCACAATTCCTTTACAGAATCTGCGCTCTTTTGCAGCGCAGACTGCTCGTCCGCCGTCAGCTTAATTTCAATAATTTGTTCCAGGCCCTTCGCACCCAACTTGCACGGCACCCCGACATACAAGCCTGTTATCCCATACTCACCTTGCAAATACGCCGCGCAAGGCAGGATTTTCTTCTTATCCTTCAAAATAGCTTCAACCATTTCAATCGCAGCCGCCGCAGGCGCGTAATAAGCCGAGCCGGTCTTCAAATACCTCACAATCTCCGCGCCCCCGTCGCGCGTCCTTTGCACCAGGCGAGTTACGGTAGCTTCATCGAGCAACTCTGTAATCGGGATGCCGGCAACTGTCGAGTAACGCGGCAGCGGCACCATCGTGTCGCCGTGACCGCCCAGCACAAACGCCGTGACGTTTTCAACGGACACCTTCAACTCTTCCGCAATAAACGTCCGGAAGCGTGCCGAATCGAGTACGCCGGCCATGCCGAGCACACGCTCGCGCGGAAAGCCGGAGTGCTTGAATGCAGCCTGTGCCATGGCATCGAGCGGGTTTGAAACAACGATCAGAATCGCATCCGG
>CAXSHS010000149.1:0-4850 GCA_964237325.1 uncultured Acidobacteriaceae bacterium | reverse complement strand
CCCTCTCAGGAGCGTGACGCAGTTAGCGGCAAAGTCAGCCGAAAGACAGACCCCGCACCCAATTCGCTTTCCACGGCAAGCAGTCCGCCATGCGCCTCGGCGATAGCGCGGCTGATGGCCAGACCCATACCCGTGCCCGGTACGGTATCACTTTGCGTTTTTGCGCGATAAAAGCGGTCGAAGATCAGCGCAATCTCTGACGCATCAATACCCGGGCCGGAGTCGTGGACGGTAAACACAAGGCTACCCTCCTGCTCATATGCGGCAAGCCGTATATTTGTCCCGGCGCGCGAGTACTTGGCTGCATTTTCAAGCAGGTTTTGCAGCACTTTTGCCAGGTACGCGGCATCCCCCGGCACATGAGGCAGGTCTTCACGTACGTTTACGTGGATCGTGTGCCGCCCCAGCGCAACCGCGCTCTGCTCCAGCGCCTCATCGGCAATGCGCGCGGGCGCGACCGGCGCAAATACCATTTGCGCATCGCGTGCTTCCAGTCGTGTGACTTCCACCGCACGTGCCACCAGCCGGTTCAGCCGGTCTGCCTCCTCGTCGATCACCTCCAGCAGTTCCCTCTGATCCTTGGCGTCAAGCGAGCCGGCCAGCAGGGTTGTAGACGCTGCCTTGATCGCTGTCAGCGGAGTGCGCAGCTCATGCGTCAGCGCATCGATCATCACCGTGCGCATGCGCTCGCTTTCCTGCGTGGCGCGGGCGCGGGTCACCTCTTCGAGAGCCTGCGCACGGTCCAGCGAGATGGAAACCAGGCCGCCCATGGCATCCAATGTCTCCGGGGAGAGTCGGAAAAGGTTTGCCTCGCGCAACAGCAGCAGCCCGCGCGGGCGCACCCCGGCACGCAGCGGCACGGCGCGTACCTCATTTGTCATCCATTCCGTTGTCGACGGCAAGGCTTCCAACAGATTTCGGGCTTGCCCATACTCCGCCCCTGTAAAGTGCTCGCCGATACCCCGGGTTTTTCCATGGATCATCAACAGCTCCACCGCCAGTGCCGCCGTTACACGCTTCACGGCCGGGGCGATCATGGCCTGTAGCTGCGCTACATCTTCAGCCTGCAGCAGCTCCCGGCTCAGCCGGTACAGCAGCTCCAGCTCCTCCTGGCGGATGCGCGCCTGCTCGGCCTCGCGCCGCGCCTGCTCGGCCAACCGACTGCCGATAACCGACGTGACCAGAAACGCGAAGAGGGTCAGCCAGTTTTGCGGGTCGGCAATTGTAAGCGTACCCACCGGCGGCAGAAAGTAAAAGTTGTAGCAGACCGTAGCCGCAAGCGAGGTCACCACGGCGTAGCGCAAACCCCAGCGTGCCAGCAGCAGTACCAGCAGCAGCAGTGTCAGCGCGATCGTTGTGCGGTTGGCAGGGTCAAGCCACCGGTACACGCTTACAATCGCTCCAAGCGACACCATCGCAATAACCCAGCGCCGGACTTCCTGCCGGGCCGGACGGGACTGTGCGAGAAAGGTTTGTGCCGGAGGGCTCTGCACCCAAGCAGTCTACCCCCGGCGTCATGTGCATGCGCATTCTTGTTGTGGACGACGAGCGTCAGATTACCCGCGTGCTCCGCACCTCGCTGCAAAGCAGCGGCTATGAGGTTGTTGTTGCGCATGACGGCGTCCAGGCGCTTGCACTGTTCGAGGAGGCCGCACCGGACCTCATCATCACCGACCTGGGTATGCCGGAGATGGACGGCATCGAGTTCACGCGCGAAATCCGCCGCGTCTCCGACACGCCGATCCTGGTGCTTTCGGTGCGCGAGACAGAGCGGCAAAAGGTAGCCGCTCTCGACTCGGGCGCGGACGATTACATCACCAAACCGTTCAGCATGCCGGAACTGCTGGCCCGGGTGCGCGCCAACCTACGCAAAGCAGCCACAGCACCTGAGCCGGCGCAGCTGGCACTCGGTGACTTCTTTATCGACGCCGAGGCGCACAACCTGACCGTGCGCGGAGAGCCGCTGCACCTTACACCCAAGGAATTCGCACTGCTGCTATTTTTCCTGCGCAACCCGCTGCGTGTGCTCACGCACAAGGCCCTGCTGAAGCATGTGTGGGGTTCAGCAGGCATCGATCAACCGGAGTACCTGCGTGTGTTGATCGCGCAGCTACGCAAGAAACTCGATGACGGTTCAGGGCGCCGCTACATTGAAAGCGAGCCCTGGATCGGGTACCGCTTTCACCCGAAAGGCGAAGCAAGCATAGGAGTCGAGTAGAGCTGTTCGCCGGTTTACAAAATTCTTACATCTTTCCTACGGACTTCCTACGGGCGCGGGATTTTACATAGTCGGGAAAGGTTTCTCTCGACATGCGCCTCTCCGCACTTTGTTTTACTTCTCTTCTGCTGTCACCTGCGTTACTTGCGCAGCAACAGGAACACAATACAACGCCCACGGCGGCAAGTCCGGCAGCGGTTGACAGGGCTGTTCCGACGTACCATAACTTTTTTGTGCGGTTTGCCGACGCTTATAAGGAAGACTGGCACCCGACGGTTTCAGCGGATGCCGCCACGACGCCGGAGCGCCGGGGTTATGCGGGGCCGCTCGACTCGCCTCCGTTCCCCAGCTCGGATTATTCTGTGGGTGGCACACCGACCATCGGCGCGCCCGATACGCAGACTTACCCCTTGATGCAGGCCATCAATGAGAACAAAAGCCGGACCAAGATCTACGGCTGGTTGAATGGCGGCTTCAATATCAGCACTTCGAACAAGGGAGACGGCGCGAACTCACCGGCTGCGTATTTCTACAATCCCAACCGCATCACTCCGGACCAAGGAGTGTTGTATATCGAGCGCATTCCCGATTCAGTACAAAAAGATCACGTGGATGTAGGTTTTCGCATCGCCCAGCTATGGGGTCAGGACTACCGCTACACTACGACCAAGGGCATCTTCTCGCAGCAACTGCTAGCCAGGAACCATGAGTACGGCTATGACCCGGTCATGTTTTACCTTGACGTCTACCTTCCGCATATCGCGAAGGGCGGCACGAACATCCGTATAGGTCGCTACATCTCTTTGCCGGACATTGAAGCGCAGCTGGCACCGAACAATTACACCTACTCGCACTCGCTGCTGTATACGGTCGACCCATATACGCAAACCGGCATTGTGGCCAGCTTCAAGTTGTCTGATCACTGGCTTCTGCAAACCGGATTGTCCGGCGGCAACGATGTCGCGCCCTGGACCCCGGACGCGCAGCTGACCGGCACAGTCTGTGTGGACTACACCTGGAGCAAGGGTGGAGATGCGTCCTACACTTGCGCAAACTCCTTTAACAAAGGCAATTACGCCTATAACAATATCCAGAGTTACTTTGAAACCTGGTACCACAAGTTCAGTCCTACCTGGCACATGGACACGGAAACCTGGTACATGTACGAGCGGAATGTGCCGAACATCGGCGGCAACGTAGCCAACCCCATCACGCCCGAAATCGGCGCGAACGGCGCGTACTGCTCCGCCGGCGAGCAGAAGTGCTTCGCTCCCGAAGTGGCCGTGGTGAACTACGTCGAGCATGAGTACAACACGCACAACTATCTTTCAATCCGTAACGAGTTCGTCGACGACATCAAGGGTCAGCGTACCGGCTACACGACCAAGTACTCGGAGCACCTGCTCAGCTACGGCCACTGGATCGGCTCCACGGTACTCTTTCGGCCCGAGTTGCGGTTTGAGCACTCCTACAATGTTGCCGCGTATGACTTAGGCACAAAGCACACGCAGTTCGTAGTGGCCGGTGATATTACCTACCACTTCTAAACGGCAGAAAAGACAAGCCATGCCCGATGTACTTGCTGTACTCGCAACATTCGCGCTGATTGCCGTGGCTTTCGCTTACACAAGCGCCTGCAACCGGTTGAAGGGAGGGCGTGGCCGTGGTTGAAAATGTTCTTCTGTTCCTGCTGGCCCTCGCCTTGCTTGTATATCTCACCTACGCACTACTGCGTCCGGAGAAGTTTTAGATGTCGCTGAACGGATGGCTTCAAATCGCCTTGTTCTTTGCTTGCGTAGCTTTGCTGGCAAAGCCCATGGGCACCTACCTGACGCTGGTGTTCGCAGGCAAACGCACCTGGCTTGACCCGGTGCTGGTGCCCTGCGAGCGCCTGCTGTACAGGCTTACCGGTGTTGACCCTGAAACGGAGATGCACTGGACGGGCTACCTGTTTGCGCTGCTGGTGTTTTCGCTGGCGACGCTGCTGCTTACCTATGCGATCGAGCGTTTGCAGCATGCCCTGCCGTTCAACCCGCAGCACCTCCCCGGCGTTGCACCGGACCTGGCCTGGAGCACGGCTGTTTCATTCACCACCAACACCAACTGGCAGGCTTATACGCCGGAAACCACCATGAGCTATCTGACGCAGATGCTCGGGCTGGCCACGCATAACTTCTGGTCGGCGGCTTCCGGGCTTGCGCTGGCGATTGCGTTCATTCGCGGCATCGCTCGGCGCGAGATGAAGACACTCGGCAACTTCTGGGTAGATCTAACGCGCGCGACCTTCTGGGTGCTGCTGCCCATCTCTGCTGTCTTTGCCGTGGTGCTGGTCTCGCAGGGCGTGGTACAGAACCTGCGCCCGTACGACACCGCGCACCTGCTTGAAACCCAGTCTGTAACTGCAACTGGTACAGACGGCAAAACCACGACAACCAAGGTCGATACGCAGACTATCGCACAAGGCCCGGTGGCTTCGCAGGAAGCTATCAAGATGCTGGGTACCAACGGCGGCGGCTTCTTCAACGCCAATAGCGCGCACCCGTTTGAAAACCCCACGCCGCTGTCGAACTTCCTGCAGCTGCTTTCCATCTTCCTGATTCCGGCGGGGCTTACCGTCACGCTGGGGCAGATG
>CAXSHS010000148.1:0-4939 GCA_964237325.1 uncultured Acidobacteriaceae bacterium | reverse complement strand
ATTGCGGTTGTCGCCCATCACAAAGTACGCGTTGGGCGGTACTGTAACGTAGCCGCTCTGCGCCTTGTGCTGCAGCTCGTTCCACCAGTGGTTGTCTACGCCCGGATCTGTGTAAGGACCTGTAGGAAAGTTGTCGCGATAGGCGTCGGCGTAGGCCGGTTCAAAGACTGCGTATGGCTCCCGCAGAGCTTTGCCGTTGCGGTACACAGTGCCTTCTGCAAGGCGGATCCGGTCGCCCGGCATGCCGATGACGCGCTTCACGACATACTCCTTTGGATCAAGAGGGAAGCGGAACACTACGACTTCATCGCGCTTCGGTTCACGGAAGGGAAGCCACTTTTTAAAATTCCCGCCGGGCGCATACATCTGCTTGTTGACCAGCAGGAAGTCCCCTACAAGCAGCGTGCGCTCCATGGACTCTGACGGGATACGAAATGGCTGGATGACAAACGTGAGCAGGAATAGCGCGACCACAACCATGGACAGCAGCGACCGTACTGTATCTGTGACTGTCGGCAAATGCACATGATGCACCTGCTTGACCATTGTGGAGGGCGTTACCGGCGCGGGCGTGATGACCGGTTTGGTCATTCTGCTTCCGATTTGACTGTTTGCGAAGCGTCGGTGTTCTCTTCACCGCCCAGGCGCATAAACGCGCGTCGGGCGGCTTCCTGCTCGGCTTTTTTCTTGGTACCGCCGGAGCCGCGTGCCAACGCCCTGCCGGGGTCCGTGTCTGTGGCGGCGGTGCGTACTTCTACCAGGAAACGCTTGCGGTGGTCGGGCCCGGTTTCATCCTTGAGCACGTACTCAGGCTCTTTGCCGCCATTCGCCTGCAAAAACTCCTGCAAGGCAGATTTGTAGTCACCGATAGCACGGTTCGCCTGCAGTTCAGCATGGAGCCGCGCAGCCTGCGGCTCCACAATCGCGCTTTCCACAAAAGGTTTCACTGCCCCGAGGCTCCCGCTATCCAGGTAAACGGCAGCGGCCAACGCTTCGACGCAGTTGGCCAGAAGCAGGGCTTTGGTGCGGCCGCCGTTCTTCTCCTCGCTGCGGCCCATACGCAGCCATGGACCCAGCTCCAGCTGCCCGCCTACCTCACCCAGGTGCTTGCGGCTGACAAGCGCAGCGCGGAGCCTGGTCAGGTCGCCCTCGTTCAACGCCGGGAAGCGCCGAAACAGCGACTCGGCTACCAGCAGCCCCACAATGGCATCGCCCAGAAACTCCATGCGCTCGTTGTCGCCGACCTCGCCGGATTGTTTTTGGCCCGGCTTGCCGCGCCCCGCGGCTTTCTCCGCCATCTGCTGCTCGTGCCGCAGGGAGCCGTGCGTCAGGGCCTGCTCCAGCAGCGTAGGCTGCGCAAAGCTATGGCTCAGCTTTGCCTCCAGTGCGGAAAGCGTCGTGTCTTTGCCGTTTTTAGAATTCTCCGGCATCGCTGGTGTATCCGCTTCTTCGGGCAGGCTGCCCTGCTCCTACTCTAGCGGATGCCCCGGTCTACTGCTGCGGAGTGCTTGGCGCAGCCTGGTTACCCCCGCCGTGCGCCGGCGCATAGGGTTGCTGCAAGCCGCGCTGCGCGGCCTCGAGCGTATCCGTCTGCCCGTCGCGCACCGTCATGGCCGTTTGGTACTCAACCAGCGCGTCAGGTCGTTGCTCCTCGACATCCGCGATGCGGCCCAGGTAGATGTGCGACCAGGCCAGCAGGCGCGGGTCTTGAGTCAACCGGATGGTCTCGTGGAAGTCGTTTGCGGCAGACTCCATGTCGCCCTTCAGCAGCCAGGTAAGCGCCAGCACGTAGTCCGCGCGTGCCGGGTCCGTCGTGTGATCTTTGAGCGCCTGCGCTGCCAGTTTGCTCGCGCCCTCGGCGTCGCCTGCTTTCAGTTTTCCTTCGGCCTGGTCCAGACCGCGGTTGCTTACCGGGCTGCGGATCACATCACCGGGTGCCTGCTCCACAAACGTAATCTGCTTGGCGCGATGTACCTCGGCATCCACATCCATGCCGTACACCATGGGACCGATGGCTTCCTTCAGGCTCTCAGGGTTGTGCTCAAGCGTCCCCAGTGCCCCATAGAAGTACTGGGTCAGTACATAACCCTGGGTCATGGCGATAGTCACGGCTTTTTGCCGAACGGCCTCGGCCTGCTGCAGGCTGACATCGCGCTCATGCTGCAGGCGCGGTATGTCAGGCCGTGCAGCGTTTGCAGGGATGACAAACGGTGTCACATGGGTATCCATGGTGCGTGCTTCCACGGCGCGGATCATGCACTCCACTGTGAGCGAAACAATGTCGGCACGGTACTGGTTGTCGAGCGGAGCCTCCCGCACTGTCTTGAGCAGCGGCAGCAGCCGGTCAAGCGTATTGGCATGCGCGTATAGCAGCGGCTCCAGCTCATAGTGCAGGTAAGTATGGCGCACATCGTGCATGTTTACGGCACCTTTTACCGGCGAGGCCACAATCACATAGTCCGTGCCGTATACGCGCGCATTCGTCTGGCCGGGGTCGAACATCGGTTCCGGCAGCACCAGAAAGCGAGAGCCGCTGTACGTGCTCGCAGGCAGCTTGAGGTAATAGTTGGTGCTGTTGATCATCGCTGTCAACGGGTCGTGCAGTGCGCTGACCTGCTCCTCATACTGCCCGTGGAAGCGCAGCCAGATGAGGTGCAACTGGGCAGCCTCGGCAAAGCTGCGCAGCGCGGGCAGCATGTCGATAGCCTGCGTCGCGTCGGGCGGCAGGTCGGCTTCGTCAACCGATGCCTTGAGCTCCGGCGGGGGCGTCAGATACAGGCCCAGCGAAACATACTGCGCCAGGTCGCGCGAACTCTCTACCAGCCGGTGCTGACCGATGAACGCGCATAACTGGTCGCGGGCGTCCCGCGCCTCGGCTGAGGCTTGGGCTGCCTGGTTTACCTGGTCGCGCACCTGTTGCCGTACCGGGTCAGACTGCGCCAGGCCCGCGTTGTAGCCGCAGGCATTGAGCGCGACCGCCACATCGAACATGGCCTCGCTCGACTCAAGTGATACCGCCTGGCCTGTGCCTTCAATCAGCGCCGGGGGCTTGGGTGCATGGGGCGGAGCGGGGGCAGGCTTGCCCGGTGCCTGCGGCAACGCGGCAGACGGAACTACGAGAGGAAGCAGAAATGCAAGACGAAGAAGCTGCATGGGTCGGATAGCCACCAGTTTGGCACTTCAAGTCTATGCAGCTGGAGCAGGGAGGGTCAACCGGCCTGACGTATTACAAGACTTTCCATTTTTGCGTCCTGACTTCCCGCCTTTACTATGGATCGCAGGAGACATCGCTTTGACCCTGCCTGCCAAACCCTTTGGATTGCTTCTGCTTGTCTGCTCGCCTTTAGCCATTGCTCAAACTACCGTGCACCATACGCGCCCTAAAACTACAACGGCTGCACCGGCTATCTGCCCGCCTGTTGCTGCTGCTCCTGTGCTGCCGCCCGGGGTGCCGCCTGCTGCCGGTTCCATTGAGACAATCTACGCCCTGCGTTATGTGGACACACAGGTAGGTACGGGCGAGCTCATGGTTTCAGGGGAGTTCCTGGCGGTGCACTACACCGGCTGGCTGGCTTCAGACGGGTCGAAGTTTGATTCTTCGCTCGACCGGGGCGAGCCTATCAACTTTCAGCAGGGAGTGCACCAGGTCATTCCTGGATGGGATCAAGGCTTTACCGGGATGCACGTCGGAGGCAAGCGGCGGCTGTTCATCCCGTACCAGCTAGCCTATGGTGAAAACGGTCATCCCCCGGCCATTCCGCCGAAGAGCGACCTTATCTTTGACATCGAACTGGTAGCCGCCTCTGTAAACCCGCCCGGCACGCCGGCTCCGCCAACCCCAGCTGCACCGCCACAGCCGTCATCCCCACCGACGCCTCAGCGCTAGCCGGGAACCGACACCCCGGCCAGCGACAGCACAACTGACCCGCGTACCGGCTCGCCGAACACGCGGGCCGGTGCAAATACGCTCCACATCATTTCGCTGGCCAGCGCTGCCTGGCTTTTCGCGTCGGCTAACCCTGACAGCACGCGGTAGTCGTAGACGCGACCTGCAGAATTTACAAATACGCGCACAATAATAGAGCCGTTCAAAGTATTTGCAGGATTGGTGCCGTCCGGCAGGGAAGCGTACAACAGGCGCGGCGCACTCGCCATGCCGATCGGCTCATCGCGGGCGGCAGCCTGCTCCGGTGCGGCAAAAGTCCCTACGAGCAGTAGCAGGGCACCCAGCAGCAATACAGCACTGGCAAATCCGGCGGAGGCCTGCACGGCCAGCGGAGCCATTATGCTTTGCCAACGAATTTTTCCTTGGAATAGCAGGCCGCTTGTTGTCCGGGCCTTTTCCTGGGACAGGAGAACGCGCAGGCGCAACGACAGGTCAGGCGGCGGTTTGACAGTGCCGAGCTGCGCCAGGGCTGCAAGCGTGCCGCGCCACTGGGCAAATGCCTCAGCGCAGGGTTCGCAGTGGCGAAAGTGCTCTTGCATGTCGGCCATGGCAACCCCGGAAAGTGTTCCATCCAGGTAGCTTGAAAACTGGTCTTCGGCTTCAGTGCACAGCAGGATAGTAGTCATCGCGCACCGCCCGTACGGTGAGTACGAGATGTCAGCAGCGGTGCCAGCCGATCCTTCAGCAAGCCCCGGCCACGCATAAGCCGTGACTTCACGGTGCCAAGCTGTACCCCCAGGATTTCAGCAATTTCCTCGTACGCAAAGCCTTCAATGTCGCGCAGTACCACGGTTGTCCGGTAGGGCTCGGGCACCTCGCGCAGGTGCGCTTCCACCTGTGCATGCAACTCCGCCTGCGCAGCCAGGTCGAAGGGTGAGTCCCCGTGTGCGGCAAGGGTCTCCAGCAGTGACAGCGTCTCACCATCCTCACAATGGATAGAATCCGCTTCAAGCGGAACGTCTTTTTCACAGTGACGCCGCCACCAGCGCCGCT
>CAXSHS010000147.1:0-5120 GCA_964237325.1 uncultured Acidobacteriaceae bacterium | reverse complement strand
AAATCGTCCTGCTGCTGAAACTCTCCGACATACCCGACAGCAATCAGCCTCAAACACAATCACTATCAGCCCGAGTAGCCGAACTCTGCGCTACAGCAAGCGTCGACGAAAAAACCGCGCTCAAGCAAGTAGCCCGCGAGCGCAACCTTAGCAAAAGCGAAGCTTACCGCGAACTACAGCGCGAGCGCGCCAAACGCTAAAGGCGAATACAGAATTCAATTTGAGCAACCAAGCAGGTAGACTGCGCCTATGAGACCTCGGGCACTCCTGCTCCTGCTTCTCCTTCTCGCCTGCACAGCGCAGATTGCTGAGCCGCAAAACGATTACGCCTCATGCCATGACAAGGTTCAGCTTTTATGGAATGCAGCACTGATCTCCGACTTGCCTGCCGAAGAACGCTCGGGTGTCATACAAGCCGTTCTGCCGGAACTTGAAAGAGATGCAAAAAGGTCCGGCTATGACCCCCAAGACCTTGTTCCAGCACGTCTCAGCACGCTGCTTCGCTATAAACACCTTCCAGAGATTTCTGGAGGCTTACCGCACGTTCATATTTTAGTTGTCTCTTTCAACTACCCAACTGCATGTGGCAATCATGGCCAGTGCCCGACTTATCTCCTCGGTGCCAACAGGCAAACAGTACATTCCATAGTGAAAGAAAGCCCGGGCTTCGGTAGGTCAATTGGCGGTACATGGGGTGTGGCAGTCCTCAATCGCAAAGGCAGCCCGTATCCGGACTTGCTCTCTCTTGCCACGATTTCTGGGCAGGAGATAGCCGTCACCTGCTTCCGGTGGAGTGGCACCGAATACGCTTACCATTGTGATGTTCCGTGCGCACGCATTTTGGCGCATCCACAAGCGGATTGATAAAGGCTATGTAGGTAGAACAGACGTTTCGAAGAGTTTTCTTGATCCGATCAGCTGCACTGCTACCGCCTACATCACCAGCTTCGCAATCTCCGCAAACCGAACCTCAATCCCACGCTCCACCAGGCAAAACTCCTCCCGTCGCACCAGCTGCCCCTGCTCAAATCGCTCAAACACACCCGTATCCGGGTCCACGACATAGATCGCCGCAACCCCCATCGCCTCATACTCCCGCAGCTTCACCATCACCCGCTTGTACGTATCCTCCGGGCTCAGAATCTCGAACACCGCAAGCGGAGGATGCATCGCAATCTCTTCCCCCGCAAATGCCGGGTCAATTACCGCTACATCCGGCAGCCGAAAGTGCCTCTCCTGCGTCTGCGTATGGTATTCCGGGCGTACGCGGACATTCCATTCCAAAGCATGCGTGACAAATCATCCAGTAATCGCCGCCTGCCACGCAGAGTGCTTACCCGTACCCGTATGCCTCTCCTCAATCACACCGTCGACATACTCAGCAGCAGGCTCATACTCGGTATGGAGGTATACCTCCAGCGGAACATGTGTCATAGCAGCCATGCATCCATCCTAATGGTTCATCGACATTCCAAACTCTTACTTCACCTCACCAGGCGTCCCCGGCCCCACTGGCTTCTCCCATGCAGGCACAGGCCGCTGACTTTCCGGCAGGTTCCGCCCCTTCACCCGGTCATAAATGTACTCGTCACTCACCGCGCCCATCGCCTCGTTATAGAGCGAGATGCCCCCGACTGCCTGCGTCAGCTCCTCGCTGAACTTGTGCAGCGCCTTCAGGTACTCAGCCGTAGCAGGCACCTCCCGACTGGGCGTTTTGATGAACTTCTGATATCCCCGGTCCAGCACATGGCCGATCTCGCCGTTCACCACCACCCCCGGCTTCACCACGGTAACGATCCCGGAGCTCGGCCCGGTACCGTACCCCGTTCCAATGCCGGAGCCCGCACCCGCGGCCACAATCGCCGCGCAGCCGTACTTTGCCACCTGCATGGCCCCGGCAGGCCTCCGGCCTTCCCTCACAGCCTCTGCACCAATTTGCGGGCTCGATACATCGAATTTGTAACCACGAAGAGCAGCCAGGGCTTCCTCGAATGTGAGCTGCTTGGGCTTCTTGAGCACGGTTTGCCTTTCACGAATACTTCAAAAACGATTGCATAGCCGCAAGCCGCGCAGCTTGCGAAAAGAAACGGATACACCGCATGGCAGCCCCCGTAATGGAAGCGACGCAGCAAATGCACCCTCAGAGTACCGCAAGACGACTCGGCAGCGTACCGCACCAACGTGTAGGCAACACACCGTTGTTACGTCTGGGAAAACTGACAGCCCACCTGCCCGGCATCCAGATTCTGGGCAAAGCCGAATGGACCAACCCCGGCGGCAGCGTCAAGGACCGCGCAGCTACCGCCATCGTCCAGGCCGCGCAAGCCGCCGGACGCCTCCTCCCCGGTCCAAATGGACAATCTGACGAGCACCTGCTGGACGCCACCAGCGGCAACACCGGCATCGCCTACGCCATGCTCGGCGCGGCCATGGGCTTCCCGGTCACGCTCTGCATGCCGTCCAACGTCTCGCCCGAGCGCAAACGCATCCTGGCCGCCTACGGCACCACCATCCTCTGGACCGACCCCGGCGAGGGCTCCGACGGCGCCATCCGCCGCGCCCGGCAGCTCATCGCCGCGGAACCCGACCGCTACTTCTACGCCGACCAGTACGGCAACGACAACAACTGGCGCGCCCACTACCGCACCACCGCCCCTGAAATCTGGGAGCAAACCGAAGGCCGCATCACCCACTTCGTCGCTGGCCTCGGCACTAGCGGCACCTTCATGGGCACCACCCGCCGCCTGCGCGAGCTCAACCCCGCCGTCTGCTGCTACAGCATGCAGCCCGACTCTCCCTTCAACGGCCTCGAAGGCCTCAAACACATGGCCACCGCCATCGTCCCGCCCATCTACGACCCTAACCTAGCCGACCGCAACATAGAAATGGAAACCGAACGAGCCCACGCCATGGCCCGCCGCCTGGCTCGTACAGAGGGCCTTCTGGTCGGCACCTCTGCCGCAGGCAATGTAGCCGCGGCCTTGCAGGTAGCGGAAGAAGAAGCAGCCGCCGGACGCGAAGCCGTCATCGTCACCATCCTGTGCGACGGCGCAGACAAGTACCTGAGCGAACGCTACTGGGACGAGTAAGCCCTCTCGCAATTTCGATTCGCATCCACTAATGAAAGCGTCATCCCGACTGAAGCGAAGTGGAGGGACCTGCTTTACCTTCCGCCCGCCAGGAAAACTCATGCTCAAGCTCACCCAACTCCTCCTGAACACCCTGCGCGCCCACGGCGAACAAACCTACCCGCACGAGTGCTGCGGTGTCCTGCTCGGCCACAGCACCCCGGAAGCCAACACGGTCGAGTCAGCCGTCCCCGCCGGCAACACCCGCACCGACTCCGCCCACAACCGCTACAACATCGCCCCGCAAGAACTTATCCGCATCCAGCGCGAAGCCCGCGCCCAGGGCTGGGACATCGTCGGCTTCTACCACTCCCACCCCGACCACCCCGCCCAATGGTCCCCCACCGACTTCGCCGAAGCCCACTGGCTCGGCTGCTCCTACGTCATCACCGCCGTCGAAGGAGGCCACGCCGCCCAAACCAACTCATTTCGGCTGCAAGGCACCACCGAAGACGAAAAACACTTTACTGATGAGCTGATCGCACACAAGCCACCGGTCGCCCTTGCCAAATAATTTCTTTCTAAACATTATTTTGAGTAGAAACTGCTACAAAAGTCGTCTCGAAACTGGTTGCCCTGCAGCCATTGTCAACGCTTCGTAGCCGGTTTTATTGCACAGGCCCACCCGCTACCGGACGTTGACTGAAAGAGATCGCCGGGAGCAATCTTCCAGGTATGAGTATCGTTTCCATGGAAATTCGCAGTGTCACCGCAGGCGTTGACCTCGAGCAGGTCCGGTCGTTTCTCCGCGATTACACCGCCTTTCTCGCGGCATCGACTGTCCCCGGCGAACTCGATCTGAAGCGCCGACTCGCTGAGCTTGACGGCCTTCCCGGTACGCATGTACCTCCCATGGGCGCGTTTCTGCTGGCCATTCTGGACGGCAAGCCTGCCGGCTGCGTTGCCTTCGGTCCAATTGCACTCGACTCCGGAGAAACTGTCGCGGAGCTTCGTCGCATGTGGGTGTCACCGGCATTTCGCGGCCATGCCATCGGACGCTCTTTGCTCATGGAAGCCGTATCTCGCGCGCGTTCCGCCGGTCACCCCGCAATGTACCTCGACTGCCTCTATGCCGTGATGCCGTCCGCGATCAAGCTCTATCGCACCATGGGGTTTGTACCGGTAGCGCCGTATAAAAACGATCACTCTGTCGAACAAACCGCTTTCCTGCGTTTGGACCTTCTAACTTGATAATTGGTAGGGAGTGTCAGTGCCTGCACCGTGCGGCGCTCCCGGCACATCTAGTGAGTTGAAGGAGCAAGCATGCAGATTCACATCCCTACCCCGTTGCGCGCCTATACCGGCGGCCAGGCTACTGTCTCGGTGGAAGCTCCGACTATCACTGCTGCGCTGGCAGAACTCACAGGGGCTCACCCTGAGCTCAAGCGTCATCTCTTCAGCGAAGAAGGCAAATTGCGAGCCTTTGTCAATCTATATCTGAACGATGAAGACGTGCGGTATCTCCCTAATAAAGAAGCCACCGCCACGCAGCCCGGCGACGCGCTTTCTATCATCCCCTCCATCGCCGGCGGCTCCTGCCCATATGCGCACTAGCGTCTCTGCCAGTTCCGGCGCACGCCGCATCCCATTCACACCAAGGACTTGCCATGCCAATGATGACAGAGATGACAGAAGCAACCCCGGCGCTCCCTGAGCTCACCACTGACGACCTGCAACGCTACTCACGCCACCTCATCCTCCCCGAAGTCGGCGTCGAGGGCCAGCGCAAGCTCAAAGCCGCCCGCGTTCTCTGCGTAGGCACCGGCGGCCTGGGCGCGCCGCTCGCCCTCTATCTTGCGGCGGCAGGCGTCGGCACCCTCGGCTTGGTCGACTTCGACACGGTAGACGTCAGCAACCTGCAACGCCAGATCATCCACTCCACGCCCGATGTCGGCAAGCTCAAGGTAGATTCGGCAGCAAACAAGCTCCACGCCCTGAACCCCGCGCTCAACATCGTGAAGCACAACACCATGCTGACCAGCGACAACGCCC
>CAXSHS010000146.1:0-5135 GCA_964237325.1 uncultured Acidobacteriaceae bacterium | reverse complement strand
CGCGGTAGATCAGGTTGTAGTGGTTCTGCATGGAAATAAAGCGCGTCCAGCCGTGCAAATCGGCCAGGTAGAGCGCCTTGGCAAACTGCCAGGAGTACATGCTGGACGCACCGAGGTAGCGCGCCTTGCCTGCCTTCACAACATCGTGCAGCGCCTCCAGCGTCTCCTCGATCGGGGTTTCCGCGTCCCAGCGGTGGATTTGATAAAGGTCTACATAGTCGGTTTGCAGACGGCGCAGGCTCGCATCGATCTCGTTGAGGATGGCCTTGCGTGATAGCCCGCCGCCGTTCGGTTCGTCGCGCATCACCTGATGCACCTTAGTGGCGATGATAGTGTTTTCGCGCCGCGTATTGGCTTTCAGAAAGCGCCCCAGCACCTCTTCGCTCGCGCCGCGCGAGTATACATTTGCCGTGTCGAAGAAGTTGATGCCGAGGTCGAGCGCCTGTTTCAAAAACGGCTGGGAATCGGCTTCATTCAGCGTCCAGGCGTGGCTGCCGGGCGTCAGCTTGCCCTTGGCAGGCTCGCCATACGACATGCAGCCGAGGCAGATGCGCGAAACTTGCAGGCCTGTTTTGCCGAGGCGGGTGTACTCCATCTATATTTCTCCTGTGCGTTTCCAGTTGGATGCTTACAGATCAACCACTCACAATGCCGTACTTCTCGGCCAGGAACTGCTGCAATGTTCGCGGCAGGCAAGCCGCAAGCTCCTGCCAGGTCAGCAGCTTGAGCCGGCAGCGAAGCGCGGCACTACGCACAGCACATAGAACGGCATACCACTGCCCGATGAGGTCGCCACGGCGCGCGTCGCACAGCACGCAGAAGCTGCCGCCTGCTTCATGGGCTGCCAGTACCCCGCGCAGCAGCTGGTAGCAGGCTATGCTGCCGTTGGGTGCGAGCGGTAACTGCTCCGGGTCGAACACCTCCTGCCAGCCGGGAAAACGGTCGAGTAATGTGGATCGCGCTATCTGGAAGCCGGATTCTGTCAATTTCGCTTCTACGAACAGGTCGTCGAGAGCCATGTCGATTTCTGTAGTATCGATTAGATCTCGCTCGCGCGTCAGCCGAGGGTGTACGCCGAAGCGCGGGCGGCTGCCCTGTGCCACACCGAGAAGCGTAGCCACCCTGCCTGAAGCGAAAACGCGAGGATAGCAGAAGATGTTCATCAGCAGTGCGTCGGAGCTCGCAGCGCAGTCCAGCTCGCGCCAATGCCAGTCCGCGCGCGGGCGCGACCGCGGCCCGGCAGTGTGGGCTTTACTCAGGCGCTCACGCCAGTCTTCATCGGCACAGATGGCGCGGTAGCTCTCGGGATGGAAGTTGCCATGCCGGCCTTCTTCATCCTGCCCGAAAATGACGCTTGGAGCGCGTCCGGTGGTGAAGTCGTGCAACAAACCATGCTTCGCTGCGTGTATAGCGGCGCGGGCGTTTAGGTCTCGGTGCAAGGCACGGGCAGAGCAGGTGGGAAAACGCTGTAAATCAAAGAAAGCCACCTCTTTAGTATGAGGCGAAAGACGCAATCCTCTGAAGATCGTAACTTTTTAGAACGCAATCGTTGAGGTGGATTCGTGCCACTTGAAGCAGTCGGTTTATGCTGCCATAGAAAATGGAGTTCCATGTTGAAACACGCTGTCAAGATAGGTCGCAAGTATCAGAATCCGGTCGAGACAAGTATCGGCGGCTTTCGCCTGCTGCTCAAAATTTTACCGCTGTATGTAACGAACAGGGAAGAGCGCGTACCGCGGAAGCCGCTCGGACCGTTCCGCACGGATGCACAGATTTATACGCAGCCGGCAGTAAGTGGTTTGCGTGTCACCTGGATGGGTCACTCGTCCGTGCTGATTGAGATCGATGGATTGCGGGTGCTGATCGATCCCATGTGGGATGAGCGCACATCCCCGGTGCGCGGGATTGGACCGAAGCGCTTTTTCGAGGTACCCCTCGCCTGGGGTGACCTCCCGCAGATTGATGCTGTGCTGATCTCGCACGATCATTACGACCATCTCGGCAGGCAGACGATTTCAAAGCTTGCCGTGCATGCCGCCACTCGCAATGCACAGTGGATCACCTCGGCAGGTGTAGGAAAGTTGTTGCGAAGGTTTGGCGTTCAAGCTCAGATCACAGAGCTTGACTGGACTGATACGTCCTGCATCCAAGCCTCGGTAGGCGGTGCGGTACTCACCATCACGGCACTCCCGGCGCGGCATTTCTCCGGCAGAGGCTTGGGCGACAGGTTCAGTTCGCTCTGGTCCTCCTTCGCACTCAGGGGTGCGCACCACAAGGTGTACTTCGGCGCCGACTCCGGGTTTTGGAACGGCTTTGCTGAAATTGGTCAGGCGTTTGGTCCATTCAATCTGACGATGCTGGATGTGGGCGCCTACCATGAGATATGGAAGGCCATTCACATGGGACCCGAGGGAGCTGTACAAGCGTTTGCGGCGCTCGGTGGGTCCGGCCTGCTGATGCCGATCCATTGGGGCTTGTTCGACCTGGCACTGCACAGCTGGCGGCAGCCGATCGAGCGGATGACAGAGCTGGCGGACCTGCACGGAATCAAGCTCTGGTCGCCTGAACCGGGCGTGCCGACAGAGGTTTGTGATGGGCAGGAGCTGCGATCCGGTTGGTGGCGCGAAGCATAGGAGCATGGCCCGCTTCCCGTGCACAGCCCTCTGTAGCAACAAAGCCGGTATGAGTTGGGTATGTAGAGTGGAAGCATTTGCAAGGTCGAGGCCGACTTCTAAAAAATTGACTTGGCGTTCAAAGCAGTAGCGGCTCTGCCCTGCTAGCGTCCTTATGAACCTGCGCGAGCCTTTGTTCCCAATCTGTGGCCGCAACGGCAACGCATGACGTAAGAAAGGGACTACTCCCATGCTTCTCAGCCGTACCCTCGTAACTACCATTTCTTCTTTGGCCATCTCCGCTTGCACCCTTGCCCAGGTCCCCGGGCCGACGGCTCCCGGACCCGGTAACGCCCGTGCTGCCGCCATCGCCACCAACTCACCCCTGGTCCAGTCTGCCTACACCTTCATCCAGGCGCAGATCGGACGCTTGGCCGACCCGAACCTTCGCGCCCAGACGCAGGATGCCATCCTCAACGCAAATACCTGCATTCTGCACCGGGCCAACCTGAAACCCGCCGATCAACAAGTTATTGTTGCGCAGCTACTCGCCCAGGGACTCCTCAACCCGGCAGACAATGCTATGTTTCCGGGCGGCCTTCTTGCCGGTGTATTTCCGCCGGTGGTCAGCGACGGTACTGCTTGCCCGCACCTGCCGCAGCCTTTTACCGCTGCGCCGGGCTCCGGCAATGGTTCGCACCACTCCTACCCCGGAGGTCTCTCCGTTCACGAGAGCAACAACGAGGTTGCAGATATTAATCTCGCTTCCGAGTACCGCAACGTCTACGGCGAGTTTCCTCCCGGCGGTCTTCCATCGGTCAACACCCAGGCCATTGCCGCGCCCCAGCCTCAGCAGGTAACTGCTCTCTTGCCTTTTCTTGACGGCGACCTCATCATAGGCGCGCCCTTTGGCACGACTGGGCCAAGACCATCGTCTTCCAATGGAATGCGAACGGCACGATCTTCCCCCGAGCTTAGTATCGGCGGGTCCGGTGCAGCCCTTGATAACTATGGACAAGCCGGCGATGCGCGCACCGGTGGACACCACATCCTGTCCATTGCGGAGGCCATGAAGCGCAGCTTCTCGCCTGCCTTCATCATCACTCAGGCTTCCGCTCACTCCGCACCCACCCTGGGCAATGAATACAAGGTCGTTAACTGGATTCGTGCCGCAGCTATCGTTGCCCAGCAGGACCCGATCGCTCGCGGTTACCTGGTCCGCGATGTACACGGCAACCTGCGTCTGCCCGCCTTGCGTGAAACGAACCAGGTCGATCTCAATGCCGCCGGGCAAACCAACATCCTTACCGAGTACCAGCTGCACAATCTTTCAGACGCCGACTTTACGCAATCCATTCCCGCCGTTACCTCTCTCCAGGTGATCCTTGCCCAGCTCGCGCCCTCCTTCGGATTTAACCCGGCCGATGTCTCGACCTACAATAACAACTTCCGCAATGTCGTCTTTGCCAACTTCAGCGCCGAGCGACTGTACGCGGTGTATACGGCAGACGGTCTCGACGGAATTCGCTTTGAGGTGCAGCTGCTGCGCAATCGAGGTGCGTTGTAGACAAAGAGGGAGCGGCCTGCCGCTCCCTCTTCCATCATGTCTGCTCAACCATACCCCTTATGGAGCTGCCTGCACTGCGCTATGCTACGGACGATTTCTATCGTCAACCGCTAAGATGTAGGAGCGAAACGATGGCAGGAGGCAAATGCTTACAGCAGACGAGTCAAAACGCCGGGCGGCGGAGCGCAGCATGGCCTACGTGCAGGACGGCATGCGAGTTGGCCTAGGCACGGGTACCACGTCGAAGTTTGTTCTGGAGCTGTTGGGCGAGCGTGTGCAGGCGGGGCTGACGATTCTAGGGGTTCCTACCTCACATGCAGCAGGGGAGCTGGCGCGTAAAAGCGGCATTCCGCTGGCGACCTTTGCTGAAGTCGGCGAACTCGATATAGCTATCGACGGTGCCGATGAGGTGGGTCCCAATCTGGCGCTGATCAAGGGCGGCGGAGGGGCGCTGCTGCACGAAAAGATAGTAGCCTCCGCGGCAAAACAGTTCATCGTGGTGGTGGGCGAGGGCAAGGTGGTGCCCTCGCTCGGCAAGTTTCCGCTGCCGGTAGAAGTAATTCCATTTGCTGGAGCTCTAGTAGAAAAACGCCTGGTAACGCTGGGTGCTAATCCTGTGCTGCGCAAGACCGGGGACACTCCTTATATCACCGATGAGGGTAACTGGATCTTCGACTGCCATTTCGGTTCCATATCGAATCCGGAGCAAACAGCCGCCGAGCTGCGCTCGATCGTCGGCGTAGTGGAACATGGGTTGTTCCTGGGCATGGCAACCCGGGTCATCGTGGCCGATGGGCAGGGCATCAGCGTGCTCGAACGTCCGTTATAGTCGCCGGCGAAGCACATCGAATACCATGAGTGGTGAACCGGCACATCTGCCGGTAACGAGACGTGACACACCGTGACACACAAGGAGAAAGAGCATGCAGATTGGTTTGGTAGGCCTGGGCCGCATG
>CAXSHS010000145.1:0-5260 GCA_964237325.1 uncultured Acidobacteriaceae bacterium | reverse complement strand
CGTTCGCAACGAGGAGGTCAGCGGTTCGATCCCGCTCAGCTCCACCAATTCTTTCTGTAAGGCATACCTGCCATGGCGACCCGCCTCCAGGACGAGATCAAGCAAACCAAGCCGTTCCAGAGCATTCGCCATGAGGTGATTTTGCAGGTGGCGCGCACGGCAGCAGTATTTAGCCATGCCGGAGATCAGGCATTGCGCGGCCATGGCATCACCCTGACCCAGTACAACGTGCTACGCATTCTGCGGGGAGCAGGGGAAGGCGGGTTATGCCGTCACGAAGTGGCCGCCCGCCTGGTCACGCAGGTTCCCGATGTGTCCAGGCTTCTGGATCGTATGCTGGCAGCCGGTCTAATTACACGTACGCGCGATGCCGTCGACAGGCGCATGGTCAATGCCTGCATTACGGAGGCTGGCCTGGCTATCCTGGATGCGCTCGATGCCCCGATGCTCAGTATGCTGGACCGGCAGCTTTCGCACTTGTCGGACACCGAACTTGAAACCCTGGCGCGCCTGCTGGAAGCAGCAAGGATGCCGCCGCATACAGCATTGCATAACGATGCAAAGATTGATCCGAGCCTGAAAGCAAGCCTTTAAAGGCTTGCAGAAGACCCATTGATAGGCCGGTGTCATGAACATGAAACATCTGCGCCGTCAACGGTGTGGCATCCTACAGGTGCGCCGTGCCGCTAATGAATTTCAAACGCGGTTCAGGCAGGAAGGAAGCAGCTATGGCAATGAATCGAGGAGCATGGCTCGCCGCAGCAGTGTGCCTTGTCGGCAGCACCGCGTATGCGCAAGGGGGGCAGCAGGGAACGCCGAAGCAGGTTTACATACGGCTGGAGACTTCAGACGGGCGCGACGGCGGCACTGCTACGATGACAAGTAACAAAAAGGGCGTGGAGATTTCTGTTCAGCTCAAAAACCTTGATCCCGGCACACATGCAATCCACGTCCACCAGTTTCCTAAGTGCGACGCACCCGACTTCAAAACGGCCGGGGGCCACTTTAATCCCGCCGGTAAGCAGCATGGCATTGACAATCCGCAAGGGCACCACGCGGGCGATCTACCGTTGAACCTTGAAGTAGGCGATGACGGTATGGTGAAGAAAGTTTTTGAGAGCAAGGACCTGACGCTTGATCCCAAGGCGCCCAACTCGGTGTTTGCCAACGGCGGCACATCGCTCATGGTGCATGCGATGGCAGATGACATGAAGAGCGATCCGGCGGGTAATGCGGGCGGCCGTGAGGCTTGCGGCATCATTGCCATTCAGAACACATCGACCAAAAAGACAAGATCAGGGAACGTCGGCGGAGGCGAGGGGCCGAGCAATCACTAGCCGTGCAAAAATATAGAACCCACATCTCAAATGCGAGATGTGGGGCGCCCGTACCGCGTCTCGTTCATCAAGAGTTTGATGATCAGGACGCTCGTACATGAGTGGTAATTTGGTGTGTAAAAGAGGCTCAAAACGAGCATTTCTCAGATATGTAAATGCATAAGTATGCATCAGCAATAAATATTTATGCAGAACAATGGTAAGTTCGTTTAATTCCATCAAAACTACCAAGGGAGCGGATCACAGCTTATTGTGATGCCTCACTGCGACAAGTCACTGTACAACACGTTCGGTGAACCGGTCCCAAGCGGTTTCGACATGGTAATGAAGGTACAGGGCGTACTGACCGGCATCTCATCCATCGGGAAAGGCGCGCTGCCGGTGATGCGGTAACCGAACCGTTCATAAAGAGGCGGCAATTCTGTCCGCAGGTCCACCACGCTAATATCGACGGTGTGGCAGCCCATCTCCCGGCAAAACTCTTCTCCCGCAGCCATCAGGCGGCTGCCGATACCTTGCCGTTGGCGCTGAGGAGCTACGGAAAGCATGCCGATGTAGCCCCGGTCCTGACGCACTTCAATGTAGACGCAACCGGTCATATCGCCCTTGTCCTCAAGGATCAGAAAGCGCCCAAGTTCAAAATACTTACGCACCTCATTTTCATCGGTGCGCTCGCCTACCTTAAAAAACTTTTCAACTTGAAACGCCGCATTGATAAGTTCTATTAACGTGGGGATGTCGGCTTCCGTAGCAAACCGCAGTTCCTTATCCATTTCTGTTCATCTCGCCCCTTCCATATGCAAAAGGCCGAGCCCATGGGCCCGGCCTCCAAAAACACCCGGCTTTACATGGTGCTGGGCAGGTTGTTATGCGCGGCCTGTTTCGCAGCTTCCGCTTGCTCGGCTTTCTGCTCAAGCGCGGTGGCCTGGCCCATTAGGCTGAGGGCCTTTTTGATCTCCGGGTCCCAGCCTGCTCGTGCGCGTGCGCCGTCTTCCTCGGTATAAGCGGTGCTCAGCAGTTCTGCCAGGATATTAGCCTTGATCCAGTCCAGCACCGGAGCCATTTCGGCATCGGTATAGGCGATGTTTTTGTCCTTCAGGAATGCCTTGAAGCTGTCCAGCATTTCCGGCGTCACGACCGCATCCTTGGCTACCTGATGATTGGCAAGGTAGCGTTGTGCAAAATCGAAGAACGTGTAATGTGCAACAAGCACACGCTGGATATGTACGGGCTTAGGCTCTTCAAACGGCACGTCCGGGGAAATGCCCTGGCCGCCGTACTCGGTGCGACCTGAATCGGTCAGCTTGACTTCGCGGTCCTTGTCAGCCTGCGGCTTGCCGTGGTTTGAGTAGTAGTCGTAGAGCGATACACCCTCATAGTTGCGCTGGATAAGCCGCCCGCTGGGCGTGAAGTAGTGGTAGGTAGTCAGGGTAAGGCCGGTCGTATCCGAGAGCTGATAAACCGTCTGCACCAACCCCTTGCCGAAGGTCGTCGTCCCCACGATCAGGGCGCGGTCATGGTCTTGTAGCGCTCCTGAGATGATCTCGGCGGCAGAGGCCGTGCCGTGATTCGTCAGGATGACGATGGGGTAGTTGCGACCCTCACTGCCGTGATTGGCGCGATAAATCTGCTCCGGGTAGGCGCGCCCGCGCTGCGACACGATGGTCTGTCCGCGCTTCAGGAACTGGTCGCACACCGCGACTGCCTGGTTCAGCAGGCCGCCGGGGTTGTCGCGCAGGTCCAGCACCAAGCCCTGCAACTCGCCGAAGCGGCCCAGCGCGTCGGCAACTTCCTTGCCGGTGGTCTCCTGCTCACCCTTGATGTGGATATAGCCGATGCCCGGCTGGATGAGATAGGAAAGATCGACGGAGTTGTTCGGGATTTCAGCGCGTACCAGGTCGAAGCTCAGGCTTTGCGCATTGTTGCCAGGCTCCGTGCCTGCACGCGCCACGGTCACCTTAACGTGACTGCCTTTATCGCCCTTGAGCATCGCCACGACATCGTTTGAGTCAAGCCCGTCGGTGGATTTTCCGTCTACCGCGGTGATGATGTCACCCGGATGGATGCCCGCCTTGTAAGAAGGGGTACCGGCGAACGGCTTCAGTACAACCGTGCGCTGCTTGTCACCGATCAACTGCGGCTGGATCAGCATGCCGACGCCGTAGTAATTGCCGTGCTGCTCTTCGAGCAGCTTACCGTAGCTCTTGGGGTCAAAGAAGTTAGAGTGCGGGTCGAGCGTGCGAAGCATGGCCGGAATAGCGCCGTCATAAATGGTGTCGTTCGGCCTGTCACCGGTAAACGGCTCAGCGTAGTTCTGCGCCACCGTGCTGTACACAGAGGCGAACTGCTTCAGCGAATTGTGGAAGTCGGTATCGCTGTCCCCTCCACCCTGCGCGTGTACCCGCTGGCTTGCGACCATCCCGGCCAAGCCGCATGCGGTGAAAAAGGCCACGAGAGAAAATGCGGTATGGCGGGTGAGGAAAGACATAGAGGGAACCTCGGCTGGTGCCTATACCGAATATATCAAGCGGGCGCGCCGATCCCCCGATCTCCCGTAACCTCTCGATACAACCAAAGCGGATCAGAAGCTCCGCAAGCCACGCAAGGGGCGGGCAGCCTACTCTGGAGGCATGAGTGACACCTCCTTTCCCCTTGAAAGTTTCCCTGGAAAACCCGAGTCCGTGTGGGACTATCCCCGACCGCCTCGGCTTGAACCGAGCGCCCGCAGCCTGCGCATCGTGCACGGCGGTACCGTCATTGCCGAAACCACGCGCAGCCTGCGCATCCTTGAAACCAGCCACCCGCCTGTCTACTACATTCCCCAGGCAAACATTGCCATGCACCTGCTGCGACCCTCGGCACGGCGCGGCAGCTTTTGCGAGTTCAAGGGAGCGGCAACGTACTGGTCACTCGATCTTGCCGGGAAGATCATGACCGATGTTGCGTGGAGCTACGGGAACCCGTCGCCCGGCTATGCCTCGCTCAAGAATTACCTGGCGTTCTACGCTACGCACATGGATGAGTGTACGGTCGACGGTGAGCGTGTGCAGCCCCAGCCGGGCGACTTTTACGGCGGCTGGATTACATCGCACGTTGCGGGGCCGTTCAAAGGTGCGCCGGGTACGCTGGGCTGGTAGAGCTCGTCCGTATCTGTCAGTGTTCGACAAGCTCGATGGGCGTGGCGCTGGCGAAAACATTTTCGCCCAGCGGTACAAAGCGACCTACCTGCGCGTCGTAGGTCTCCACGCCGCCTGAGCCGATGTCGTATACCCAGCCGTGCAGGCGCAGTTGCTTGTCCGCAATCGCGCTTGCGACGGCGGGGTGGGTCAGCAGATTGTCAAGCTGTGCCAGAACATTTTCATGCACCAGCGCATCGAGCTTCTGCTCATCAGAGGAACCCTCGTACTCGGCCCGAACCGTATTGCGTGCAGCATCGGCGTAGTGCAGCCAGCGCGCCACTGCCGGCAGCGCCTCCAGTTGCGGGCCGCCGCGCAGCGTTGCTGTCATGGCTCCGCAGCCGGAGTGGCCGCAGATGACGATGTCCGGGATGCCCAGCACCGCAACCGCGTACTCGATGCTGGCCGTAACGCCGCCCGGCATGGTGGAGTCGGGCGGCACGATGTTGCCCGCATTGCGCACCACGAACAGCGAGCCCGGGCCTTGCTGCGTCAGCATTTCCGGCACAATGCGCGAGTCGGCGCAGCCGATGAACATGGCCGTGGGCGACTGGCCGAGCGCCAGGTCCTGAAACATGGACTCGCGTTTGGGGTGTACGTCGCGCTGGAAGCGCAGAACCCCGTCAATGATGTGTTCCATGTGCCTACTCCCGGCTCGAAGGTTTGCGACAGGCCGCCCTCAATCGCAGGGGCACCCGCTAAAGAAGTGTAGCGGGTGGGAACAAAGCGTTCCACGTGCGGTGTCTA
>CAXSHS010000144.1:0-5283 GCA_964237325.1 uncultured Acidobacteriaceae bacterium | reverse complement strand
CCGGTTCAGCGCACCACGCTCCTTGAACGCGCCGTTACGCTGCAAGTTATCGAGCTTGAGGAAGATGTGCTGGCCGGTCAGCTGCGACAGCCGCGCCGAGTGCGTTGCCGGTGTGCAGTAGATGCTGTCACGAATTCGCTCGCGGGCAGCCTGCACATCGGCAAGCGTAACCGCGAGAGCGGCGCGCGGCGGGAGCGTGGCTTCAGGCATGGTGCTAGTGTCGCCCAGTGTTTCTAAAAGTGAAAGCAGTTCCCTGTGCGAGCAGGCCGCTACTCGCTGTCGCTCTCGTCAAGCTCCGCGAATAGGGTGGCGAGATCGACGTAGATGGGTGAAGCCGTCGCTTGGAATCGCTCCGTAGGCACCCACGGCTCACAATTGCAAGTCCATCCCAAACGCTTTCCGGGATGGATCAGCCAGATATTCGGGATTCCCATAGCTTGATATTCCGCGATCTTCTCTTCGATCTCACCATAGGCGTCACTCGGTGAAATTACCTCAACCACAATCAAAGGCGGTTCTACCAGCGTCTCGGGCCACTTGCGCCTCAGCCCCACAACCACATCCGGTAGCCGTACATGATTCGGGGACACCCGCGTTCGCACTTCGACCGCGGCCTTAATACCCCACTCTTTCCCGTGATTTAGAAACCATTGCGCCAGCAGGCCCTGAACAAGCCCGTGCACGGACATCACCACGGCTCTCTCCTTGAGCACCCCATCTACAAACTCGACGTCGGGGTCATACATGGTCCGCAGATACTCATCGATGGAAAGCAGCGTCGCTGTAGCCATGGACCTCCCCTAATCTCCAATCGCCTGTACCACCGCATGCGGCTCACCCGGCGCAATTCGGTACCCGCGCCAGCCGTAATAAATGATGAAAAGGTAGCAAAGAAACGGCAGCAGCAGCGAGTGGTGTATCCCGAAGTGATCTGCCAGCCAGCCCATCAGGACCGGAATCAGCGCACCGCCCACAATGGCCTGAATTAGCAGCCCGGAACCGCGTCCGGTAAGCGGACCCAGCTCTGCCACTCCAAGCGTAAAGATGGTCGGGAACATAATGGAGTTGAACAGGCCGACACCAAGAATGGCGACCATGGCAAAATGACCCGAGCCAAGCAGCGAACATAACACCAGCACGCCCGCGCCGATTCCTGCCCACATCAGCAGTTTGTTCGATGCCATGCGCTGCATCAGGGCCGAACCGGCAAACCGGCCGATCATCATGCTGCCCCAGAACAATGACACCAGCTTCGATCCCTGCTGGAGAGACAAATTCCCAATCTGCGGATCAGCCAGGTAACGCACCAGGAAGCTGCCGATGCTCACCTCTGCCCCGACATAGATGAAAATAGCCACTGCCCCTAGATACAGGTGCGGGTGGTTCCACACGCTGTCCTGCTTGATCTGCAAATTCGCAGGACGAAAATCGCGCGTCACTTCAATCCGTGGAAAGCGGTACAGCGCAATAGCCAGCGCAAGCAGAATCACAGCGCCGGCAATGACGATAAACGGCAGCTTGATGCTGGCAGCCTGGTGAATGCGGCTTGCGGTAAGAGCTGCTCCTTGCAGAGGCGCTCCTGTTGTCGCAGCCGCAGTCACACCCAGAATCAGAATGCCGCCGATGTACGGCGCGACCGTGTCGCCGAGGGTATTGAAAGCCTGCGTCAGGTTCAACCGGCTTGATGCTGTTTCCGGCGGCCCCAGGATGGTGACGTAAGGGTTTGCCGCAACCTGCAGAATGGTGACGCCTGCCGCAAGCACGACCTCAGCTCCAAGAAAAAGCGCGTAAATAGCCGATGTCGCAGCCGGTACAAACAATAATGCTCCGACGCCCATCGTAAGCAGGCCGATCACCATGGTGCGCTGGTAGCCGACCCGCTCGATCAGCCAGCCTGCAGGCTGGGCGAAAAAGAAGTACGAGCCGAAAAATGCCAGCTGGATCAGCGCCGCCTGCACGTAGCTCAGGCCGAAAATTGTCTGAAGATGCGGGATGACGGAGTCATTGATGACTGTGCAGAAGCCCCAGACAAAAAACAGCGTCGTTACCATCGCCATGGCGCTGTAGTTGGTAGTACCGGGAGCACTGGTGCTGATGGATCGGGTATCGCCTACGCTTGTAATTGCCATTCGTTTCGGGTGCCTCCGCTTGGATGTGGAGCTACGACCGGATCACAATCCTGCGTAGAAACCGTCATGATGCTACATGATTTGGCATACTCTGGACGACGCCTGTCCTAGAGAGAGACAGGACAGAAACAGTACCGAATGGGTGGACACGGGTTTGCCGCTATGGAGAAAGGCCCCGAACCCTGAAACTTTCTTGCCGCAATGCCGTCCGTCAACCATCTCATGTAGAGTCTGAAACGTTTCTAAAGCGCTGCGAAATATTTTGAAGCCACCCGTCCAGTTCAGGAGCACCCCGATGCCGCGATTCCCACTCCGCCCTTCCCTGCTCTGGCTTACCCTTGCCATTCCCGCGCTGCCGGTGCCGGCCCAAACTCCAACAGCCGCAGCAGCCGGCCCGCCGCGCATTCTTGGTACAGTCACCGCACTTGCCGGCGACACGGTCACCGTACACGGGGACACCGGTGATGCGACCGTCAATGTAACGCCGACCACACGCCTGCTGCGCACCGCTCCGGGCGAAACCAGCCTGAAGAACGCCATGCCGCTTACACTCACCGACCTGGCCGTCGGCGACCGCGTCCTGGTCCGTACCGCCGCCGATGGCTCGGCGAGCATGCTGGTAGCCATCAAGCAGGCTGACATTTCGCAGGCGCATGAGCAAGCCTCCGCCGCTTGGCAACACGGTGTTACCGGCGTAGTGCAACTGGTGGATGCGGAACATGGCAACATCACCTTGCGCCCAGCCGCCGGGGCCGCGCCCCTGGTAGTCCACACCACACCCGCCACCATCATCCGCCGGTACGCGGCAGACTCTACCGCCTTTGCCGACACGCACAAGGCCGCACTCGGCGACATCCACGCCGGCGACCAGCTTCGCGCCCGCGGCGACAAGGACGCAGATAGCTCGCAGCTCACAGCGGTCGAGCTCGTCGCCGGCTCCTTCCGCAATATCGCCGGCACGGTCCTCAGCACCGACGCCGCAGCCCACACCCTTACACTTACCGATCTCGCCACCAAGCGCCCCGTCACACTCCAACTGGAAACCGCGACACAGCTGCGCAAGCTGCCGCCTGAAGCAGCCGCGCGTCTTGCCCATCGCGGCGCTGGCCCCGATACAGGTGGCACGGGCGGTGCGAAAGCCGCAACATCCACGGAACACCCCCACGAACCTAATGATCACGGCCCCAACGATCACGGTCCAGGCGCGCAGAGCCCGAATGAACACGGCGCACACAGCGGCGGAGGCGACACGGCAGCCATCCTGCAGCGCGCACCCACCATCGCCCTCACGGATCTGAAACCCGGTGATGCGGTCATGGTCGTCGCCTCCGGCCCTGAAGCCAAACAGCCGGTCGCCATCACTGTCATCGCAGGTGTGGAGCCGCTGCTGCGCGGCTCGGCAGACGCCGGCGCGGGCGTCTTCTCCGCCTCCTGGAACCTTGGCGGCGGTGATACAGCCGCTGCCGCGCAGTAACACGCATGACACACTGCCGTGCTTTGCAAAAGCACACAGAAAACGAATCGCTAGGAGCCCTGTGAAACCGACGCACCTCGCGCTCTGCCTTCTCCCACTGCTCACCGCACCGGCCCACAGGCTCCAGGCACAAGCTGCGCCCGCCGTCACACCGGCAGCCTCGGGCAGCCTCCACGGCCAGGTCACAGACGCATCGGGCGCGGTCATCCCCGGCGCAACCGTAAGCATCACCGACGCGCAAGGCCACACGATTGCCACCGGGCAGTCGGGCGCGGACGGTACCTACGCAATCGCTTCCGTCCCACCGGGCAGCTACGTCATCCTGGTGCAGGCTGAAGACTTCGGCGTGCTCACCACCCGGCTCACCACCTTCACCCCCGGCGTGGCGAAACTGTTTGACGCCGCGCTCACCATCCAGACCCAGCAGCAGGACGTCCAGGTCAACGCCGACGCCCCTACCGTCTCCGTCGACCCGGACGCCAATGCCAACAGCATCTCGATCAAAGGCAAGGACCTCGATGCGCTTTCGGATGACCCTGATGAGCTCTCAAACGAACTCTCTGCGCTCGCAGGTCCCGCCGCCGGGCCCAGCGGCGGCCAGGTTTATATCGATGGCTTTACCGGCGGCCAGCTTCCCCCCAAGTCCTCCATCCGTGAAATCCGCGTCAACCAGAATCCCTACGGCGCGCAGTTCGACAAGCTGGGTTTCGGGCGCGTCGAGGTCTTCACCAAGCCCGGCACCGACAAGTTCCACGGCCAGTTTCAGGCCCAGGGCAACGCCCGGCAGTTCAACACCGGCAACCCGTTTGTAGTGAACTCCTCGGCCCTGCCGAACTACGACACCTACCAGTACGAAGGCACTCTGAGCGGCCCCATCAACAAGAAAGCTTCATTTTTCGTAAGCGCCCAGCGCCGCAACATCCAGGACGACTCCATCGTCAGCGCGTTCCGGCTCCAGGGAGAGGTCAACGGCGATTTTGCCGCGGGCAACTTCAGCAACAGCGGCGACTTCGGCACCGCACCCTTCTCTGACGCGGTCAACACCCCGCAAACCCGCACCAACATTAGCCCGCGCGTAGACGTGCAACTGTCCGACAAGAACACCCTGAGCGTGCGCTACCAGTACGAGCGCAATGTACAAAACAACCAGGGCATCGCGCAGTACAACCTCAGCTCGCAGGCCTACAACTCCACCTCAAGCGAAAGCACCATCCAGGTCAGCGACACCGAAGTCTTCGGCCCTCGCGTCATCAATGAAACGCACGTGCAGGCACTCTACGGACGCTCCACGCAAATCCCCGGCAACACCACGCCGCAGGTGCAGGTGCAGAGCTTCGAGACCTTCGGCGGCAATAGCGAGCAGTCCATCAACGACCACACTGACCGTTATGAGCTCTCAAACCTTACAGAGCTCGCACTGGGCGCGCATTCCATCTCCATCGGCGGTCGGCTCCGCGCCACCCGCGAGGCCAATAGCGCCGACTCCTCCTTCAACGGCTTGTTCACCTTCGGCGGCCGCACCTGCCCAACCGCAAACGGCTGCCCTCTTGCCGGTGTCACGACCAACACCCTCTCCGCAGCCCAAACCTATGCCGCGACCCTGGCCGGGCAAGGTACCGGGCAAAGTTTTGCGCAGATTCGCGCGGCAGGCGGCGGCCCCTCACAGCTTGTCTTCGTCAC
>CAXSHS010000143.1:0-5554 GCA_964237325.1 uncultured Acidobacteriaceae bacterium | reverse complement strand
GCGAATGCGCCGCTGATGCGTACTTGGGATGCGCATATCCTCGCGATACTTTGCCACCGTTCTGCGAGTCACGTCGATGCCGTCTTTCTGTAGCAGCAGGGTGATGTGATCGTCGGTCAGAGGTTTGTGTGCGTCTTCCTCCGCGATTAGTTTTTTTACCTTGCGCTTGAGCAGCAGCAGGGGTGTGGCGGAGCCTTCCGGCCCGCTTACACCTTCTGAAAAGAAAAAGCGGAGCTCGAAGACGCCTTGCGGCGTGTGGGCATATTTATTGGACACCGCCCGGCTCACGGTTGAAGGATGTACGCCGATCTCCTCAGCAACATCCTTAATCATCATGGGCTTCAGCCTCTCGACTCCATTCTCAAGAAAGTCTCCCTGACGCCTTACGATTGCCTCGCAAGTGCGCAGGATCGTGTTTTTGCGCTGCTCAATGTTGCGCATCAGCTGCAAGGCAGAGCGGTACCGCTCCTTAACGTAATCCTTCACCTCCTTGCCGGCTTCGCCTTTTTGCAGAAGCTTACGATAGTCGCGGTTCAGTCGCAGCGTCGGCAGGTTTTCGTCGTCCATTACTGCAATCCACTCGTCATCGCGCCGAACAAAAGAAACATCGGGCTCGATCAGCCGCGCGTCCGAGTGGTGGAAGCGCTGGCCTGGGCGCGGGTCGAGTGTTCGGATGCAGTCGAAAGCCGCGCTTACCTCTTCAGGGGTCGCCTGTGCAGCTTTACTCAATTCACGCAGGTCACGCTTCTGCAGCAGCGGCAGGTGGCTGTCCACAATGCGGCGCGCCAGGGCCCAGCTGGCTGTGCGCTGTACCGCTTCGCTATGGCCAACCCCATTGCGGAGTATGGATGCGCCAAGCGCGCGCTTGCAGGTTTCAATCTGCAGCAGCAGGCACTCGCGCAGGTCTGCCGCACCGACTCCAACCGGGTCCAGCGAGTGAACGACCGCGAACGCTTCCTTCAGCAATGCTTCGGCATTGGGCTGAGTCTCCCTGCCGGCTTGCAGAGCGGCGGAGCGATGCAGTTCTCGCAGCCACCCAGCGTGCAGTTCGCCGCTCGCTGTAGCGCAGTAACCATCCTCGTCCAGGTTGCCCAGCAAGTACTCAACTGCCTCGCGCAACAACGGCGAAAGCGGCAGCGCGCCGATTTGCCACTGTAGATGGTCTACTAGCGAGCCAGGTACGGTGAGAAAGTTTTCAATGGAGGGCTTCTCGTTCAGCTCAAAGCTTTGCGGCGAGCGAAAGCCGGGGTCCAGGTACTCCTGAAAGTAAGAGCCGAAGTCAATCTCTTCAAAGGGGTCGGCTTTGGGGTCGGTTCTTTCCGGGTCCGGTGCCTCCGCCGGGGTTGAGGCAAGCTCACGGTCGGCCTCGCGGCCGGCTACATGGTCCAGCATAGGTACAGTGTTTTCAAGTTCTTCCAGAACCGGGTTCTCGGTGATCTCTGCCTCAATCATGTCCTTGAGCTCGATCTTGTTCAAAGCTAGAACGCTGACCATCTGCATCAGGCCCGGTGTCAGTACCTGGCGCTGAGAGACCCGCAAATTCAGTTTGGGCTGAAAAGACATGCTACTCAGTGCAACCTCGAAAACTCTATGAAATTGGAGTTGTGGATGCAGTGTACCGAGATGCGTTGTACAAAGTAGACACCCTCCGCTGCTTTTCGTCACTCTCGTAACGTGGCTCTTAGTTGGGGGTACGGCTTTCTTCAGTCCAGCAGAAAGTTCTCGCCCAGGTAGATGCGGCGTACTTCCGGGTTCATGCCGAGCGCGCGGGGCGTCCCTTCAGCAAGAATGCGGCCCTCATTGATGATGTATGCGCGGTCTGTTACAGAAAGTGTTTCTCTCACCTTGTGATCGGTGATGAGCACCCCGATACCACTCTCCTTGAGTCCGAAAATAATTTCCTGGAGATCATCTACAGCCAGGGGGTCGATGCCGGAAAACGGCTCATCCAGCAGAATGAACGAGGGCCGGATACAGAGACAACGGGCGATTTCAACACGCCTCCGCTCACCGCCTGAGAGCGCATAGCCCTGCGTTTTGCGGATATGCCCGATGTTGAGCTGCTCGATGAGTTTCTCGGTACGCGAGCGGCGCTCGACGGCTGTGATCGACTGCGCCTCAAGCACAGCCAGGATGTTGTCTTCCACAGACAGCTTGCGAAAGACTGAAGGTTCCTGCGGCAGGTAGGAGATGCCATACGTGCGTGCCCGAAGGTACATGGGTACGCGGGTGATCTCGACGCCATCAGCAAGGATGCGCCCTGTATCGGGCACCACCAGGCCCACCATCATGTAGAAGCTGGTAGTTTTTCCTGCTCCATTCGGCCCCAGCAATCCCACGACTTCACCCTGGCTTACGGAAATGGAAACGCCCCGCACCACCTGCCGGCCCTTGTAGGTTTTACCAATTTCATCCGTAGAAAGCTTCTGCATGGACTCGTTTACTTTGGAGACCGGAGATCCGTCACAGTGCGGCGGCTATTTCCTTCGGCATCGTGGCTTTGTACCTCCACGCTATCATCGCCGCTGCGAAACAGCAGTGCCGCACCCGACGTAGCGCCCTTCTGTGTATCGGCAGCGCGCGGCGGCACACCGGCAGACCCGGTCAGCACATAGTTACCGTCGGCGGCGGTGTACACCAGCTTTTCTCCGGTGCCCTTTCGCCCCGGCTGCTGGAGCAAGACATGGCCGGTGGCCACCATGCGATCCAATTGCGAAGGCCGGCCCTGGAGTGCCTCAGTCAGGAATATCTGTGCATCGTCGGCGTGGACCGTACCATTCGGCTGCTCCGCGACTACATTGCCGCGGAAGTCCGCAGCCCGGGTTGAGTCTGAGTAGAACAGCGTATCTGCAGTTAATCGTGGGCTTAGACCTGCATTTGCCGCAAACACGCCATGCACCTGATCGTGTGTGTCGCCAAGCCCATGCGCCGCAAGCGAGCTTTGCCCCTTGCCGAGCTCCAGGACAGGGGCCGCCACCGAGTTCGCACCCTGCCACATGCGCGCAGGCTGCTGCGGCGTGCCGGTGAACACAATAATGTTAGTGTTGCGATTCATTACCGCCGCAGACGCCACTATATGAACAGCTCCGGAGCCACCCAGGCCGGCCGTGCCCTTGGCCGGGGTTCCGGCTTGTTGAGGTGGCTTACCTGCGTTCTGCAGGTAAGTGGAACGCACGTCGCCATGCGCCTGCGCATCTCCTGAGTTGCGCCGATAGTCGATTTCCGTAGCGGTCAGCGCGAGCGTGCTGTTAAGTACGCGAGGCGGGTGAGCCGGATCGCCGGTCAGCCGCAGTATCTGGTCGGCGGCGCTAAAGCTGCTCGCATCCGCCTCGGCATAGAGCGGCTGCTGCGGCGTGCCGTCGCTTGTTCTGGTATACCGGGCGGGCTGCGCCTCCAGCGTGACATGCCCCTGTTGGGTAGCAGTACGTACTTCCGCGCTCTCATGCAGGCTGGGCTGCCTGGGGTCACTATGCCCTGCTTTGCTCCCTTTTTCACTGGCTTCTGTTATCGATGAAAATGTCGCGTGTAGTACATCACCGGTGCTGGTGTCCGTCGCTCCATCCGGTGCGTAGTCAATAACCTTGGTGCCGCCCGAGCCGTCGATCTGCCGCAGCCCGTGCCCTTCTGCTAAGGTGGCAACCAGTCGATCCCCGTAGATGGTTGAGTTCCGCGGCGGCAAACCGTAGGGCAGGTCGTGCAGGTTTACTGTGGCCCCGCCTTGCGCAGTCGCTTTTTGCGCTAGGCTTTTTCCATCCGGTCCCAGGCCGAAGTCGATATCGAGTTCGCTTGCCGTCATCTCGCGCGTTGCGGAGCCACGAGGGTCCCCGGCAATAAACTTTTGCTGAATGACAAAGCTTACAGCATTGTGAAACCGCGCGTGGCTTAGTGTGGCTTTGCCGTCAGGACCTTGGGCAAAGATCACTGTGCCCTCAACAGCATTGCCGTGCAGATTAGACTCCGGCGAATCTGAAACAAAATTGACCCCGCCACCTGCGCGTGCTGTGGTGGGCTCACTACGCGGACTGAAATTTACCGTTGCGGTAGTGGAGTACAGCTCCGCACCATCGGCTGTCACCATGCGAACACGGTCCTGCGCGTCCAAATGATCCATGGTGCCGTCAGGACGAAATGTGAGCACGACTTGATCTGCCGACTCACGCCCGCCTCCGAACTGCCCTTGTGCACGCAGCAGATACGCAATGTGGGAATCCCGCAGCAGCTGCGCATGTGAGGCGTGCAATACAGCAGGGTCGCCGTTATGGTCAGCATGCAGCTCCACTTCGTCTTGCAGGATCAGAACGCCGGTCTTCGAGTTGTAGTCCCCACCAACTGAAGTACCGCTGGCGCGCGGCAGGCTGAAGGCGAGCGGCTGATCGGTCTGCGCTTCTCCCGTCTTCTGGTCAAACCGCAGGTTGCTGGTCTGCACATGGATCGTATCGGGCGGCGCGCCGTTGCCGGGTGTACCTGATGCCGGCGAAGCCATATCGATCTGGACCCGACCTTTTGCTGTCACCACCCCACTTTGTTTGTTGTAGAGAAAGTCGCTACCTGAGATGCGGTCTTGCCGATGCGAACCCTCCGGGCCGTAGAGGGTGATCGAAACGTCATGCAGCTCTGCCTGGTTTCCTCCCTTAAACTCGACGATCTTCGACGCGTGAATGGTGAAGATGGTATGGCCGCGCTGCGACTGCGAGTAGGTAAAACCATTGGCAGTCTGCGAAATGTCCGCCCCAAGCTGACCCGGCAGGTCCAGGTGCAGGCCGTGGCTTTTCAGCTTTTGTAGCCCGAAGGCCCCTAGCAGCACCACCGTCAATGCCGCGAACGCCGCGATTAGGACGGTACGGATAGTCTGGGTGCGGGTGCCTTCGATGCGGATTGCTGCCATGCGCCTAATTTACCTGCTGCAAACGTGCAATCAGCTTTTCTGCCAGGCTCTCGCCGGACTCGGACCAGAGCAGGCGGGAGGAGATGCCGCAATTTTTCTCGATTGCGCGCACCAGTGCCACCAGCCGTGCAATGTTCTCACGAACCTTATCGGCAGCCAAGCGGTCCAGCTCTACTTCTTCCTGCAAGAAAGGTGTGTCGAGTCCGAATGCTATACGTACCTGCCCGTTCGTTTCGTAGGATTGCTCGTCGAAAGCAGGTCCAAAACCGGCTACTCGCACCGGTGCGGGCAGCAGCCGCCATACCGGGTCCAGAGCACTTGCTGCTTCGGGCTGCCACAGCTCCCAGTCAAGCTCGAACTCGTAGGCAAAGTCTTCATGCAGATGCTCCATGGCTTCGGGTACGGCCAGCGCAGGTACGGCCAGGTCTGATTCGTCTTCATCGTAAATACGGGTGTACACAGGCGACTCTGACCAGTCGATAGGGTATACCGTGGCAGCCTGAATCAAGGGTGAGTCGCCGGGTGCGGCACCGATGACGGTAAACTGTCGCAGAACGCCCAGGATCGCCGGTCCTAATGCCTCCGTGCGGAAGTTTGGGTACCACAGGCTTAGAAAAAGTTGATCGGCCATGGGGTTGTAGATGCAGAGACCTCCACCTTCGGCTCGCG
>CAXSHS010000142.1:0-5711 GCA_964237325.1 uncultured Acidobacteriaceae bacterium | reverse complement strand
CTGTTCTGCTGTCAAAAGAGGGTTCCTTGCCGCGGCGTGGCCGCGAGCGCTTAGTACCTGCCTGGGCAGGTTTACAAACAGGAGATAAAATTCTCCCGAAAATGGAGGCCGGAAACTTGTGCGGTCTCGCGAACTGAAATTGCTGCACACCTGTTCTATGCGGGAAGGCGGCTCTATATTCTGCCAAATGCCCGCTGGATGTCTTTCCAAGAATACCGCAGTGCAATGGGACGCCCGTGTGGGCAGCTGGTAGGATGCTCAGTTTTACCTAACTCTGACAAAAGCCAGCCCATGCGTTCGCTATCAAGCGGCATGTTGACCTTGATGGCCGAGTGGCAGGCGATCGAGGCCGCGATGCGGGTGCGCATGGTTTCGAGATTCGTTTCGAGATTTTCTGAGGATTCGCGGCTGTCACCTGAGGCCAGCTCCAGCACTTCGGTGAGCATGCGTCCGAGCTCCCCGCCTTCAAGCCCGATCGGCGCAGCCTTGATGGCAAGGGTACGCGGCCCGAACGGCTCGGCTTCAAAGCCGTTGCGATCCAGCTCGCGCGCGATGCGGGCAAACAGCACCATCTGGTACGGCTGCAGGTCGATGAGCAGGGGCATCAGCAGGCGCTGGCGCTGGACGGATTCGACTGCGCGCTCGCGCAGGATCTTTTCAAACAGCACCCGCTCATGCGCGACATGCTGGTCGATGATCCACAAGCCGTCGTCGCTCGTGGCCAGGATGAAAGACTCGCGCAGCTGTCCGAGGGGTTTGAGCGAGGCAAGCGTGTTGAGCGTGGGGGTGTATTCCGGCGCGGGTTCGCCTGCCGGGTGGCCATTCGCCCGATCCTGCGGAAACACCGGCTGCGAAAGCGCAGCCTCCGCCAGTACGGCAGCTGCGGCAAACGGGAGGTTTGCGGCTACCGGTGCCACAGTTGGCGAGGCCAACGTGAAGGTTGCGGTTTGCGCGCCTCCCGCCCCCACGCTTTCAACCGCTCCGGAATCGAGTTCAGAGTCGAGGTATTCCGCCGGGGGCGTGTTGCCCATCCACCCCGGCGAGTGCTCGCTTGCTCCGGGCATCAGCGCCGCGCTTCCGTTCGGACTTGCAGCCAGCGCGGCTAGAAACGATGCCGCAGGCCGCGCCTTCATCAGCGTGTAGCGGATCGAATTTCGTACGAAATCGTGGACGAGCGAAGGCTGCCGGAAGCGGACTTCCGTTTTCGACGGATGGACATTGACGTCCACCTCCGCCGGAGGCATTTCGAGGAACAGGAGCATCACCGGGTACGAGGTCGAGGGAAGAATGTTGCGGTACGCCTCCGAGATCGCATGAAGGATGAGCCGGTCGCGGATGAGCCGCCGATTAACGAAAATATAGATGGAGTTCCGGTTCAGTTTTTGCAGCTCCGGCTTTGAGGCAAAGCCCGAGAGCCGCAGGTGCCCGGGTGCGGGTGCTTCCCAGTTGGCATCTCGCTTCCAGGGCGGCGGCTCGGGCAGCCCGCTATGGTCGAACGGCCGCTCGGCGGCTAGCGGCAGCAATTGATCGAGCGTGTCGCGGCCGAAAACCTGGTAGATGCGCTCTTCGGTATGGCTCACGGGGGGCGCACTGAGCAGGGTGTGCGTAGCGCTGACGAGCTCAAAGTGCTTTGCCGGATGCGCGAGCGCATAGTGCGTCACAAGCGCGGTGATATGCGAAGTCTCAGTCGGCTCGGACTTCAGGAATTTGCGCCGGGCAGGCGTGTTGAAGAATAGATCCTCGACCGTGAAGGTCGTGCCCGGCGGCAGCCCCGCATCCTCAACCCGCGCCAGCTTGCCGCCGTGGATCTCGATGCGAGTGCCATGCGCTTCATCGTTCATGCGCGTGGCCAGCTCCAAGCGGGATATCGAGGCAATTGAAGGCAGCGCCTCGCCGCGAAACCCCAGCGTGGCGATATGAAGCAAATCATCGGACGAGCGAATTTTCGATGTCGCATGCCGCTCAAAGGCAAGCAGGGCGTCATCGCGGCCCATGCCGTGCCCGTTATCTGTCATGCGGATGCGCTTGCGGCCGCCGCCTTCAATCTCGATGCGGATGCGCGTGGCTCCGGCATCGAGCGCGTTTTCAAGCAGCTCCTTAACCACCGACGCAGGCCGATCCACCACCTCGCCTGCAGCGATCTGGTTGGCGACCTGGTCGGTCAAAATGCGGATGCGGCCCATGGGGCGAGTGTAGCGGATAGGGCTTGTCGGCGGCCTGCGGAAACGTGCTCCATGTCCCGGAACCGGGCAGACTTCCGGGCGAGCAGCCCTTATTTTTCGCCAGGCAGGAAGGTAATTTTGAGCAAGTGTGCCGGGGCGCCCGATGCTGAGCGTACCGAGACCGTTTGCTGCCCCTGCTGCCATCGAACATCACCCGCCGCGATAGTTTTACCGTTCCCGGACAGCTTAACCGGCGAGAACGCGATGAGCAGCGAAGGCAATCCGGGATCGGGCAATTGGCAGGCGTCACTCGCTTTGCAGACAATGCGCCCTACGGTGAACCGCGAGCTGCGGTACTCGGTCGAGCTACCGCCGAAAGTCCACTCCCCCGGCGGCTTGCCTCGAAATGGAGGAAGTCCGCTGCCCAGCGGAACCTGCTTCAACTCAACACGGAGGAAGTCGGAACCGGTGTCGCCCAGGTTTTCCACGGTATGTCGCTCGGCGCGTCCGGGGCTTACGCGGAATGAACCTTTAACGATTGACGGGCGAGTGATCGTGAAAGGCGGGTTCTCGTCATGGGCGAACCGGACCGGGCCGGAGTCACTGGGATACACGTAGATCGTCGGAAAGGAGGAGTGGTCGTGGACGCCGACGCGCTCATGCGGCCCATAGTGCACACGGATGACTTCAACCATCGAATTGTTCAGGATAAGGCGGTAGTTCCCCGGAAACGCTGTAAGCGGGTCCTGGCCCATGGCGGGCAAAACTACCGACGCCACCAGAAGCAGGAAAAGTGCGTACTGGGCAAACCGCATGCCACCTAGTGTAAATGTCAGGGGAGCCGCCGATAGTAGAAGCCCTTAGCAGTCTTCTTTGAGAAAGCAAGTGCCGTGTACCACGATCACCAGGGCGATGCCCGCGCCGAGGCCGATCAGTGGCCAGGCCCAGGGGGGAAGTCCGAAACCTTCAGGGATATTGCTCGCTGTAGAAGAGGGCGTCATATGCCAAATCATACGTGGTACAAAGCAGGCTTTGCCGAGCCTGTTTGCGACCGCCTGAAATTTGTCTGTTTACGTCGGATACGCCGTAGCCTAACCCTGCCCTTCATCCCGCTTCGTGCTCGCGGCCCCGTCCACCAGATCTCCAAGCACGTGCATGCGCATGAAATTCGTAGACCCGGAGTTCGTCCGCGTCCCCGCGACAATGCCCACAATATCCCCGCGCCGCGCGAACTGGCTGCGCTCCAGCGCATCCTCAACCGTTTCGATCATGCGCTCAGTGGTGGCGGCTTTGCCGCAGGCGATCGGGTACACCCCGCGCAGCAGGCTCATGCGGCGCAGCACGGTAGTGGAGGACGAGAGCGCGCAGACAGGTGGCTTGGGACTGCGTTTCGACAGCAGACGCGCCGTGCTGCCGGTCTCGGTAAACACGGCAATGGCGCGGATGTCGAGATCGTTCGAGGCATGCGCCATGGACTCGCAGATGGACTCGGCAACCGTGGTGGCGTGGCTGTGCATGCGGCTTGGATAGAGTCCTGGGAGCTCACGCATCTGCTCTTCAGTTTCAAGTACGATCTTCGCCATCATTTTGACAGCCTCGACCGGGTACTTGCCTGCGGCGGACTCAGCCGACAGCATGACCGCGTCCGTGCCGTCGTACACTGCGTTCGCAACGTCCGATGCCTCGGCGCGCGTGGGCCGGGGGTTGTCGATCATCGACTCAAGCATCTGCGTGGCCGTGATGACCGGCTTGCGGTACTCCGCCGCGCGCCGGATGATGAGCTTCTGCATCGCGGGCACCTTTTCCGGCGGGACTTCCACACCCAGGTCGCCGCGCGCCACCATCACGCCGTCGGCAATCTCAAGAATTTCATCCACGTTGTCGATGGCCTGCGGTTTTTCGAGCTTGGCAATGATCCAGGTATCGGCACCGGCGGCCGTGATCCGGTCCTTGACCAGGCGCACATCTTCCGCATTGCGAACAAAGGAAAGCGCGATTGCGTCGACGCCTGCGCCGATGACGAATTCCAGGTCGACGGCGTCCTTGTCCGTCAACGAAGGCACCTTGGCTGCAATGCCCGGCAGGTTGATGCCCTTGTTCTCGCCCAGCAGACCGCCGTTGATCACGGCGCATTCGATGTCGTCGCCGACAATGCGAATGACATGAAGCTCAATGAGACCGTCGGAAAGCAGGATGCGGGAGCCGGGTTCCAGATTCTCAGCCAGCGTCACAAACGTGGTGGCGATCAAGTCCCTGGTACCGAGGATGTCGCGCGGCGTGATAGTGAGCGTCTGACCTGCTTCAATCAGTACCGACTTATGGTCCACCAGCTTGCCGGTACGGATTTTAGGTCCCTGGAGGTCGGCGAGGATGCAGATCGGCTTTTTTTCCTCATCTGACACCTTGCGGATCATGTCGATAAGCAGTTGCTTGTCGGCCTGGGTGCCGTGCGAAAAGTTGAGCCGCGCCACGTCGAGCCCGGCGCGCACCAGGGCCCGGAAGGTTGTCTCGGTGTTTGAAGCCGGTCCGAGCGTCGCGACGATCTTGGCGCGGCGCAAGGTACCATTCGCGGTAAAAGGACTGCTGCCGCTTTCCATCTTGTTTGCCTTGCCTGCCCCAGCTGCCATGTGTGTCGCTTCCATCCCGTGCCCTCCGAGTGATTTTAGAGCCATGTGCCTACTCGTGGGAATGAGTACACTCGCCTGTGCAGATTTTCATACGGCTTACCGGATTCGGAGGCATGGGGAGCCGCTTTGTCGAGAGATGTTGCGGCGGTTCTAGTCCCCGGCAGTGCCTGCCGAAGCATTTTCGCGGTGATCAAGCACCTGTCTGCCGTCCGGGTACTCCAGCGTATCGTCCTCGGCCAGAGAGGACGCGCCCTGCTCATCCCATAGAGGGTATACCTGCGCGTTGAACTCTGCTCCAACCAGCGTGGCTACCGAGACAAAATACAGCCACACCATGGTCACAATTCCGGCACCCAGTGAGCCGTAGACCCGCGAGTAGTCGGCAAAGCGGGTTACATACCAGCCGTAAGCAATGGTGGACCCGAACCATATTGTAGTAGCCAGTACCGCGCCGGGTATCGTGCGGTGCCACGGCGGACGGGTCGCCGTGCTGAAATGAAAGATGACCTGGAGCACGGCAACACCCGTAAGCAGAGCGATGAGCCAGCGCACCGCGCGCCAGCCCACCAGTACATAGGAACGCAGCTCGTGGTCTGCGTTAGCGATCATCCATAGCTCGATCTGGTGCCCGAAAACAACTAGTGCCGTGGCAAACAGCATGGGCAGCAGCGTCGAGGGGATGAGCAGCAGCGCCACCAGCCGCTCCTTCCAGAAAGGGAATTGGCCACGCGGCAGCCGGTAGGCGCGGCGAAAGCCCTCCATGAGCGACAGCATAACGCCCATGGCCGCCAGGAGGGCCACCACTCCGGCAAACACGACCAGGCGGTGCGAGCGGGCGGAGGAGGGCGTGAAGTATGTCTGCGCCAGGCTCATGGTGTCAGGCGGCAGCAGGTCTGACAGCAGACCCCGGAACTCAATGCGC
>CAXSHS010000141.1:0-5729 GCA_964237325.1 uncultured Acidobacteriaceae bacterium | reverse complement strand
CTGCCGATTTCTGCCGCTATTGCGGTCTTGGCAGCTATATCGGCGGTTTCCGGCGGAGCATGAGCCTGCTGGTTCCTTCAGTCAAATTAAGAGTAAGAGGGCGGTTAACTTCATCATTCAGATAGGAAAGTTTCAAATGTAAAACAATTGTTCATCAGAGTTCCCGACTGGTTTCTCTCCCCTATGCGACATAGGTGCAGCATGTAACCTCGGACGAGAGGTGACCATGAGAACTGACACAAGGCTCGTGATTATCTGCGGACTTCCGGGTTCAGGCAAAACAACACTTGCCCGGCAGCTTGAAGCTTTGCTTCCCGCTTTTAGAATGTCTGCTGATGACTGGATGGATGCACTCTCCATCAACCTCCATGCGGAAGAACAACGGGCTAAGATCGAGACTCTTCAATGGCGACTTACACAACGCCTGCTTACCCTTGGACAAAGCGTAATTATCGAATGGGGCACATGGGGAAAGTGGGAAAGAGACAAGTTGCGGATAGAAGCACGTGCCTTGGGAGCTTGCGTTGAGCTTCACTATCTTTTCGCACCACCTGAGGAACTGCTTGCCAGAATTCAGAAGCGCAATATGGAAGACCCATCCATCAAGTGGGAAGATGTGCAGAAGTGGGTCCAAATATTTGAGCCGCCGACACCTGCGGAGACAGCCTTATTCGATCCGCCATTTTGAGTAATTCTCTAGTACAAAGTTAAGCTACAGGAACCGCAGCGCGCATGCGCGAAGAAGGCTGGTCGGATGCGATCACGCCGTCGCGGATGGTCACCACTCGATGCGCGTACTCGGCAATGTCAGGCTCGTGAGTGACCAGCACAATAGTATTGCCCCGTGCATGCAGGTCGTCAAACAACGCCATAATCTCGTCACCCGTCTTCGAGTCGAGATTGCCTGTGGGCTCATCCGCCAGGATGATCGAAGGCCGGTTGATGAGCGCGCGCGCAATGGCAACCCTCTGACGCTGACCGCCTGAAAGCTCGTTAGGCCGGTGGTCCATTCGCTGCTCAAGATTCACTGCGGCGAGCGCAGCGCGAGCTCGCTCCAGCCGCTCCGCAGAGCCGGTGCCGTTATAGATTAGCGGCAGCTCGACATTGTGCAAGGCAGTTGCGCGGGCCAGCAGGTTGAAGGTCTGGAATACAAAACCAATTTCCTTGTTACGGATGCGTGCCAGCTGGTCATCATCGAGCTCTGAAACATCATGTCCGTTGAGCCAGTAGCGGCCCCGGGTCGGCGAGTCAAGGCAGCCAATCAGGTTCATCAGCGTCGACTTCCCAGAGCCCGAAGGCCCCATGATGGCGACATATTCGTTTTGACGAATCTGTAAGTTAATGCCTTGCAGCGCATGTACCTGCTGATCGCCCATTACATACGTCTTCCAGAGGTCCTCGACTACGATCATCTGGTCCGCTGGAACCGTTCCTGCTTTGCCTGCTGCCATCCAAGCCTCACTCCGTCAGGGTTATGAGCCGTCTTCGCTCTTGGGTGCAAGCTCTGCTTCGGTTGCCGCCTTCACCGGTGCATCGTTCTTGAGCACCCTCAGTACTTTATAGGTGCCGGTCACAATCTGGTCGCCCGCCTTGATTCCACCGGAAACCTCCAGTTTGGAGGTGCCGCTGATGCCTGTAGTAAGCGGTACGAAGTGCGCCCGGAGCTTGCCGCTTTCCTGCCGGAGCACAAACACGCCTTGGCGGCTGTCGTTAGCCGGCGCAGGCGGTCCGGCTGCCTGCACTGTAGCACCGCCGCCCTTTCCGTCGCTTGCCGTGGGTGCGCCGGTCAGCGCCTGGATGGGTACCGAAAGCACATCCTTTTTGTCGGCGGTAATAATTTTGGCTGTTGATGAAAGTCCGGGCCGCAGCACGGTCGACGCATCCTGGCCGGGGTCAAGCGTCACGATCACCTTAAAATCCTTTGCCTCTTCCGTTCCGCTCGTGGACTGGCTGGTCGCTACGCCCGTAGAGCGCAGCAATGCCTGATCGCCCACTTCGGTGACATGGCCCTTCAGCACCTTATCGGGTAGCGCATCGACAATCACGTCCGCTGCCTGGCCCATCTTGACGTTCACGATGTCGGTCTCGTCTATCTTGACTTCAGCCGTAACGACCGACATATCGGCAATCGTCATCAGTGTCGAGCCCTCGGCGTTCTGAATGCCGATTACCATTGTTTCTCCCTCGCGCACCGGCAGGTTTGTCACAATGCCGTCATAGGGGGCAACACTGACTGTTTTATCGAGCGAGTCCACGTTCGAACGCAAGGTCGCCACAGCGGTACCGAGATGGCCGCGCGCCGACTCAGTTTGCGCCTTTGCCTGAACCATGGCCGCTTTGGACTGCGACATACTGGCCTGATCGAGGTCAAAAGCTGCCTTGCGGGCGTCAAACTCCTGCTTTGAAACCAGCTTTTCGTTATAGAGCTGCTGATAGCGGTCATAGTCAAGCTTCTTCTGCTCAAGATCTGCCTGGGCGTGCTCAATATTGGCTTGTGCCGTCTCCTCCGCGGCCAGGTAGGAGTTAATGTCCGTCTTTGCGGAGTTGATCGCCTCCCGCTGCGCGGCTACACTTGCCGCCGGCTGCACGCTTTCAACAGTCGCCAGCACCTGCCCGCGATGGACGCGCTCGCCTTCCTTGACGTACAGGTGCGTGATGCGGCCAAAAGCCGTCGCGCCGATATTGACATAAGTTTTAGGCTTAATCTGCCCGGTGCCGCTTACGATCGAGGTGATCTCACCCCGTTCCACCGTACCGACCAGAACCTTGGTGTAGCTTTTTTGCACTCGCAGCACGGTAAAAGCGGCTATGGCTGCCAGCACCAGCACCACCGCGCAAATCATTGCTACCTGTTTCCATCTCATGGGCTTGCTCCACGCCTGTTCCCACCTGTTGTACCAGCGCCTCGGCTCCGGGTGTCGGTAATTCATGATACCTGCGCAGAAATTTGCGGCAGGTGTTGAAGAGAGTGCATTTCCATAGTGCAAGGCACTACACAAATTCCTCAAGAAGGGACGTTGATGATGAAATAGACACGCGCCTGATGGCAACCGCCATAGAGGGTCATGGTACAAAAATCTCTGGGGATCTATGAGAAGTGTTTGGAAGAGCAAGGATTTGCGGCAAACTGCGAGGTTGGCAGTACTGACTTGTCTGTTCGTAGCAGGTATAGCGCATGCTCAGTACGTCGGAACAGCCCCACCGCCGCCGGTTACGGAGCGGCCGCACCCTGCGCCCGTGCGCGGCTACGTATGGATTCCCGGCTACCAGCGATGGGATGGGCAACACTATATGTGGGTAAGCGGCAAATGGGTGATGCCGCCGCGTCCCACGGCATCATGGGTTCCGGGGCACTGGCTTCCGAGTCCTCGCGGGTGGTACTGGGTACGCGGCCGTTGGCGAGCTTAGATTGAACGGGAATGCTCCCTGCAACAATGCTGGATTCGAGCAAAGCCGATATCCCAAAGCGGTAGCGTGAATATGGATTGCATTGTCCCTCCGCCGTCTGAGTTATAGTGTGGAACTCCTTACCGCTTGTGCACTATACCGCGCGTTGCTTACGTCGAACAGGCTCACATACCGGTATAGTCTTGACGGCAGTGGGAGCCGTGGGTGCACCGACCAATTCAAGCCCTATAGGGGATCGCCCATCTTCTGCGCCATACTGCCGGTACTCAGTTGCGTGCTGCCGGTAGTCGGTCGAGCGCTGAGAGAGAAAGAAAATCTTGCGGCACAATCCACATTCCCACGGAAACAAGCCGAAGCGCGGCATAACTACCCGCTGCCAGAAACCCACCCGCCCATGGCGGCGAAGCTCCACACCCTCACACTGCGGGCAATGTGGTTTCTGTCTCCGGATTGCTATTGCTGATTGCTCAAACATCATACCACTTTCTCCTGAACACCCATACCTGGTTTCCTCATCGGCAGCACACAGAAAATCTTGAGGGTTACATATTGGACGCTTGGTTCGAACAGAAGGTTCTGCTTGAACTCATCAATGTATTTACGCATGTCACCAGGCTTTGCTGTAAGGGGGATGTCAGCACGGAGGTAATAAAAACTAGATTTTCTTCACTCAGGCAGCAAAAGACCAGCTTCCCCTTCTTGGAAAACATAGGCTGCACGTGTGTCTCCAGGTACCTTGAAAGCTAAGCTGTACGCAATACTCGATGCACCAGTATCTGCTGTACCAGCTGGATCAGCTCAGTAGGAGGAAAGGGTTTCATACGAAACAGAACGTGTGTCCCGTTGTACTCGCCTTCTGCATCGGCAAGGCCGCTTAGTACCAAAATCGGCAGCATAGGTAGTACTTGCCGCACCCGCCGGGTCAACTCGGCACCATTCATTCCGGGCATGATGTGGTCAGTCACCATCAAACCGAGCGAACCGCAAAATGCTGCATTTTCAAGTATAAGCAGCGCGTCCTCGGCAGAACGGGCAACCACAACCTCCGCACCGGAGCGCATCAGGATGGCTTGCCGGGCCATGGCCTGCACCGGATTGTCATCCACCAGCAAGATCAAGGCGCTCATGGGTATCTCACATTCCAGCCGGAGAGCATAAGGGATTGCTTCGGTTCGGTAAGGAGATGTCCTCGATAGGTGAGCAGGTTGTACCATTCGGCGTGTGGAGGCTATTAGCAAAAGGTGTACAGCCTTGTACATAGAACGATTGCCTTCTTAATTATGGGCTATTTTGACCGTCTTGCAATCGATGCAAACTTTGCATTGGCACCGTGCAACATCCCCAGTATGGACGGTTGTAGCCCTTCCAGATGCTCTGCGACAATAAGAAAGTAGGCTGGGTTCGCTCAGCGGAGGGAACCGGATCGCCATGTTATTTACAGTAGCGATGTTAGCGATGTCAGCTTTTGAGATGCCGGCTTTCGGAAGTTATGCCCTTCTGCTTGCGCTCGCGCTCAGCGTCTACACGCTGCTGGCCGGTGGGGTAGCTCTGCGTCAGCTTGCGGTCGCTCGGCCTGGATTGCGATATGCGGTAGAGCCTGAGCGGTTGGCTGAAACGGCGCGCCGTGCCGGCATTGCAAGCTTCGTCGCTGTTACCGGTGCGGCGTTTGCCCTGATCTGGGCGGCATTTGCTAATGATTTCTCCGTTTCCTACGTCCTGCACCACTCAAACCGTGACCTGCCCGGTGCCTATAAATTCGCCGCATTGTGGAGCGGTCAGGAAGGCTCGCTGCTGTTGTGGGCGTGGCTCCTGGCAATTTACGGCTTCGTGTTGCGGCTGCGGCATAAAACAGACGTTAAACTATTCGCTTACGCCTCAACCATTCTGGCCGCAATCCAGTTGTTCTTCCTGGGCCTGCTCAACTTTGTTGCGCCGCCGTTCGCGCTGGTCGGCGGTACAATCCCGGCAGACGGCTTCGGGTTGAACCCCCTGCTTCAGTATCCGGAGATGGTCATCCATCCTCCCATGCTGTACCTGGGCTATGTGGGCTTCTCAGTACCCTTCGCCTTTGCGCTGGGCGCGCTCATGATGCGCTACCCCGGTGAGAAGTGGATTCAGATCACGCGGCGCTGGACTATGGTTACCTGGCTGTTTCTCACATTTGGCATCTTTCTGGGCGCACACTGGGCCTACTCCGTGCTGGGCTGGGGCGGCTACTGGGGTTGGGACCCGGTAGAGAACGCCTCACTGATGCCGTGGCTCACCGGCACTGCTTTTCTGCATTCGGTGATGATGCAGGAGAAACGCGGCATGATGAAGAA
>CAXSHS010000140.1:0-5771 GCA_964237325.1 uncultured Acidobacteriaceae bacterium | reverse complement strand
GACGGCTACGGTCGCAACTACCTGTTGCCGCGTAAGCTCGCTATGCAGGCCACTGCGGCGAACAAGGCGGTCATCGAGCAGATGAAGGAATCGGCTATCCGCCGCTCAGCGAAAGAGCGCGCCGAAGCCGAGTTGCTGGTTGCGAAATACGATGAGCTTACACTCGAGTTCGAGCGCAAGCTCGGCGAGAACGAGCAACTGTTCGGCTCAGTCACTTCGTCCGACATTGCACAGCAGCTTGAGGTAAAAGGTTTCGCAACCGACCGTCGCAAGATCACTCTGCCTGAGCCCCTACGCCATACCGGCGAGTTTCTGGTGCCGGTCAAGCTGCACCGCGATGTTTCCGCGCACGTCAAAGTAATTATTAAGGGTGACGCAGCCTAACATTAAAGTTTTTAGAAAATAAGCCGCCCATACAAGGCGGCTTCTTTTTGCTTCCTATCCTGCGTACAGGAGCCCCATGCCCAATCCCATCGCCATCTACTATGAGCAACCGCACTGGTTCAAGCCGCTTTTCGCTGAACTCGACCGCCGCGCCATCCCTTACGAAAAGCTCGATGCCGTCACCCACGGTTACGCCATTGAGGACAGGCCGGAGCAGCGATACGCGCTGGTAGTCAACCGCATGAGCCCGTCTGCATGGAACCGCGAGCATGGCGACACCATCTTCTATACGCTCGGTTACCTTGACCATCTTGAGGCACGAGGCGTGCGCGTGATCAACGGCTCGCAGGCATTTCGCTCCGAGCTTTCCAAAGCTTCCCAGCTCTCCATGCTCGATTCGCTCGGCATCGCCTACCCGAAAGCGCGCGTCATTCACCGACCCAGCCAGGCGGCAGCCGCTGCCAAAGGCCTGCGCTTCCCGATCGTGGTCAAGCCGAACATCGGCGGTTCGGGCGCGGGTGTCAAGCGCTTTGACTCACTCGTACAGCTCACCCTGGCCGCCGATGCAGGCGAGCTCCTGTTCGGCTTGGATTCGACTGCGCTGGTACAGGAGTTCATCCCCGCGCGCGGCGGCTACATCGTGCGCTGCGAGGTACTTGACGGCAAATTTCTATACGCGATCAAGGTACACACCACCGGTGAAAGCTTCGACCTGTGCCCGGCTGACATCTGCCGTACCGTCGGTGGCATCGACCTGAACCGTGCCGCTTGCGCGCTTGATGCGCCAAAGTCCGGCATTCGTGTGGAAGGCTACGAGCCGCCCGCCTCAGTTATCCATGATGTCGAGCGCATCATGGCCACGGCAGGCGTGGAACTGGGCGGCGTCGAGTACATGATCGATGAGCGCGACGGCGACGCGGGCACTCCACTCTACTACGACATCAACGCGCTTTCAAACTTCGTCGCCGACGGCCCGAACGTGGTCGGCTTTGACCCGTTTGTACGCCTGGTGGACTGGCTGGTGCTTGAAGCCGGCAAGGCAGACGCGCAGCCATGGCATGCGGAAAAGAATGCCGAGCTCGGCACCGGCCGGCTGAGCGCGGCAGGGGTCCGCTAATGCGCTACGGCTTCTGGATGCCGGTCTTCGGCGGCTGGCTGCGCAACGTGGAAGATGAAGGAATGGAAGCAAGCTGGGCCTACACACGCCGACTTGCCGTTCGTGCCGAGCAGCTCGGTTATGACCTTTCGCTAATCGCCGAGCTCAACCTGAACGATATCAAGGGTGTGGAAGCTCCCTGCCTTGACGCCTGGAGCACTGCTGCCGCGCTCGCCGCCGTAACGGAAAAGCTTGAAATCATGGTTGCCGTGCGCCCCACCTTCCACAACCCGGCCCTGCTGGCCAAGCAAGCCGCCAATATCGATCACATTTCAAACGGTCGGCTTACCCTCAACGTAGTTTCAAGCTGGTGGGCTGATGAGGCCACCAAGTACGGCCTGCACTTCGATGAGCACGACGACCGCTACGCCCGCACCAACGAGTGGCTTGACGTACTGAACGGCTGCTGGTCCGGCTCCAGCGAGCCTGGACAGAACTTCTCCTTCGCCGGCAAGTACTACAACGTAGCCGACAATGTTCTCTCCCCCAAGCCAGTCAGTCAGCCTCGTCCGAAACTGTACGCCGGCGGCGAATCGGAAACAGCCAAGAACCTGATTGCCGGCAAGTGTGATGCCTACCTGATGCACGGCGACTCGCCCGCGCGCGTAGGTGAAAAGATCGCCGACATGCGCGAGCGTCGAGAGCGCGCCGGACTGCCGCCCATGGTGTATGGTGTCGCCGGCTACGCCGTAGTTCGCGATACGGCGGAAGCCGCGCGGAAGGAAGTCATTCGCATTACAGATGTGCAGCAATCGTCAAAAGGCTACGACAACTACAAGCAGTGGGTCACCGGCTCCAAGCTTGAGAAGAAAATCTCTCTTGAAGACTATTCCGTATCGAATCGCGGCTTGCAGTCCGGTCTCATAGGTACCCCTGACCAGGTGAAGGAGCAGATCGCCGCATTTGAGCAGGCCGGGTGCGACCTGGTGCTGCTGCAAATGTCGCCGCAGATGGAAGAGATGGAACGCTTTGCCGCGCAGGTGATGTAGGCCCCATGATCCTGTACAGCGAAGCCGAACTTACTACAGTGTTCGAAGCGCTGATTGCGCGTGAACCGATCTTCATTGTCCTAAGTTCGGCACCGGACGCGCTAACTTTGATCGCATGTTGGCTGCGGAGTTCCGAGAAGTTGGCGCATCCGGCAGGCTCTATGAGCGCGGGTTTATTCTCGATTTGCTGGAAGAGCGCCACCGAACGCCCCAGCAGGAAGACATGCAGCCGACCGGCTTTGAGATACAGCAGCTCTCGGCGGATACCTACCTGTTGCACTACACGCTACTGTAAGGCACGCGTAAGACGCGCCGAACTACTGTATGGAGACGAGAGGACAATATGTGGGTGATTGTCTTCCATCAAGGCACGATTGTTCAGAGATGACTGTTATTCGTGAAGCTACATGACCATGGTAGTATGACCATGGTGAGGTGCAATATGCAAACGATAGCCGCCGGTGTATTCAAGGCAAAATGCCTTTCCATCATGGATGATGTTCAGGCTAAGCGTGAGCCCGTAACTATTACAAAAAACGGCAAACCCGTTGCCCGCCTGGTCCCTATAGAGGAAGAAAAAGATGACTTCTTTGGTTTCTATGCAGGCAAGATGAAAATTACTGGGGACATCGAATCCCCAATTTCAGCGAGAGAGTGGAAGCACCTGAAATGATTGTAGTAGATACTTGCGTCGTCATCTGGATTGCCGGGGAGCCGCACCTTTTATCTACAGCTGCCGCTAGGGCTCTTACGGAGGCTCGCAAGAACAATGGTGTGGCGATTTCCGACGTTACCCTGTATGAACTTGCTTGGCTTGTTCAGAATAACCGTATACATATGGCAATCTCACTGGAGGCATTTCTCGCGCAGGTGGAAGCCCGCTTTATTGTATTGCCGGTGACAGCTGCGATTGCTCGACTTGCAACCAAGTTCGCCGCGCCATATCCCTCAGATCCCATGGACAGGCTCATCGGAGCCACGGCACTTGATCATGGCGTCCCCCTAGTGACGCGCGACAAGGCTATCCGCAAATCCAAAGCTGTTCCGGTAATTTAGTAATCACAAAAATTAGGCAGGATGAAACACAAGACTCGACCCGCGGGGCCGTAAACGGACTGGCCGGTGAACCCGTCCTAAGACGGCGGGACCTCTCCGCGGCTCTTTAGGCATTCCGAACTGGCGGACACTGCACACCGAGCCGATAGCGAGTCGAGATCCCTTGTTCAATGAATTATAGGTTCAACCGGCTTGGCCCAACCTACCTGCTTTGCAGGCCGAGTCTTGCTGATTCGGATGCTAGCGGCATCCCCGACAGTTTGCAAGCCCTTACCGTAAACCGAAGTTTGCTGCTCCAATCGGCTGCATGGCATCGGGATCGCATTAGCCGGTACGGCGCTCGTCTTCGAGCACTTCATCCAGCACGTTGGCAAGCGAGTGTGCTCGGTTTCGCTGCTGCTCCTCACTGCCGGTTAAGGTGCTAAGTCGCGCCTGGGCCATCGCGAGTTCATCGGCAATGTTCAACGCAGCCAATACCGCTACCCGCAGTGAATCCACTGTAGTGCCGTGCGAGGCCACTGCTCGCATCTTGCCGTCGACCACAGCCGCAAGCCGCTCAATGTATTGGGTGTTGTGCCCGCGTAAGTGGTAAGTCTGGTCGTAAATGGAAACGGTAACAAACTCGCCGTCATTCCGTGTGTTTTGTGGGTTCATCGCTTCGGTTCACCGCTTCCGGAGTGAGTGTTCAAGACCCGATCTCGTCTAGCTGCTTCAGCAGCCGTTCTACACGCCCACGCACTTGGTCGCGTTCGCGGCCCAGGGTACGCAGCTCTTCATGGGCGTGGTCCAGTTGACTGCCTTGCTCGTCAAGCAGCTGCTGCAGGGTAGCCGCAGTCTCTTCGGCCCTCCCGCGCTCGCGCCGTTCGTTGCGCAGCAGTTCTACCATGCGCATTACCCGCTCTTCCAGCGCGCTAAAATCGTCTGCCTGGCTTTGTTCGTCCGCGTGCAATTGCGTGGCTGTTGACATGAAAGATCTCCAGCCGAAAGTATAACGCGCGCCCGGCTGGCCATAGTGCCTGTGTCTATCCTGCCGAATAGTGCATATCCGGTCGCCTGCCGGGAGAGGTGGGAGGAAGCTGCCCTGGAAACCTATAAAATAGAAATGTTGCCCTTCGCGTCCACTCCGCGCACCAAGCGGGAGCCCGCAGGTGTGGGTGGAGCGTGAGAGTGAGCGAGCAAAAAACTGCAGTCATGATCGGGGCAGGCCCCGCAGGTTTAACAGCGTCACTTGAGTTTGTGCGCCGTTCTGAGGTCAAGCCGGTCGTACTCGAAGCAAGCCATGAGATCGGCGGTATTTCGCGTACGGTCCGTTACAAGGGCAACCGTATGGATATCGGCGGCCACCGTTTTTTTTCCAAGTCGGACCGGGTCATGGACTGGTGGCGCCAGATCATGCCCATTACCAGTGAAGAAGGCGCGGGCGACCATGCCATCCGCTACCAGAACCGCGAAACGCGCGTGAGTGCAAGCCTCCGTGCTGCGGGAGACAGCGACTTGGTAATGCTGGTGCGGCCGCGCAAAAGCCGCATCTACTTCCTGCGTTCCTTCTTCAACTACCCGTTGTCTCTCGATGCGCAAACACTCAGGCAGTTGGGCTTCTGGCGCACCGTCAAAATCGGCACCGGCTACATCCGGGCCAGGCTGTTCCCGCGCAAGCCGGAACTGACCCTTGAAGACTTCCTCATCAACCGCTTCGGCATGGAGCTGTACCTGACCTTCTTTAAGTCCTATACGGAGAAGGTCTGGGGCGTGCCATGCAACGAGATCAGTGCGGAATGGGGCGCGCAGCGCATCAAGGGTTTGTCACTACGCACAGCGCTGGTGCACTTTATACGCAAGGCGCTCTCCCGTAAAAAGCTCTTGACTGACATCGCCCAAAATATCGCCCAGAAAGGAACGGAAACCTCGTTGATCGAGAAGTTCCTCTATCCCAAGCTCGGCCCCGGTCAGTTATGGGAGCATGTTGCCGAGATGGTGCAGGCGCGCGGCGGCGAAGTCGCCACAGGTTGGAAAGTAACAAAGCTTCATGTCCAAAGTGGAACAGATGGGCTAACAGGCAAGCGCATCCGGCAGGTAGAGGCTGTGCACGAAAACGGCGAGCACCGAGTGGTAGACGCCGACTACGTCTTCTCGACCATGCCCATCCGTCAGCTCATCGAGGCGCTCGACTGCCCGGAACATCCGGT
>CAXSHS010000139.1:0-5773 GCA_964237325.1 uncultured Acidobacteriaceae bacterium | reverse complement strand
GAGGTGCCGGAGTTGATGTTGGTGATGCCTTCATAGGAGCCGAAGAAGAAGAGCTTGTCTTTCAGGAGAGGAAAGCCGATGCTCCCTGCGTACTCGCGTTGCTTGTTCTGGTCGCGCACGGACAGGCCGCCGGCGGGTGCGCCGTAGGAGGGGAAGGCGTTGAGGCCGGGCTCGTCGTACTGGAAGAACAGGCTGCCGTGGATGGTATTGGAGCCGGCCTTAGTGACTACGCGGGTATGGAGGCCGACGTTGCGGCCTTCGCTCGCGTCAAAATTGCTGGAAGCCGCAGTGATTTGCGCGACCGACTCCGGGTTGGGAGTTACTACTGCCGAGCCGCCGTGCGAAAGGCTGTCGACGCTGACGCCGTCTATTAAATAGGTGTTGGAAGTAACGCGCTGACCTGCGGCGGAGGCTTGCACCTGATTCTCCGTCTGGAAGATGCCGGAGTTGGATTGGTTGCCGCTTTGATTGTTCGGCAGCGAGACGCTGGAGCCGGCGCCGCTGCGTGCAGCATCTGAGACAACGCCGGGGGTAAGCCGCAGCAGCTCATACGGATCGCGCCCGAATTCAGGCAAGCGGGTAACATCGGCCGCGGAAAAGCTGGTGCCCACGGTAGCGTCCGAGGTGTTGAGCAAAGGCACATCATTGGCGCTGACAGTTATAGTTTCCGACGTGCCGCCGGTTTCAAGTTGGAAATCAAGGTCGCGTGCAGCTTCTGCAACAATGGTGATATTTGGAAAAGAGACTGCTTTAAAACCTTTTGCGGATGCTTCCAATGAGTAGGTACCCGGGGCGAGCTCGCTGAAGTTGTAAAAGCCGGAGGCATTCGTGCTGAAGGTTTTGACCGCGCGGCTGCTTTGCTCGGTGAGCTTGACTGCCGCCGAACTTACCACTGCGCCGGTGCTGTCAGTTACCGTGCCGGAGAGCCTGGCATTAAATTGCGCTGAAGCGTACGGCGCACTTGCAAGAAACAGGATGGAAGCAGCCGTACGCAAAACACGTCCAAAATACACAATTGCTGTTCTCTTCACGGTCGGCTTCTCCATATAGATAAAAGTGGCGATCCGGCAGGCGGCAGTGCTTGCCGAATTCGTCTTACTGCTTATTGCCAGTAGAACGCTGTGCGATGCAAGGTCTGTAGATGCTTCTACCAATGCTGCCTTGCACATCCCGATGAGGCTGACACATGGGTAACTTGCCGATACAGCAGCCAAGCGAATGCGTGCCAAGGGTACCCGGTGTACGGCCTTATATACATAGATTTGCGATAAGACCACAACGCGGTCATAATACGCTAAGGTTCTCAATGTTGTACAAGGATACTGCGGCTTTCTGTCTAAGCACCGCCAAGCACAATTTTATGTACGGGATAAACAGCTGAAGGCTGCTAACGGCTTAAAGAGTTTTAGCCTAGTTTTCAACAGCTGCCAGGCCTCTTTCCTGTTGGACCGCTATCTCAACCTAGGACGCTTTGTACGTTGCAATGTTCCATACAGGGGCATTCCTGTTCTTCCTGTTAAGGTTTTTGATGCTTAAGAGTGGAAATAAAAGTAATTCACCTTACAAGTTGTACGCGCAGATGTGCATATTGCGCTAATCTATGGAAATGGTGAATAAAGACGTACTGGCAGCTATCGATGTAGAAATCGGCCGACTTCAACAAGCAAGAAACATTCTTGCGGGAGCAGAAGAACAACCACCAGCTGTGCGCCGTGGGCGTCCTCCGCTAAATAAACAGGCGGGGCCGCAAACTGCAAAAAAGCGTGTCGGCAGGCCTGCCGGAGTGAAGCGCGTATTGAGCGCGGAAGCACGCAAGCGAATTGCCGATGCACAAAAGAAGCGCTGGGCAGCGCAGAAGGCCGACCAGTAGATACAAGGGGTATTGAGGAGCCTAGTCGAGCCAGTTGCCCGGCTAACTTCCCGGTGCAGGGCTTGCAGGCTCCCCCTTGCTTCCATCTCCTCGGCTTCAATTTCCGCGAGGGACTTAGCCGGTCACAAGTGAGCGGCCCTGGTATCCATGGAATTTATAGCTCCAAGATAGAGCTTTATACCACGATGTACTGAAACAACTACTCATTTGAAGCGCGGCAACCCGGCTTGCGCTTTGAAACCCTTATGTACTGCGCTCGCGCTACTGCTGAGTTCTATAAAGCTATGCACGCGCGGAAACTGCACGCTATGTCTTAGCTATCCTCAGGCATGAAGGTTTGCAGGAAACGACTCTAGTCTGCTGTTGAGCGAAGCCAGAGCCGCGACAACTGTTCTGCTGTAAATACGTTGTCCGGAGCTTCTTTCCGCGATTCTGTTTCCTGCTTTTGCTGCAGGGTGCGGAGTTTATCTGCGGAAACATACACGGGGCCATTCGGCACAGGTCCTTGAAACGCCGTGTTGCCGACTACAAGAGCGGCTTTATTTCTAGGTCCTCTCCTGCCCTTCGAAGCACGTTCCCGCTTAGCCGGGACATATTTGATGGTGACGGGGGCTTGTACCTTGGCCGGTTCCGGGGGTAAGGTGCCTGCCTGTTGAGCAAGTACAACAGTTTCCGCAGGCTGCTGATGCAGATACCTGAGACTTGGCAGTGCCTTGGTGAAGTTGGTGGGTAAAGACGGTAAGAGCAATTCTCGAACCTGTTGCAGTCGAGCAATTTCAATATCAATGAGTTGAAGCACGTGTACGTACGGCATGTGTGCTCCAGTGTACTAGCTTAGCGACCGGATTTCTGTACAGAAACATTCTCTAGTTGCCAATATGTCCAAGGGTCAACCCGATGGCGTAGGTGACTATGCCTTCCAGCGCACCGACAAATGTCATTTCCAGACCGCTGCTCCACCAGGAACGGATTGTGATGAGCGATTTGGCGGCACCTACAGCAAAATGCGCGACGAGCGAAACAATTGCCGCGATAACTACCGCGGGCAGCCCGGACATAAAGAAGAACGGGATGATAGGCACAAACGCTCCAATTGCGGTTGAGAGCGCGCCGGAGATAGCCGAGGTCCAGGGGCGGCTTAGCCCTTCCTCTGTGGTATCAAGTCGCTCGCGTGCCAGGGCTTGCACAAGGCGCTTTTTATCCTTTGCCATGTGCTCGACAAAGCGCTCGGCATCATCGGCGGTTAGACCGCGTACCTGGTACGTAAGCGATAACAGTTCGCGGGCTTCAGGCTCATTGAGAGCTACAGCTTCTTCCTCGCGTGCGTATTCGGCCTCATAGATCTCGCGCTCGCTTTTGGCGGCAAGGTAGGCACCTGAGCCCATGGAAAGCGCACTGGCCACCATACCTGCAAGCCCGGCAATGAGAACGAAATGGCTGTTGCCGAGGGTGGCACCGGAAACGCCGGAGACGATGCCGAAGATTGAGCCCAGCCCGTCGTTGACGCCGTAGATAGCGTCGCCGATCCAGCTCGCTGTGCGGGGGCGGCCTTTTTCGCGGGCGGCGATGAGCTCATCGAGTGCTTGCTGCGCGTCTGTAGATGGAGATGCGTGCTGGGGCGCGCCCTCAAGCGCTTCCTCCTCAGACTGCGGCAGCGGGCCTCGATTGCGGATGAGATTGCCCAGCACTTTGTAGTGTTCCTGCTCGTCCTCGATGACTTCCTTGAGCACAGCGACTGTAGCTTCATCGCCAAGCTCCCGGATTTGTTTACTGTAGTTGGCGACGTCGCGGCTTTCGTCAAGTTCGAGCTTGCGCAGGGCAAGCGCGTCGCCGCCCACCCGGTTGGCAAGCGTGTTTGCCTCGCCGCTGGGCGCTCCGCGGTACACGGGCGCGGGACCGCCCAGCTCTTCGATGCGCCTGGCCCACAGCTCCGCGTGGTGCTTTTCCGCACGGGCTAGCCCTCGCAGGGCGCTGCGGCGGCGCGCGTCCCCTTCGCGCTCCGCGAGTGCCGAGTAGGTATTGAAGCCCGTCATTTCTGCCTGCCAGTTCCCTTCAATGGATTGGAGCAGGCGCTTTCTGCCGGTTTGATTCAGTACGTTTGCCATATTCCTCTATTGGAATTTACAGGTGCAAGAGATGAAACCGGGCGGCGGGTTGCTGCTTGATTTTGAGCGGAGCGCAGCGGAGTCGGTTTTGCTTTGAGTTTGTGCGACTGCCCGTGAAAAGCGGGTCGACTATAGTCGGTGATTGCGCGCCGACTTCCGCTCAGGATGACACGGTGTTTGGGTCGGTGACACGGTGACTCGGTATTGGGCAAACAGCAATTGTTGAATCGGTGACTGTCGGCTTTACGTCTTATCGGGAGGATGCTGAGATATTGTCACACGCGCTGTTGCTTTTCCCGCCGCCCGGCGGGCTATAACTGTTAGCCGCCCATCTGTCCGATTGCCGCACTTTTACCGGATTGAAGCAGCCTGGGAGATATATGACTACCGCGCCGGCCCCACATTCTCCGCTTGTAACTTCCTCGCGCAGCATGAGCCACCTGCGGCTGCTCGAAGCTGAAAGCATCCACATTCTGCGTGAAGTGGCAGCCGAGTTTGAGAAGCCGGTGATGCTGTATTCGATCGGCAAGGACTCAGCGGTAATGCTGCGGCTGGCGCAAAAGGCGTTTTACCCGGGGCCGATTCCCTTTCCGCTGCTGCATATCGATACCGGTTACAAGTTCCGCGAGATGCTGGAGTTTCGGGATGCTATGGCGCGGTCCGTCGGCGCAGAACTGCTGGTGTGGCGCAATGAAGAGGCGCTGGCGAATGGGACAAACCCGATTGCACTCGACACGAAACGCTGCTGCGGTTTGTTGAAAACGCAGGCGCTGCTGGACGGGCTGAACCATTACGGCTTTACGGCGGCGTTCGGCGGAGCGCGGCGCGATGAGGAGAAATCGCGGGCTAAAGAGCGGATTTACTCGTTCCGTGACCGGGCAGGGCAGTGGGACCCCAAGAACCAGCGGCCCGAGTTGTGGAATTTGTACAACGCGCGCGTGCATCCGGGCGAGTCTATCCGTGTGTTTCCGCTGTCGAACTGGACCGAGATGGATGTATGGCAATACATCTACGAAGAGCAAATCCCGGTGGTGGACTTGTATTTTGCGCGGGAACGCTGGATGTACCGGCGCGGGGATGCGCTGCTGCCTACGGAGCAAAGCTTTGTTGCCCTGCCGGGCGAGCAGGCGGTGATGGTGAAGTCGCGGCTGCGGTCGCTGGGGTGCAGCCCATGCACGGGGGCGATCCGGTCTGAGGCGGACACGATTCCGAAGATTATTGAAGAAATCCTGGGCTTTCGCTCATCGGAGCGGGCGAATCGCGCGATCGACCACGACCAGGAAGGGTCGATGGAACTGAAGAAGCGCGAGGGGTATTTCTAAGGTGACGCGCGGAAACAATTTCGGCGATCTGGAACATGATCTTAAACCTATGGATCATGCCGCTAACGGCGCACCGGCAGGCGAGCCTGAGGTGTGGGATGAAGCCGTGCGGGAGTTCAACCCGCGCTTCGGGCGCGAGCCTAAACCTGAACCCGTGACGGTGTCCCCTGCTTTCGATGTCGCGGACTACCTGGCGCAGGAACGCTCGAAGGACTTGCTGCGGTTTTCTACCGCCGGGTCGGTGGACGACGGTAAGAGCACGCTGATCGGGCGGCTGCTGTACGACACGCAGAGTATCTATGACGACCAGGTGAAGTCAATTGAAGGCAAGGGAACGACCGCGCCGGGCGTGCTGGACCTGGCGCTGCTAACCGACGGGCTGCGGGCGGAGCGTGAGCAGGGCATAACCATCGATGTGGCCTACCGGTACTTTGCGACGGCGCGGCGCAAGTTCATCATTGCCGACACGCCGGGGC
>CAXSHS010000138.1:0-5776 GCA_964237325.1 uncultured Acidobacteriaceae bacterium | reverse complement strand
AGAGCGGCAAGCGGAACGACCGTCCTGCACTCGCTGAGGCCCTTCGGCTGTGCCGGCAGCAAAAGGCGACACTCGTCATTGCGAAGCTGGACCGGCTCGCCCGTAATGTCCACTTCATATCCGGGCTCATGGAATCAGGTGTAGAGTTCCTGGCCGTGGACATGCCAAGCGCAAACCGCTTCGTTGTCCACATCCTGGCCGCCGTTGCGGAGCAGGAAGCCGAGGCCATCAGCAAGCGGACGAAGGCGGCACTGGCTGCAGCAAAGGAACGCGGGACTGTGCTGGGCGGGCGGCGTGTGTCTGCGGAGCGATTCGCGGAGATCGGCGCGGCTGCACGGCAGACTCTCAGCGTTCGGGCGGCGAAGGGAAGGGCTCAGGTGCTGCCGGTCATAGCGGAGATCCAAGGGCAGGGAACGACTACGCTACGCGCGATCGCTGCGGAGCTGAACCTTCGCTTGGTGGATGCGCCTCGCGGGGGGCAATGGAGCGCAGTCCAGGTGCAGCGGGTGCTTGCCCGTGTTCCGTAGAACGCAGGCTCTCAACTTCCGCTAAGCGCGTTTTCGTTACTTGCGGCTACCGCTCCACTCCAGATAGGTACGCCAGTCACCCTGTCCTGGCATGTGCATCTGGAATTTGCCTGTCATGATTCGTCCTGAGAGTACATAGCTGAGCCGGAACTGTGGCCCTGGTCCCGGAGCCGACAGGAAAACAACACTGGTCGGTGTTGGTGTCGTGACGTCGTAATGAATGACATGACCTTCACTGTCAAAGTAATCCGCTTTCAGCGTGGAGCCGGGCATCTCTTGAAAGACGTACAACAGGTCACTGTGCGAACAATCGAAGCTCGTGGGCGCTTTGCAGCCGGGGTCGTTCGTAGCGTGTCGCGCAAGAACATGGCCGCTCAGTTCGCGATCGAAGGTGTAGCGGCCTGCCTGCTTAATCGCGGCATTGTTCTGCACATTCGCATCCCAGGTGCCCTCCAGAAACGTTAGCGAGCTAAATGGATCTGCACCGGCCGCGCTCTGTGGCGCTTGCGCCAATAGCGGAACGGAAAACAAAACGACAGCGACGGTTACCTGGAACAACTTCATTAGGACCTCTCCTTCAGTTCGGCTGCAAACCCACGCATACGTTGGGCCACTTCTTCGGGCGTGAGGATCTCTTGAACTTGATTGAGTGCCCATACGTGACCGAAAGGATCGCGAAGCCAGCCATAGCGGTCACCCCAGAACATCGTCGTGGGGGGCAGGGCCGGGCTTCCGCCTTCGCTCACGGCTCTCTTGTAAGCCGCATCCACGTCGGGCACTGCGACCTGGAAGACGCAGGTGGACCCGCCAAGCGACTCTGGCGCCGCCAGCAGCGCGCCTTCCACACGCCGCCGCTGCTGTGCGGGCTCTTCGGAAGAGACCTGGACAAGGGAATTCCAAAGCTTCAGGTGCAGGTGCTCTCCGTCACCGCTTGGAGACGGAGAGCGATAGAGAACGGTCGCTCCAAACGCCCGCTCATAGAAGGACAGCGCTTCCGCCGTGTCCCGAACCACGAGATGAGGAACGATCACGCCCGGTTGTGGAACAGACCCTTTAACGGCCATGCTTTCCCTCGGTGGCCTTGCTCTGCTTCGTCTTGTTTGGCTGCTCTCTCACGAACGCCCAAGCGTGTCCTGCTGGATCGAAGAAGCGTTTGTACTTGCTCGACCAGTCAAAGACCGCGACTAGGGGCCGTCCGGTCAGCTTGTATATCTGCTCCATCCCGACCTTTTCGGAGGTCACAAGCTCGGCCTCACGAAGCTCTCGCAGGTGCTGCGACACGGCCGGTTGCGTCATCGGAAAAGCAGCGGTCAACGTCTTGACGGAGCAATCCGACTCCGAAAGCAGAGAAATGATCCTGCGCCGGGCAGGATGTGCAATGGCTTTGAACACGGCATCCGTAGAACCCATAGCCGAAGACTACATAAGCATATGCTTATGCACAACAGGGCTTTTGGCCCTGGGCCGCGTGCCAAAGACGTGCGATAACGTCCTTTATCACACATAAAAACCTTTAGGTATGAAGGCGGCTTTTTCATGGTGCATTTGGTTTTGCCCTCTAAACCGAAAGCCGTATCGTTGGTGCCATGCCAGATGAGAACAAGTCGGTCGCCGCCGCATCCTTCAACATCGAATACCTGCGGGAAGGTGGAAGTATTGTGTCCCTTCCGATACCAGACAATCTGCTGAGGCTTATCGGCCTAGTTGCTGCGCATTGGGGAGTCTTTGAATCCCAACTGGATACGTCGATCGCAGCTTTGCTGGTTGTGATCGGTACAAAAGAAGATGATTGGAAACGCCTAGGGTTCAGTAAGCGCAAGGAGTGTTTTGTCTCATTAGTGCGTAGCCATCTTGAAATCAAACTGCCAGAAATCGCTCCTGGGGCTTTCAGACGATGAGAACCGCAGCCGCTACGATCAAGGGCTTTGAAGTCATGCGTATGATCCGGCGCGGGCATCGTCTCACATGCAAGGCGCGTGTCAAAGACGAGATCCGTTTCGTGAACAAGCTGTTCGAAATCTTCTCTGTCGCAGCATGACCGAAAAGAGCAGCGAGCAAAACTGCGGCCAGACAGTTAATGCAACAGAGCCGTAAAACCTGACCCATAGTGCCTCCTGCTCTGTCCTGGAACAGGATGCACCACCAAATAATGGGACCTTACATATAATCCTTGGTTGCTGAGGTAAGTCCGCTAATTCATCCACACGTTGTAATTGGTTCCCGACGCTTGCAAAATCCAACCCGAGCCTGGACTCCAGGCTGTTGGGCCAATCTGCATGGCAAGCTGATGTTTGGTGCCGGTGATGACTGCCGCATACAGCCCAGTACTGGCGACCTGGACGGATACCGCCGAGGTAGAAGTGATGCCCGCGGCTTGCCTTGCCTTTACCAGGGCCAGGATCTGGCTTCTAAGATTTCAGTAGTACACGTGCGGGTAAAAGATCATCGGGATGCCGGGATGTGTCAGTACGTATGCGTACCCCTGCATGACACTGTCGCATGGAATGGCATTCTCATTTTGACCGCTGGTGCAGGTTTCTGCGGGGCCTGTATCGTGATTGTCCACAAAGGTGACCTGCATGGCTGGCAACACGCCAATTACGCCCGCGGGTCCGGACAGGGTGGTCTGGTTCTCCAGCAGGTAGTACGTGTTGTAGGCAATAGCCTGCCGCATCAGATCATGCGTCACGTAGTCGAAGGTGCCGCAACTCATCTGGTTGCCGCCGCCACAGTAGGCGTCAGAACTGTTGGTGCAGCTGGCTCCATCGCCCTGCATAAATTGCACTTGAAGCTTTACCAGCGCGTTCGTGTTTGAGTTACTGTAATTCCCATTGAACTTGTTCCAAACCTCTGCCACACAAAAATCCGGGGCGAACTGAGTGGTATAGCTTTCCTCAAAGCCGGCGCGGTATCCTGGTGCGTAGTCATAGCGCAGGCCGGTGAATCCAAGGCTCTTGAGTGAGGCCATGTACGTAATAACACCGTTAGCCACGGTCGTACTGGTATGGTCAAGATCCTGGGCCACGTCGATAAGCCATCCAGTGTCGGGGTGGCCCGTTCCACAACCGGGGACGGCGGCTGGTGTGCCTGCACCGCAAGCAGAGTTACGAACGACGGAAGCAGTACCGGCCCAGGCTGGATTGGTGAACGGTTGAAAGTTCCCTGCGGTACCGACGCGGTGATTGATGACGATGTCCGCTACCGACTGGATACCTTGCGCTTTAAAGGCGTTGATAGCTGTTTGCAGCTCAGTCTTGCTGCCATAACTGCTGTTCAAGATATTAAGTTGGCGAGGCAGGTATCCTTGGGCAAAGCCTCCTGGGCCTGGGGCAGCGTCGGTGGGCGGCGGAAACCATACATGTGTGATACCTAACGCTTTCATGTCGGCGGCATTATTCGTCATGATGGTGTACCAGTCAGGATTGCCGTACCCGGATGAATCCCAGTCCCAACCTTGCATCAAAATGGCGGTGCTTCCGCCCTGTTGCTGCTTGGGCGTCGTTGCCTCGGCCGACGGAAGAATAAGGAACACGTTCACCAATGCAAGGAAAGCTGCTGTACTCAGATTCATGTAAGGCCTCAGGGTGTCGTTACGCAAGGTTGAGTTTCAGCGGGATCAGCCCCGCCTTTTCAGGCTTGTTCCTGATTCCGGAATCTATAATTATGGAAATGCCAGGAGCTTGTTAGGACCTCAGCCAACCCTTGCAACGAGCAAAGCCGCAGGAGGATACTTGCCGAGCTAGTATGGCGCGGAAAGATAACTGGTTGTCCAATTTCGCTCGATCAGCCAGGCTCCATCTCCAGACAATCCGACGCTTGCAGCACGAAAGCGAATTTGCAGAATATATGTGGGCCATCACGGTTTGAAGCGTCTTGGTAAGAGAACAACGGTACTATTTAGGTCCGCATCAGCACCCTTCTGCATTTTTCGATGAAGTACCTGTCCGTTACTGTCGTAATAGTATGCTTCGCAGATAAAAGCTGGCTGGAAAGGGAATGCACTGGCTAAATGGAGCATGCGCCAAGGGATGCACTTTGTCATTAACTAAATGAATGGCGCGCGAACATTGTTAGAGCGGGATCTTCGTAAATCCCTATTTACATATGAGGCTAGGCGACCTGCGCGATGCTTTGGCATGTTTGTCGTGCGCGCGACAGTTTATTTTGTTATTACTATAGTATGCTCGCCAACCTTAAATATAAGTTCGCTATGTTTATGAATTGCCTTATAACTTTGTTGGTTTGATCGGAAGTGGTGCTGCTAAGGCGACATCAACTCCAGATTGCCTGTGGAAACCAGTCTCATTAGTAACTATCCTAAGCAGGCAAGAACGCCCAAGTGGCCCCACTAGAGAGCGAGTATGTACGGCTTCTATTGCATAAATAGACAGATGTGCCTACAAGTTATTAAGTATTGAAGCAGGCTGAAATGCCGAACATTGAGCTTCAAGGTAACCGTTTCAGGGATGCCTAAAGTACTTAAGTTGTAACTCTTTTAAAAGAAAAGTAAGCAATTAGGGCAAAGAATCTCAGATAAATTTCACGCTTCGTTAACCTTCGTACACTCTAGCAACTTGATAAAGCTGCCGCAGCCACCCCGGTATTGCAATTTATCACAACTTTGCAACAAACCTGTAGTAGGGTTCATCTCAAAGCGGACGACTTGGTCAGTTTAGCGGCTTGTGCGTTCGTAGTCACAAATCCAATCCAAATACCGGCAAAGCTGATAGTGTCGAGTATCTTAAATGAGGGCTGCATGTTTAAAAAGAAAGTACTGGGCCGACAAGTCGCCGCAATTTCAAGTGGCATCATCGTGCTTGCGTCTGTGCTCGCCGGGCAAGCGGACGCACAAACGAATGTGCTGACACAACACAATGACAATAACCGTGACGGATTGAACGCGACCGAGACGGTTCTACACCCCTCAAATGTAAATTCGACACAATTTGGCATGCTGTTCAAGGTTGCGGTAGACGATCAGATCTTTGCCCAACCGTTGTACGTGGCTAATATGAGCATCTCCAATGGCACACATAATGTTGTCTTCATTACTACCACGAATAACAGTGTTTATGCCTTTGACGCCGACTCCGGTGCACAGTACTGGCACGTGCAGCTGGGCACTGCTTTTAAGGTTCAGGACATTGGCTTCAACTGCGCCGACACGCTGGCGAGTTCAGGCATTATGAGTACACCTGTCATCGATCCCAGTGCGGGCACGCTTTACGTCGTCGCCCAGACCTGGAACG
>CAXSHS010000137.1:0-5829 GCA_964237325.1 uncultured Acidobacteriaceae bacterium | reverse complement strand
TCATAGGCTGCAACTCGGACCGCAGGTAATTAGTAACGATAAACGCGGTTCTCGTTAGTTGGCCGCGTTAAGCTGTCACAAACCGTCGATGCTGTTGAAAAACTCTGCTTAAGCTGAGTTGCCGAAAAAGCGAAGCGTCAGGATTCCCTAGGAGCGATCAGTAGCAGGCCATTGACCTAAAACATTCCCCCAAAATGTCGCCCTGCGAGACCAATCCCGAGTTTTTCAACAGCATCGATCGTTTATGATGGCACCCCTAGTTACTACACACAATGCGACTTGTCGGTACGAATCTTCTGCCTCCTCACCCGGCACACGTAAGTTCGCAAGGGGGGATCCTGCTGATCGCTGTTTTGCTTCATGCCTTGAAGCATTGATAGTCTGTGACCCAAGCGCTACCGGCTGCCGAGTGGTGCATTGGTACACGCTCGATCCTGCCGGCATACACTCTGTCGTCCGTTGGTACAACTACTTTTGTTTGGGAGCTGCTTGAATCTGGCCCATGCGGACACCTTTTTGTATGTCGGCTAGGCATTCGACAAAGTGATAGGTTGCCGCGCGTACCATGTTGTTTTGGTAGAAGGCAGAGTGTTCAAGCCCGTCGACGGTAAAAGTGCCTTTTATATGTGGGCTGTCTTTGAGGGCGGATCCGGAAGAACGCGGCACGGTGCCGTCGCCCATGTCACTGTCGGGCGAATCGATCTTGAAGTATGCGCCTTTGCCGCCGTTGAATGCCGGATCGAGATCGGTTCCGAAACCTTGATCCGGCGGCACCTGGATACTCTGTGACAGTCCGTAAGGATTGGGGAGGGCAATCGTATCGGTGAAGTCGCCGGGATGGGCGTAGCGGAAACGTATCTGCTGGAAAGCAGCGTTTCCTCCCTTGACGTACATGTGATACGTGTTGTCGTGGCAGAACAGATCGAGGCCGCTATGAAATGTGCTCGCAATTTTCAGGTTTTTGGTAAAGTCCCTGAAGGCGTCCTTATTGCCGATATTTAAGCGTGGACGAGATCCCTTTCCATCTTTCTTAACAGGAGGATTGAGGAGATCAGAGTTGTAGATCAGACGCAGAAATTCCTGTGCTCCCGGTGTATCCGGATTGATACTGTAAATGCCCGAGTACGGATTTTCCTGCGGCTGGCGCTCGATGGGCTGACTTGAGCCGTCGGGTCCGAAACGCATCAACCATTGCGCGCCGCCACGGTCGTCGATGTATGCCTGGGTAGGCAGCAATTCAAGCCCGCCGGGACAGTTGGCAAGCACAGGCATGACGTCCTTCGATGCCGGCCCCATGACATCGGCTTGGACCCCACTTATGAATCCATCGGACTCGAAGCCGCCGCGCATGCGCCGATACGCCGCAGGCGCACCGGTGACCGGTTGAGCGCCATGAATGATACCCAGAATTTGACTGGAATCCTGCTTTGCCGCGGCACGGGCGACTAAGCCGCCCATGGAGTGGCTGATCAGGATCACCTTTTCGCAATAGCGGTCCGGCTTGGCATTCTCCGCTTGCACGATCTCCGCGATACGCTTTACGAGGCGGTCGCCGGCTTTGCCATTATCATCCACCCAGTCATATCCAACGGCATACACGGGAAACATGAAATACCGGGTGTAGTCACCGAATTGCTGTTGCGCGAGCTCAACTAGAAAGCTGCCATAAAACGGCCACGCTACCTGACACCAGCCCTGCCGGGAGAGGATGGGCGGCGTTGACCCCGACCACTCCATCATGTTGCCATAACCTCGGCTGTTGCCGGTGCCCATGGGCAACCAATCGAAGCCATGCAGACCGGTGATCTCCGTTCCCACCTGGTTCTCGAATTCCTGTTCCCATGGCTTGCCCGGGGCATACTCCACGACTTGACGGCCGGGTGTGTCGATGAGCCATGTTTTCCTATCGGCAGGAGACGCGAAGAAGAAGCGGCGTGTCAGTCCGTCCTTGATGCCGTAGGTGTTGTTCGGGTCCCATACTAGGTCATTACCCACATGAAGACGCGAGCCCATGATGCCGGGAACGAAGACCAACGGCAGGCTTTCGCGTTTGATGTGCACGTTGTACTGTTTGCCGGTGGCAAACTGCCTGCCTTGCAGTTGCGCCAGTTGGGTCCAGTCCAACCGAATTTCTTCCTGATCCATAAGTGACCTACTTGACGAAGGTGAGGCTGTTGAGCGCCTGGTCCCAGACGGCGAGAACCTGGTTGGAGGAGACGGCGGACGAAAAATTTCCATCCAGCGTCATGTGCAGGTAAGGCGCATCCCTACGATCGGCCAAACCGACGAACTCAAACTGCGCGTTGATGCCGAAGCCCCTGGAGCCTTTTTGCAAGGTAACGACCTCCTGGCCGGTCTGCCCGGCGACTTTACGGTTGCCGTGACGAAGCGTGTGCACCCCGCCGGTAAGATTCATCAACCGCGCTGTCGCTGAGTCGGCCCGCTCAAACAAAGACGGAGTGGCCGGGATTGTGAGTGCTTCAGTCGATATGTTGATCAGCACGGGATTGTCTGCAAAGGGCGCAGCTTGGCTGTCAATTTGAGCGTTAATGGTTTCATCGCTAGTTTCAACCACCACTGCGCCGCCGGGCACGCAGAAACCATCAGCCCGCATAAGAGAATCTGGATGAAAACCTGCCAGATTCGCTGCTAACCAGTGTTGTGCCACGGCATCCTGATCATCGCCAAAGTCGGCCTTTGCTATAAGGATGTGATCCTTGTAGTTAGCCCACGCTTCCAATGAACGGAAACCCGGGTCCTTCATAAGCGTAGTATGCGATACCGCAAGCGCTTGGTCCATCGAACTAGTCTGGCGCTCAATGATTTCATCGGAACGCGTCAACTCTGCTATACGCTGTTGCCACGCCGCTTTGAAACCGATGGGGTCCATGGGCTGCCAAGTCATCTTGATACTGTTAAGCATTGCCTTGCTATAAGAGACAGTGGCGGGCGCGGGTAGACGCATGCGGGCGCGGCCCATGCACACAGGTTGCAGTTGATCGGAAGTAAACATATGCCTTTCCTGGGATGGTGATTTGCAGCCGGGGGAAAGTAACAGCAGCACAAAGAAAAGAACGGCGTGAGGCTTCCTGGTGCTCCCGATCATGAAACTCCTTCCGGAGCCGGACCCGGCTTTGCATCGTAAAAATCCGGGAAGTGGAAGGTGCAGTTGCCCTGGGGGATGGAGGGGAAATGCTGACCGTGGGCGATCTGCACATCAGCGCTGCTGCCATCCGTCAAACCGCCGTTTAACTTGACGTTCTGATAGGAGCCAGAGTCTCCATGCCAGTTGTTGAGCCGAATGGCGATCGGATGCATGATCTTTCCGTCCACGTGGTGCGAGTGCGTGAGGCTTTGGCGGTGGATGCGACCGCCGGCGCTCAAGTGGATGTCGCCAAGTGTGTGGAGAGCAATGGCGGGGCGGCCGGTTTCGGAGACCTGCTCGGAAAGCAGCAGGTGGTTGGACCGGGGCGTCGCGAGCGAAATAGCCTGCTTGCCGGGAGTGTCCGTGATGTGAATCCGGATACCGCTCTTGGTGACAAGCCGCTTGATGTCGTTAGAGGCGAACTCCGAGCCGTTGACCTCGCCGGCCACTTGAAAGCCTGCGGTCGGCGGCTGATGCACGCCGTTCCACACCGAGCCGAGCACCGCCGGGCGTTCCGGGTCGGAGTCCAGGAAGCCGACCAGCACCTCGTCGCCGATCTCGGGCGTGGTCATCAGCCCGAAGGCCGCGCCCGCGTGCGCGCTCGCCACCGGAGCCCACAGCAGCGGCCCGCCGCCCTGCCAGTACAGCTGCACCCGCACCCGGCCCCGGTTCTCAGGGTCATAGTTCGCAACTACCCGCGCCGCCTGCGGTCCTGGTGCTATCCTCGGTTGCGGCCGCGCCCAGCCGCGCCATCCGGCCCAGGGCGTTGCCGTGAACTTGTTGATGTACTCCTTGCGAGTCCACAGGTGCTGCACCTGGAGCACGTACCAGGTTCCGTCGGCCTCCTCCATGCTCGCCGCGCCCTTGATGGCAAGCGCCCCGCCCGCGACGACCCCCATGTCCCGGCTCACGCCGCCCGCGAACACAGCAGACCCGTGAGCACGCTCCGCCTCCGCGCTCGCGCGCTCCGCCATTGCGTCGAGGCTCGCCGCGCGTGAACGGCCGGTTGACCCTGCCAAGCCCTGCCGCGCTGCGCCGTCCGCCACCGCCGCGCCCATGCGCGCCCCGCCCACTTCAAAGCCCGCCGGGCGCGCCTGCCCGTCCCAGACCCGGCTCCGGGCGCTTGCCGTGTCATAGTGCGCCGCCCGGACCTTGGCGGGAGCCAGCGTGCCGTCGATAAAGAACTCGAGCAGCCCGCCCTCCTTGCGGAACGGCAAGGGGTGCGAGTCGTCAAAGCTCGATCGCAGCTCGATGCTCCCCAGCCCTGCGCGCACCCAACCGCTCGCGTCGTCAGCCAAGCGCAGCAGAAACCTCCAGTCCGTCTCGCCGTACTGGATATGCTCCTGAAGCGGGCTTGCCGAGGCGAGCGCGCAGTTGAGGGGCAGCCCTCCAGCAAGCTGGCCCGCGATGGAGGCGAGCTCGCCCGTTGGGAAGTATGCATTGCGGCGCGACCGGTCCATGGCCCAGCTCGGGGAGGCTGCCTGCACCACGGCGGTCGAGCTGCCCCAAATCTCTCGGGTCAGTGAAACATCGATCACGATGCCATCAAAAGTGACGTGCTCGGTCCCATCCTCGGCCACGATGCTGATCCGGCAAGGCTGGCCCAGCATGTCTTCGCCGGGGATTGGATGGTCGAGCGTGTCGCGGCACTCCAGCTTCGCGAACCAGTGCTGATTGAGACACTGGTTCACCTCCACCTTGAGAAGGATCGCCTCTTCCAGCGGGCTGCCGCCCAGGCTCACGCGCGCCTGCCCGCTCATCGGGCCTGCCCGGGGGTGCGGCTGACGCGCCCGGCGAGGAGAGTCGCGCTAGGTAAGCGGCAATGCTTCAACATGGACATCGGCTACGCTCCTCGACTTGCTTTCCACCCTACAACGTACACGGTTCCTGCGGCAGAGCCCCACGTGATTATCTTGCCTGGCTTGAAGGCTTTCTTCCTTACGGGACGGAAACGCGCTAAACAGAAACCACAGAGATCAAAGTAGCGCCTGGACGGACGCCTGGTTTCTTGTGCTTACTATTTTCTCGCTCTTAGAACAACAATGTTTCATCCGTTGAGTAGGAAGCATTTGCGTGTGGAATGAGTGTTACACCGAATAGGAAGCATAAAGATCTATCCGCATAGATGAAGCTGCAGAAGGCGCCAAGTCCTGTTTTTCAGGCTTTCTGGCGGAGGAGAAGATAAGCAACGATACTGCGGTGGGCGCTGCCGGACTGGTGACTTCTCTGGTAGGCATCGTACTTCTGATAAATGTCTCTCAACGCTGGCTTGAGCTGCCGGTTCGCGGTTCCTGGTTAGGAATCCTCTTTGTTTGTTGCGGCTTGTTCTTCACGGTGGGATCGTGGATTATTCCTTCAAACCGTTAACGGTCGATGCTGTTGAAAACTCTGCTTAAGCTGAGTTGCCGAAAAAGCGAAGCGTCAGGATTCCCTAGGAGCGATCAGTAGCAGGCCATTGACCTAAAATATTCCCCAAAATGTCGCCCTGCGAGACTAATCCCGAGTTTTTCAACAGCATCGGTCGTTTCTGATGGCACGCCGGCAAACTTCCGCTAATGCGACTTGTTATTACTCATGTTGAGAACGAGTGCTTAGCGTAGCCAATTTCATGCCAAGAAGTAGAATGCCGTGATGGCAGGATTTGCAGTTGTGATGACATTCCTAACGTGGGGATTCATTCTCAC
>CAXSHS010000136.1:0-5886 GCA_964237325.1 uncultured Acidobacteriaceae bacterium | reverse complement strand
GCGGTTACGCCGGGGGCCAGGCACAGTATGCGCGGGTGCCGTTTGCTGATGTCGGGCCGCTCAAAATCGAGAACGACCTGTCGGATGAGAAGCTGTTGTTCCTCACGGATATCTTCCCAACCGGCTACATGGGCGCGGAGAATGCCGACATCAAGGAAGGTGACACGGTTGCAGTGTGGGGCGCGGGGCCGGTAGGTATTTTCGCCGCTGCCAGCGCGTTTATGTTCGGAGCCAAGCGCGTCATCGTCATTGATCGCTTTCCGGAGAGGCTTGCGCTTGCGAAGCAGATTGGTGCAGAGACGCTCGACTACTCAAAGTTTGACGTGCTGGAGAGTCTGCGGGAACTGACCGGCGGCCAGGGTCCGGATGCAGCCATCGATGCCGTGGGCCTGGAAGGGCATGCGAGCACGCTGGCCGGTTTCTACGACCGCGCGCAGCAGGCTGTGAAGCTTTCCTTTGACCGACCCACGGTACTGCGGCAGGCGATCCTGGCTGTGCGCAAGGGCGGCACGGTGTCCTTTCCGGGCGTTTATGGCGGGCTCATCGACAAGGTTCCATTCGGCGCGGCATTCGGTAAAGGCATCATCATGAAGATGGGCCAGACACACATGCAGCGTTACCTGCAGCCGCTGTTGGGCCGCATCGAAAAGGGCGAGTTGGACCCGAGCTTCATCATCTCGCACCGCATCGGGATGGAAGAGATTCCAGAGGCCTTCCGTATCTTCCGCGATAAGAAATATGGCTGTACCAAGGTCGTAATTGACCCATGGGTCGAAGGCGGCCGTACAGGCGACCTGGTTCCGAAAGGGTTGCAGGCAAGCGCGGCTTAACATGAAAGGGGTGCGAAGACGCACCCCTTTCATATGTGCTTATTCTTCGTTCCAACGCTTTTCCGCGTCACGTCCGAAGCCAGTGAGTGAACGTACGTCCTTATAAGTAGCTGTGCTGCCCGGCAGCGGTTGGTCTTCCTCATTACCTTCAGGCAATGCCCGGTTTGCCAGTGATGAAATCCATGCTGTGACAACAGGGGAAAGCTGTCCCAGCCGCGCCGCAAGCGCTGCCTGGGGCGTAATGCTGAACTCTGTCTCCGCAGTTTCAACCCCGCGCAATACCCGATCTGCCGCCGCATACGCATCGCGGGAAACTCCCGGCAGGGAATCGCCCAGGTTGAACCAGCGGAACTCTTCAGCCCGCTTACCTACCACCTTGGCATGTTTCGGAGAGCCGGTACGCAGCAGGCCCGGCGTCACAGTAGTCACACGTACGCCTTTGCCTCGCATCTCCGCATGCAAACCCTGGGAAAAACCTACAGCGGCAAACTTGCTGCCGGAGTAAGGCAGCAGGTGCGGCACGGCAATCTTGCCGCCGATAGAAGTGATGTTGACAATAGCTCCGTCGCCGCGCGCCAGCATCCCCGGCAGCACGGCGAGCGAAGCCTGCACCATGCTCATATAGTTGCTGCGGATTGCGTCTTCATACGCTGCCAGAGGCTGCGACTCGACCGGGCCGACGGAAATTACGCCCGCGTTATTTACCAGCACGTCCACCGGACCGCCCCATTCCAGATCCACCCGCTTGATCAGGCGCAGCACTTCGTCGTTCTCGCGCAGATCGCAGGGCAGGGCCAGCAGGTCTGCCTCGTGCACGGCTTTACGCTCGATAAGCAAATCTGCTGCCCGCTCCAAAGCTTCTCCGTCGCGCGCGGTCAGCACCACCCGCGCACCGGCTCGCGCAAAGCGTTCTGCCAGAGCGAGGCCGAAGCCGCGTGAGGAGCCTGTAATCAGTACCGTTTTGCCGCGTACCGGGAACCGCCGCCATGTACGCAGCACGATGTTGGCAAGTCCAAATGCTCCCGCTGCGACCCCGAACGTCTTCCATCCCTGATGTGCCATGCATGGTTCGATGCGGCTTGCCGTCGGCAGCCCGGAACTGATTTCGACAGATTGCGGAGCCTCCCTACGCGCTACCATTCCACGTAGGAGCTTCCCTCCATGTTGAATAAAGCCTTGTGCATGCTGTACATCCTTGCCCCGGTGCACGCCCTGCCGCTTGCGGCGCAAACTCCCGACATCACCCTGGCGACTACCCCGCCCATGGGTTGGAACAGCTGGAACCATTTCGCCGGCAAGGTGACCGATGCCGATGTACGCGCCGCTGCGGACGCCCTGGTCGCTACCGGCATGCGCGATGCCGGTTACGTATACGTGAACATCGACGATACCTGGGAGGGCAAGCGCGACTTGCGCGGAAACATCCGGGGTAACAGCAAGTTTCCTGACATGAAGGCGCTGGCCGATTACGTCCACGGCAAAGGGTTGAAGCTCGGCATCTACTCCTCGCCCGGCCCCTATACCTGCGCGCACTACGCGGGTAGCTACAAGCATGAGAAAAAGGACGCCCGAACCTATGCGAAATGGGGAGTCGATTACCTGAAGTACGACATGTGCTCCTACGGCAACATGATGGACAAAAAACTAGGCAAGCCCATGGCTGCCAATGCGGCGCAGCGCCTGGCCATGGACCGGGCCGTATACGAGAAGATGCACAAAGCGCTGCTCGCGACCGGGCGGCCCATTGTGCTTTCCATGTGCCAGTACGGCTGGGATGATGTGTGGAAGTGGGGCGCGGCCGCAGGCGGCAATTTGTGGCGCACGACCGGCGATATTGATGACACCTACCGGCGCATGGCTGAAATCGGTTTCGGCCAGGCCGGCCTTGGTAGAGATGCCGGTCGGGATCAGAACGGCGGTCACTGGAACGACCCTGACATGCTGGAGATCGGCAACGGCGGCATGAACGAGGATGAATATCGAACGCACATGAGCCTGTGGGCTTTGCTGGCCGCCCCGTTGCTTGCCGGTAACGATTTAAGCCGAATGTCACCTACGTCGCTCGCCATCCTGACCAACCGCGACGCTATCGCTATCGATCAGGACGCGCTTGGGCAGGAGGGTGACAGGGTCTCGCAGGAGGGTACTGCGGAAGTATGGTCACGCCCGTTGAGCGGTGGTGCTGTGGCAGTCGGCTTGTTCAATCGCAGCAGGGACGCGCAGCCGGTGACCGTCTCGCTTGCCGCCGTAAAAGCACCGTCCGGCGCCACAATACACGATATATGGGCCAACCGCGACGTAACAGCAACCGATGGGAGCTATACGGTTTCTGTACCCGGCCACGGCGTGGTTCTGCTACGAATTTTCGGATAAGGCACCTTCGTCATAAGAACAGTGCAACCGTATATGGGAACTCGGCAAGGACGCGCGTAGAATGGGTGCGGGCCGTTACTCCTTGCAGCCATGCCGCTTTGAGACAGGACCCCTGACGACACCATGAGTGCAACTCACCTGGAACCCGCGCAACTCGCCTCCACATCTTCCGTCCGCACCGCCAACAGCCGTGTCTGGGATGTCTTTCGCCGCTGGGGCTACCTGCAGGCACAGCTCGATCCGCTAGGGCAGGAGCTTTCTCCCCTGGAGCTGCCCGAGGATGTACCCGAAGATGCAAGCAGCGAGGAAGTCGCCGCTGCACAGGCCATATACTGCGGTACGGTCGGCGCAGAGTTCATGCACATTCCTCATCGTGTACGCCGCGAGTGGATTGCCGCACGGCTGGAGGCGACATCGCGCAAGCTTTCTCAGGCCGAGCAGCGTACCACCCTTTCGCAGCTTATCCGCGCTGACCTGTTTGAACAGGTCATTCAGTCCCGCTATCTCGGCACCAAGCGCTTTTCGCTTGAAGGCGTCACTGCACTGATTCCGTTCCTGGACGAAGTGCTTCAACGCGCGGCGGAATTGGGTGCTACCAAGTCGGTGATCGGCATGAGCCATCGCGGACGGCTGAGCGTAATGGTTAACACCTTCCGCAAGGCAGCTGCCGACATCTTTTCAAAGTTTGAGGATGTCAACCCGCGCTCCTTCCTTGGCGGCGGCGACGTAAAGTATCACGTAGGCGCCACCGGCACCTATCCCACCCGTGCGGGCGTGATCCTGTCACTGCATCTGGTCTCAAACCCCAGTCACCTGGAGGCAGTGAACCCGGTCGCCATGGGCCGTACTCGTGCCAAGCAGACCCGCATCGGGGGCGCAGAGGGTATGCGTCAGGTGCTGCCAATTGTGATTCACGGGGATGCAGCTTTTGCCGGCCAGGGTGTAACGGCTGAGACGCTGAACTTGAGCAATATCCCCGGCTACACAGTCGGCGGCACGGTCCATGTCATTGTCAATAACCTGATCGGTTTTACTGCAGATACGGCTGAGGCCAGTTCCTCCCGCTTTGCTTCGGACGCAGCCAAGCGCCTGCCCATCCCGGTCTTCCATGTCAATGCTGAGGACCCGGAAGCCGTACTGCGCATCGCTACTCTCGCTATCGACTATCGCTACGAGTTCGGGACCGATGTAGTTGTCGATTTGATCGGCTACCGCCGCCATGGCCACTCGGAAGTGGATGATCCCACCATTACGCAGCCGCTGCGTTACGCGCGCATCAAGAACCACCCGCCGCTTTCTGAAATCTATGCGAAGCGCCTCGGTGTGGATGCAGCCTCTGAAATCCATGCCGTGCAGGGAGAGCTGACCGAAGCGCAGCGCGCTGCCACTGAAATTCAGCAAGTAGCTGTGCTGGCCAACTTGCCTGAATACTGGTCGCCCTATAAAGGCGGACGGTACAAGTTGGATTACGAGCGCGAAACCGGCTTGAGCCGGAACGAAGTTACCCGTCTCGGTAGCCGTTTGTGTCAGTACCCGCAGAGTTTTCATATCCACTCCAAGCTGCGCAAGTTACTGGAGCAGCGTGCGGAAATGGCCGAGGGTCAGCGCTTGTTTGACTATGGCATGGCCGAAGCTGTTGCACTTGCTTCGTTGCTTGAGGCAGGCACCCCGGTGCGCCTCAGCGGACAGGATTCTGAACGCGGTACCTTCAACCAGCGCCATTCCGTGCTGATCGATACGGAGACCGAGCAGCCCTGGATTCCGCTCCAACACGTCAGCCCCGGCCAGGCACGTTTCGAGGTATATAACTCCGCGCTTTCCGAGGCAGGCGTGCTCGGCTTTGAGTACGGCTACAGCCGCGATTACCCGGAGACGCTGATCCTGTGGGAAGCCCAGTTCGGCGACTTTGCCAATGGTGCACAGATCATCATCGATCAGTTCATCAGTTCCGGTGAGGACAAGTGGGGCCTGCTCGCCCATGTCACTCTGTTATTGCCGCACGGCTATGAAGGCCAGGGGCCGGAGCACTCAAGCGCACGCATGGAGCGCTATTTGCAGCTCGCTGCCCATGACAATATGCAAATTTGCCAGCCATCAACCGCCGCGCAATACTTCCACCTGCTGCGCCGTCAAATGCTGCGCCCGTGGCGTAAGCCGCTCATCGTGTTCACACCGAAAAGCATGCTGCGCCACCCGGATGCGATCTCTCCCATTGAGGATTTCAGCCAGCCCTCGTTCATGAACGTACGGCCTGATGCTTCAGTGGAAGACACCCGGCGCGTGGTGCTGTGTACAGGCAAAATCGGCCATGATTTGCGCGTGGAGCGCGAAAAACGCGGACATAGCCAGGTAGCGATCGTATTCGTCGAACAACTCTACCCCTGGCCGGAGGGAGAGATTTTAGCTGCTATTGAGGCGCACCCTGAGGCAAGGGAAGTGGTCTGGGTACAGGAAGAGCCGGAAAATATGGGTGCCCTGTCCTACGTCATGCCCAGGCTGCGCCGCCTGGTGCATACCCGGCAGGTACTTTCAATCAAGCGCTCAGCCGCGGCCAGCCCCGCAACCGGGAGCGCCAAGGCACATGAGTTGGAGCAGCGGACGTTAGTGGATTTGGCATTGACGACCGGGCATGAGGAGAAGGGGTAAGCAGTAACTAGGTAAGCAGACAATAGTTTCTCAGAAA
>CAXSHS010000135.1:0-6004 GCA_964237325.1 uncultured Acidobacteriaceae bacterium | reverse complement strand
TATTTCGCTGGTAAGGATTTTCTGGAATGAGCTTTTACTCCGCCGCACCCGTCGCTCCGTTGAACCCCTGGGTTCGCATTCTGGGTGCGCTCCAGAAGAAGATCAACCGGCAGGCTTATGAAACCTGGTTCAAGCCCACACTGTTCAGCCATACCGACGGCAAGGTGCTGGTAGTGCGCGTGCCCACGGTCAAATTTCAGAGTATCGGCGAAAGGTATGCCGATCTCATCGGTGAGGCGCTTGATACATTGCGACTCCCATATGAGCGGGTCGATTTTGTGTCTCCTGAGCCGCAGAGCCATTTGCAGAGCCACTCCGCGACACAAGATGGCAGGTTCCCACCGGGTTCTGCGCGAACCAGTAGTGAGGGTAGCCATGGAATCGTAAATGGAGCTCGCGCGGATGAGGACGGGGATGCTGCACAGAGCAAACCTCAGGCGATGGAGAATGCCAATGCCCGCGGGAACGCGGGGGCGCCGCAGCAGGGCCGTTTTGACTGGAACTCTGCCGCGCATCTCAACCCGCGCTATACCTTTGACGCCTTTGTGGGCGGCACCGGCAACCAGTTTGCCCGCGCCGCAGCAGCAGCTGTCGCCGAGTCACCGGCCAAAGCCTACAATCCGCTGTTCCTGTACGGCGGCGTGGGTATGGGTAAAACCCACCTGATGCAGGCTATCGGCCATGAAATGAAGCGTCGCCAACCCAACGCCGCCATTTGCTACGTGTCAAGCGAGAAGTTTACGAACGAGATGATCAACTCGCTGCGCTATGACAAAATGACCAGCTTCCGCGACAAGTACCGATCAGTGGACTTGTTGCTGATTGACGATATTCAGTTTCTGGCGCAAAAAGAGCGCACGCAGGAAGAGTTTTTCCACACGTTCAATACCCTACATGAGACCGGCAAGCAGATTGTGATTGCCAGCGACCGGCCGCCCAAAGAACTGCCTGAGATTGAAGACCGGCTGCGCTCGCGTTTTGAATGGGGTCTGATCGCTGACATCCAGCCGCCTGACCTTGAAACTAAAGTTGCGATCCTTCAAAAGAAGGCGGAGACGGAAGAGCTGGAATTGCCGACCGATGTCGCCCTGTTTGTCGCCTCAAACATCCGTACGAATGTGCGGGAGCTTGAAGGTGCGTTGACGCGGTTGTTTGCATGGTGCAAACTGCACGGCGTTGAAATGTCGCTGACTACTGCGCAGCTCTGTCTCAAGCAGTTCATCGATACGCAAGTGCGTAAGATCACCATTGAAGCGATTCAGCGCGCAGTTGCCGATCAGTTCGGCATGCGCGTAACGGAGCTTAAAGCAAAGAACAACTCGCGCGCCATTGTGGTGCCGCGGCAGATCGCGATGTTCTTGGCTAAGCAGATGACCGAGGCCAGCCTGCCCGAGATCGGCCGCCAGTTCGGCAATAAACACCATACGACCGTGATGCATTCGATCGCAAAAATTGAAGACCAGCGCCGGGCGGACAAGGACCTGAACCGGATGCTGACGCAGCTACAGGAAGAGCTGTCGAGCTAGAACACTTCACAATTTTGGAAATCAAGATTGAAAATATCTTAGTGTGCAATCGCAAAGTTCTACCAATGTTTATGCGGTTACCTTCAGTCATTTCATGTTATGTCTTGCGCAACCAATGTATACGTACCCATAACTACAAGCAGTTGCAGAATTCTTCTAAGTCTTATTGCATGGGTTTAGTAAGATTGTGGCAAAAACTGCTGGGCAGTTGAGGAGTGTTTCTTGTAATGGTGGTGCCCTGTCATTCCATTGTTGGTGTTGCTACCGTTTGAGTTCCCGTTAACGCTGCCGAACTGGTTGGAGTTACCGTCTGGATTCCCGCCGCAATTGCCGTTCTGGTCAAAATCGTTCTGGTTCCCATTATGGTTCTAGTTGGACCCGTTCTGGTTAAAGCCATTCCGGTTCGAGCCGTTCTACGTGCCTTGATTTCCGTTCTGGCCACTTCTGTTTTGATTGCTTCCGTTCGAGTTGCTGCCATTGTTGTCGCTCAAGCCGTTACGGATTGCACCGGCTATGCCGCCTTGGTTGCTACCATTACCTTGATTGTTACCATTACTGGCGGACCCGCTCCTGTTTGTCTGCCCGGAACCATTTAGGCCTGAGTTATTGTTTTGAGCCGTGCACGGCAAGCTGAAAGCAGCTGCTGCAATAATTGTAAGTACCTGGATGTGTGTGCATGGAACCTCCGCCTCATGCTTGTCTCCATCACAGTTGAGGGAAGATTTTGAGGTTAATACATAAGATTCAATGATGCCGCTGTGCTTCATCAAGGACTTGACATCCACTTTGATGAGAATGCCAGCGTAAATAAGGTCATGGTAGGGCAACGTAAGTATGGCGCACGACCCTATACTTAGTATCCGTTTGGAAGGTAGGTGGCCTACTTTTCAAATAGTACAAATAAAAACTTCATTTATAAGAGGTTTATAGTCTAAAAATTTCTATGTCATCACGGTTGCTGCTCTTATATGTTGAGCTTTTTCACGGTCAAGTCATCTACTTCAAACTTCCTAATTCTGAGGTGTCGCACTTCGCCTTCAAGCACCAGCAGGCGGTTTACTGCCAAGGCTCCAATTGCCAACGCACCTATCGTTACGGCACCCATGGCCACCGCACCGGCTGCGAGCGCACCTATCGCGAACGCCCTGAGGCCGACGCGTTTGCTCCTTATGCCTCAAGCCCGGTTTCTATGATCCTGTTGTTCATAGCTCCACCTTCATAAAATTTCAAGGTACATCTGTAGCTTTGGGATGATCTTTTGCACCAACCGGTAGCCATGCCGGTTTTGGTCCGTCGGCAACAGCTGTTACTACCGCAAAGAAAAAGGCATTGAAGTCGCGCGCAGCTTTGAAGTCAACCGGTTGATTCAAGTCGTCTTGTGGCCGGTGGTAGTCCACCTGGTACCACTGCCGATAACGCCGCTCGGCTTCGGTACCGGGGTCATAGCCGAAGATAAACCCCACAGCGGGCACCTGCGCCTGCATGAACGGCCAATGGTCCGAGCGGTGCAGCAGCCCGCGTTCCGGCTCTCGGTCGGTACGGACTTCAATGTGCCGCTTTGCCGCTACCGTGCGCACGGTAGCGCCCAGCGTCGAATCCTCCACAGCCAGTGTTGTCAGGGCTTTCAACGGGAACAGCGGCCGTAGCTGGTCCAGGTTGATGTCCGCGACAATGTGGTCGATCGGCACCGTAGGGTGCCTGGTAAACCAGTACGAGCCGAGTAGTCCTTCCTCCTCACCTGTAAATGCGCAGAAGAGCACCGAGCGAGCAAGGCCTCTGCTGCTACGCAAATCGGCAACATGGCCTGCTGCCAACTGCTCCAGCAGCGCAACGTACCCGGCATCGTCGAGTGCGCCGTTGTAGATGGCATCACCCGCTACCGGCTCGCCGCGTCCATAGCCGTCCAGATGGGCTGACACGGCCAGGTACTCATCCGGCAACCGTGTGCCCGGCAGCACGGCCAGCACATTGCTTGCGGAGAAGTCGCGCGTAGTGATGTGCAGCTTGGCAGCTAGCGTAGTGGTAAGCGTAAAGCTTGGCATGGCAGCTTGGTTCTTTGCGGCAGTCAGCAGTTCCGACGCGGTATGCCCGGACTTAACCAGCACGGCAGGCAGCGCCTCCCAGTTCAACCGCAGTGTCAAAGGGGAGGGCGTAGGGGACCTGTTCGCGGCAGGCTCACTGGCTGTATCTAAGACGCGCAGTGTGACCACACGCGCTGTAGGCAGAGGCCAGCGAGGCGGCTCCAGCGGCTCTGATGGGTCATCGACCAGCAGCACCCCGGCGGCATGCGCGGCCAGCAACGCGGCGTTGGTGCCGGTATTTGCACGACCCAGGTGCGGACGGAAGCAGACCGCGATGGCCCCGGCAAGCCGCGGCGTGGCAGCCAGCTGCGCTGGCTCGCAATAGCCTGTCCATACCAGAGGCGCATGGAAGCTAGCCGGGGTTGACGAAGTGAGCCGCACGGCAATCTGCTCGAGGTTACGCAGCGGCACCGGCTTTGCGCCCGCCTGCTCCAAAGTAAATTCCGTACCTGCCGGGCTTAGGTCTAGCTTGTGCAGCGGTACGGGCTGCAGGTAGGTGCCGGCTTCCCCGGCCGGCTGCAGGCCGGCTGCTTTCCAATCTGCGGCGACCATCTGCGCGGCACGCTCATACTCAGGAGTGCCGGGTTCACGGCCGGCCATAGCGTCGTTTGCCAGCGCCTCCGTCCGGTGCCACCAAGCGAGTGTGTCTGCGTCATGTGCCTCCCGTTTGATTTCAACATCACGCGGGTGCGGCTGTGCAAGCAGAGGGGCAGCTGCAAGTGCAGCCAGTGAAAGGGTAAGGAGGCGCGTGAGCATGCCGAGATATATACCACGGCAGCTTTTCTTGTCCGTATAGGCTTGTGTAGGCGTCCCACGTAATAAACACTTACGAGTACCTTTGCATGTTGATACTGCGCTAAAGCTACTGCGTAGATTAGAGCCCTGAAAACCGATGAGCCGCATCAACGCTACGGCTTGGCTGAAGCGGGTTTGGCGATCACTCCGCCGTTGCTGCCTGGCACGGTCGCATACAGTCCGCTTCCTTTCCAAGCGCCTGCCTGTACTTCCTTCGCGGTTAGCGGCTTGCGCTGCATCGCTATAGCGTGGTTTTGCTTGAGAGCATCGCTGGTCACCAGCGGCGATTGCCTGCGGGGCAGGGTAGCAATTTCTGCATCCACATATTCGGTACGATTGCCGGCGTTTGGATGGTCGCTGAGAAACTGCGCGCCGCCTGCGCCGTACTTGCCGCGAATGATCTTAAAGAACTGCGGTAGCCCGCGCGGATCATAGCCCGTGTTGTACAGGATGTCGGTACCCAGCAGGTCTGCCTGCTGCTCGTCACCGCGCGACATGTGGAGGAAATCGAGGCTTTGACCATAACCTAAACCGGTTTGCGCCAGCTGCCCAGCTGCCCCGTTGCCTAGCAGCACCGCTGAGCCGATAGCCCCTAGACCGTAGAACAGACTGTGACCGCGCTGCTTGGTCAGGTTGCAGGTGGAGTGGCGCATCACCATGTGCGAAGTCTCGTGCGCCATGATCCCGGCAAGCTGTGCTTCTGTTTTCGCGGCTTGCACCGTGCCCGGGTTCACAGGTATCGCACCGCCCGGCAGGGCAAACGCGTTGATGTCTTCGCTAGCCACCATATGGAAGTTGAACGGCCATTGCTGCATAATCCCTGACACCATGAGAGCAGACTGTACCAGCCTGGCTCCCAGCTGCTGTATGTATCGGGTTATCGGGTCATTCTCCGGCAGCACGGGTTGCTGGCTATATACCGTCAGAGTGACTTTCTGACCTTCAGCAATCTCCTGTGCGGGGGAAAATGAATTTTGCAGGTCGCGGGCTCAAAGTGGGCATGAGGCCGGTGTGGTGCATACCCCTGCCGTCAAAATGCATAAAAGTGCAGCTGCCGTGCTTCTGTTCCATTTTACGCGATTCAATCTTGCCTCATGCATGGTCGATACAAACGTATCGGCTGTTTGCCTTGCGCGGTAGTAACGCAGGCTACAGAAGTACCCGCAGCAGCCTGGAGAGCCTGGCCCGTTATACCCGGCTGGCTACACTTAGCTATGAGTTTGCAGTTTGAGGCATCTCCGCCGAGCCCAGACGGCGGCAGGCGCGGGCGCATGCACCTGCCGCATGGCACGGTTGAAACACCGGTTTTCATGCCGGTGGGCACGGCGGCCACCGTCAAGACCGTGCCGCAGGATGTGCTGGAAACCCTGGGTGCGCCCGAAGCCGCTAAAGCAGGCGAACAACCCGGTGCGGGCATCATTCTGGGCAATACGTACCACTTGTACCTGCGCCCCGGCCACCAGGCCATCGAGCGCATGGGCGGGCTTCACCGGTTCATGAGCTGGGATCGGCCTCTGTTGACCGATTCCGGCGGCTACCAGGTGTTTTCGCTTGCTTCGCTGCGCAAGATCAGTGAAGAAGGCGTGCAGTTCCGCTCGCACC
>CAXSHS010000134.1:0-6212 GCA_964237325.1 uncultured Acidobacteriaceae bacterium | reverse complement strand
ACCGCGAGGTGGATGAAATGAGCTATGAGCTGCTGGCGCAGGAGCAGCCCATGGCGGTCGACCTGCGCTTCATCCTCGCGGTCATCAAGATCAACGGCAACCTTGAACGCATCGGCGACCAGTGCATGAGCATCGCGCAGCGCACTCTGCAGCTTACGCTGATGCCGGCCATTGCCATCCCTGCCGACATCGCAGGTATGAGGGAGCTGGCTCGCGCCATGATTCGCGGCGCGCTGCAGGCGCTGCTTGAGGGTGACACACGGCTGGCTAAATCAGTGATCGCCATGGACGATGAGATCGACCGGCTGAACCGCATCACGCACGAACGGCTGGTGGCGCTTATTGCCGAGGAGTCAGCCGTAGCCGAGCAGTTATTGCAAACCATCATCATCTCGCGCAACCTGGAGCGCATCGCCGACCATGCAGCCAACATCGCAAGTGATGTAATCTTTTGGATCGACGGCGCGGACATCCGTCATGGGGGGAGCGTCAGTGTCGGAAGCTGAAAGCTTGCATACACTGGTGGCATGGCAGCGATAATTCTTGACGGCAAGGTGCTCGCAAGCGAGCTTGAAGTGGAGTTGAAAAAGCGTGTAGCACGATTGCGGCAAGGCACTGTGAGCTCGCCCCCGGTATTGGCAACTATCCTGGTCGGCGACAATGCTGCGTCGGCAACGTATGTCCGCATGAAAGGCAACGCCTGCCGCCGTGTCGGCATGGAGTCACTGCCGATTGCGCTGCCCGCCGAAACCGGCACGAACGAACTGCTGGCCGTTATCGACGAGTTGAATCTCGATCCGCGCGTGCGCGGTATCCTGCTACAGCACCCGGTATCTGAACACATCAACGAGCGGGAGTGCTTCGACCGCATCGCGCTGGACAAGGATGTAGACGGGGTCACAACCCTAGGATTCGGCCGCATGTCTATGAAAGAGCCTGCCTTCGGCTCGGCAACACCGGCGGGGATCATGCGGCTGCTCGAGCACTACGGCATCACTCTGCATGGTAAGCGAGCTGTAGTGATTGGACGTAGCGCCATTCTGGGCCGCCCCATGGCGACCATGCTCGATCACGCAAACTGCACAGTCACACTCTGCCATCGGCACACTAGGGACATCAGCCTGCACTTGCGCCAGGCCGACATTGTGGTGGCAGCGCTCGGTCAGCGGGAGTATGTACGTGCGGAGTGGCTATCGGACGGCGTGGTCGTGGTAGATGCGGGCTACCATGCTGCCATCGGCGGCAAGCCTGCCGCGGGCGATGTGGAGCTTTCACCGAGCTTGCTGGAGCGTGCTCATGCCTACACGCCCGTGCCCGGCGGCGTGGGCCCCATGACCATTGCAACGCTCATGGCGCAGACGGTTGAGTCTGCCGAACATGCCGCGAGCCTGGGGCGTGTACTCGCACTGTGAACGTTCGGGTCATGATACTGTCGCGCAGAGAGTCACAATATCCTGGTTTAGTCCGCGAGACGACGTGAGACAAGTTTTGAATCTGGTGAGAGTACGGGGTTTCTTCTGCACCATCCTGCTGGCTGCCGCCTCCCCTGCGTTTTGGGCACAGGATGCCGCCTCGGCGAGCACATCTATCCACCTGGACCCGCTACGTACTACCATTACCTTCAGCGCGGGCAGTATCAAGCGCGTTCACGGCACATTCCAGCTCAAAGGCGGCCTGTTTGCACTTGATAGTAAGTCCGGTGTGGCACAGGGTGAAATCCTCGTTGATGCCGAGTCAGAAAAAAGCAATGATCCCAAGCTCGACAAGAAGATTGGGGGAGAGGTCCTTGAAAGCGCGAAGTATCCCGGCATCTTTTTCCATCCTGAAAAGGTGACCGGCAGCATGCCGGTCAAGAATGGGGAAGCGCACCTGAAGCTTGAAGGCATCTTTACCATTCATGGTCAGGACCACCCTCTTGCTGTAGATGTCAATGCCGTAAGAACTGGAAGCGAAGTCGTTTTGAATACACAGTTTACAGTACCCTATGTAAAGTGGGGCATGAAGGATGCAAGCACTTTACTGATGCGCGACCGCGATATCCATCTTACGATGGAGAGCCACGGTACGGTTGAAGCTTTGCACACGGACAATTAGTTGCTGCGGCATCGTTTACAGGCTAGATTTGCTGCGTACTAAATCGTAGAAAGGGCGAACTGAAGCAGTCCGGACGATCCCCGATAAGAGATTGTGACCGGGCGGAGTGCGATCGCCGCCCAGCTTACATCCGATTGAGACCTGCCGGTATTTTCTGCGTCAGATGAAGTGCACCGGTCATCTGATATATCACATTCGCAATTTGTTCCACGAATAAAATGAAGCCGCTGCGCTACACTTGAGTAGTCAGTGGGCGCGCTAATGCCCAAGGAGAAGATGATGGCCACTGCAATCGCCGCACCGGAAACAACAGAGTTCAAGACCCCCACCGCAGTCATCCTGACGCCCTCCGCAACTGCCAAAGTTCGCGAGATTATGGCAACGCAAGATCCCCTTCCAGCTGGTTTGCGTATTGGCGTGGTAGGCGGCGGCTGTTCGGGCTTCCAGTACTCTATGTCCTTTGAGAATCAGGCCGGCATGATGGACAAAGTGATCCGGTTTGAAGATTTGAAGGTATTTGTTGATGCCACATCGCTGATGTATCTAAACGGTTGTGTAGTGGATTATGTCGAGACTCTGGAGGCAGCCGGCTTCAAGTTTGAAAATCCCGCAGTCAAGAGCACGTGCGGTTGCGGCTCTTCCTTTAGCGTTTAGTTCCGATTTGAAATTCTACGGATTGAAGAAACCCGCCTCTCGGCGGGTTTTCTATTTGCTTAAAGAATGAGTCAGGCTAATTTGGAGTCGAGGAGCCGGACCCGCTTGGTGGAGATCCACCGCTGGAGCCGGAAGAGCCAAGTCCGGCGGAGCCGAAACCTCCACTAAAGGGGCTACCTCCATTTGACGAACCTGAACTGCCGAAGCCGGAATTTCCTCCGCCAACGCCGGAATTTCCTCCGCCAACGCCGGAATTTCCTCCGCCAAAACCGGAGGAGCTGCCGCCGCCGAAGCCGCTACCCGTACCTCCAAAACCTGAACTGCCGAAACCGGAGTTGCTGCCGCCCAGGCCACTGCCGGCTCCAGTTCCAACGCCGCCTGCGCCCGTAGCACTGCCATTCAACCCTGTGTTGCCACCGCTGCCAAGAGCCCCGGCTTGCGCCTGCTCCTCCGCCGGGTCATACACAAACTCCCATTTGGTGTAGTGGTCCTGCAGCCGAAAGGCCACAATCGTTGTCTTGTCTTTCGGCAGGGTTACCCCAACAATCGGGGTTCCGCTACCGAGCGTGTTGCTGGGGTTGAAGCCGAGACCATTGGTCCCGCTGTTGCTGCCTGCAAGTCCGCTACCGCCAAAGCCTGAGCCGCTTTGCGCTGCCGTACCGGTACCTTGGCCGGGAGAACCGGTGCCTCCAAAAGAGCTTGCACCGCCTAGACTGCTTCCGGCACCTGTACCTGTTGCACCTCCTGAAGCAGTACCATCTCCGCCATCGGCTGCGTAAAGCCCGATAGAGCCGCCACCCCCTACCGGTGTACCGCCCGTGCTTCCACCCAGGCCAGTAGACGCGCCTGAGCCACTGCCGCCAAAGCTGCCTGCTCCGCTTCCACCAAAGCCGGAGCTGCTGCCGCCAAACCCGGAGCTGCCACCTGAACTGCCAAACCCGGCTGCGCCGCTACTGCCGATCGGCGTGGCTCCCGCTAAATTTGTCGAGGAGCCGAACGCCGAGAGCGGTTGACCGAAGAAGCCGAGAGGCCGGATGTGCGCCTGGCCGTAATGGATCAGTTTCCAGTCGTCCTTACCGGTTAGCGGGTCGAGATAGCGACGTCGCAGAAAGCGGATTTCATTTGTCTTCACCAGCTGGTCAACCGAGGAGGGATAGCTGTTGAACTTCTTGTAATATAGCCGGATGGCACGCTTGTACTGCAAGCCACGCTGCACGGCTTCTACCTCGCGGTCGCGCTGAATTGCGGAGGCGATCCGCGGCACCGCAATGGCAAGCGACAAGGTCACCAGTGCGACAAAGAAGATAACTCCCAGAAGGATGTAGCCGTCTTCGCTTGCGGGTGGGCTACCGCAAGAGCGTTGTGCGTCGGGATCATGGAAAACGAACATACGCCGGTTCCTCATGATTTCAATTTAAAACCAGAGGCAATGTCTGGGTATTATGGTAGCCCATATCCTCAACATCAATGGAGGTCGGCGTAATGCGGACTACCCGGTACCGATGGCTCACCACATCCCCTTCCGAGGCGACAAATACATCGTCGCCGTGGGTCAGAAAAGCTCGGCGGGAACCATTTTTTCGCGCGGCAAAGCCGAAAAATTTTAGATCGATAGCAGGCGGCGGAGGTGGGCCTGTACTCGGAGGCGGCTGCTGCGAAAATGGCCGTATCGGTGCTTTGACTTCCTCAATGGCAACGCTGCGCGGCGGCGGTGCTGAAGTTTGCGAAAAGATGTTGCGGCCGCTGCCTGCGTATTGGTAATTCTCATTTTCCGCCATCAGCTCCGGGTGCAGCGAGGGATCAATGGAGGCACCGGTGACTGCAACGCCGCTAACGGAGCGCGTATTGGAAGCTGCCGGTGCCGCCGTAGCATTCACCGATCTCACCGGTACAGCTGAGGGCAGGGGAGTAGTGACGGGACCGCCAAAAATGGTATGTACCGCCAGCGCCAGCACAACAATGCCTAGCACCACCGCAAGGGCAAGTTTGCGCTTGTCCCCGGTGCCGGTGCCGGTGCCTGTAAGCTGCGCCATTACTGCACCTCTCCTGAATCCGCTCCGGCGCCTGCAGTACGGCTCCCGGCCTGAAGGACGGCAGTGTCGGCTGCATCGGAACGCATATAGGAGGTGAGACGGATGCGCAGATTCACTGCGCCCCCTTGCTGCCCGTTCAGATCAATAGACCGAATGACGAAGAAGACATGATTCCTGTCGCGTTCCAGGTCGTTGATGAAGTGAATGATAGCCGGGTACTCGCCGGTTACGTTTGCATCAATGCCCATCTGTACCATGCCTGGAATAGCCGGTACTGCCGGGTAGGTTGCCCGGCTGAGGCGCACATGATCGCGCACGATGATCGTCCCGAGTTCAGTGACCAGGGCTGAATTATTGGGCGAGATACGAGCCGCGACAAAGCTGTCGGCTTCCTTGCGAGAGGCGCTAAGCTGCTCCGGCAGTCCTTGCAGGCGACCTGACTGGGCCTTGAGCTGCGCGTAGGTTGCCAGGTCACTGGTGTATTCGGTGGATTGATCGCTGTGGCCGTCGTGCCAAGCCACAATAAGCCGCGTAGCCAGTACCAGGTCGAAAACCAGCAGCAGTGCTCCTACAGCGATATAGGCGTTGAGCTTGGTGAAGATACGGGAAAACAGGTAGAGATTGGAGCGCCTTGACATCAGTGCAGACACTAGCGCACCACCGAAGCTGCAGGCCGGCCTGGAATCGGCTTGGCGGCGCGATATTTCATCGGCAGGCCGCCGGGGTTGGAAGTGGCAGGCTGCGCCTGTGTGGCTGTTGCTACTGCTCTAGGCTCCGAGGCGCGCACGCCTGCTTGGTCATGCGAGTTCGGCAGGGGCCGGTACTCCGCTTGAATGTCAAAATTTACATCATTCACGCCGCCTGCGTTTGCTTCAGGGTTGAAGCCGGTGTTGACTCGCCGCGTCTGCCCCGCCGCGCTCTGGTCCGCAAGCCCTTCGGTTACTAGCCTGGCTCCGACAAAGTGGCGCGAGTGCTCAAGATTGCGAATGAGATCGACCGTATGCTCGCGCGCGCCGGTCACGCGCATGCGGATGGTGACATGCCCGTCAGGCGCGATCACGGGCTGAATGGTGTCGACCTGCACGCCATAAGGGAGTGTATTTTCAAGGTCACTCATAGTCGCTGTCCAGGAGAAGGACTTGCGGCGGAACAGATCGTTGAGAAAGGCAGCTTCAGCAATCACACTGGCATTGGGGCCTTCCACTGCCAGCTGCCGCGCCCGACTTTGCTGCTGGCGTAGCAGCGCGATATTGTTCTGCAATTGCTGCACGCGTGCCTCGGCAAGCCGCGCCTTGGTCTCTGCCGAGTGAATGACAAGCAACATGGGCAGTGCGAGCACAGCAAGCGCGACTGCGGCCACCCGCAACCGCGTATAGACCGAGCGCAGCTCGATGTAGGGCCGTGTGGCGAGATTGAGATTGATGTTCATGC
>CAXSHS010000133.1:0-6222 GCA_964237325.1 uncultured Acidobacteriaceae bacterium | reverse complement strand
GCTCAAAGCTGCCGTACTCATTCACTTCGCAGCCGGTACGCCCGTCGAACTTCGCGCGGTCCTTAGGCGTAAACCAGTCCCGCTTATTGCCGATACCGTCAAAGCGCGAACCCTCGTCATCGAAGCCGTGCGTCATTTCATGCCCGATGACTGCGCCGATGCCGCCGTAGTTCACTGCCGGGTCGATGCCGAGCTGGTAAAAGGGCGGTTGCAGGATGCCTGCGGGAAAGTTGATGTCGTTCATAGAGCCGTTGTAATAGGCGTTGACCGTGGGCGGCGTCATACCCCATTCGCTTTCATCGACCGGCTTGCCGATGTGATGGATCGCAAAGGTGTTATTAAATACCGCGGCCCGGTGCGAGTCACCGAACCAGTCCGCGGGCTCTACCTGAATCGCGGAGTAGTCGCGCCACTTGTCCGGATAGCCGATCTTCTGGCGGAACTGGCTTAGCTTCAACTCGGCTTCCTTCTTGGTCGGGTCCGACATCCAGGGGAGACCGGCAATATCCGCGTGCAGCGAATCTTTTAAGTTGGCGACCAGGGTTTCCATGCTCTGCCTGGCTTCAGGAGGAAAATTCTGTTTGACCCAGTCCTGTCCCACGGCTTCGCCGAGCGCTCCGTCTGTGCTTACCGTGCAGCGTTTCCAGCGAGCTTCTTCCTGTGCCTGGCCGTTGAGCACCTGCTCATGAAACTGGAAATGTGCGTCGTCCAGCTGCGTGGACAGGCGAGTTGCGGTACCGTCGATGGTTTGGAAACGCAGGTAGTTCTTGAGTGCAGGCAGCGGCTCTTTGTCGATGAGCGCGTTCATGGTTTTGAAGAAATTCGGCTGGGCCACGTTGATGCGCGTAAACGCGGGCGCTTTGCTCGCCTTGAAAAATGCCGTCCACTCGAATGCAGGCGTCAAGGCGCTTAACTGCGCCACCGGCATGGGGTGGTAGATGTTGTCCGGGTCGCGCATCTGATCGCGCGGCATACTCGCCTGCGCGAGGGCTGTTTCGATGCGCAGCACGTCGGTTGCCGTGGTCTCCGCTGTCTCGGGAGTAACGCCTCCAAGCTTCATCAGCGTCACGATGTAGGCGTGGTACTTCGTACGGATCTCCACCATGTGTGCATCCGTGCTCAGGTAATAGTCGCGGTCGGGCAGGGTTAAGCCGCTCTGGTAGACAGCGGCGATGTAATGAGCTGCATCTTTCTGGTCCGGCTCATCACCAAAGCCGGCAAAGCCGCCCACGTCATAGGCCGTATCGCCGAGCAGACCAGCAATGCCGTCCTTTGCAGACAGCGCGTTGATGGCGGCAAGCGATGGACGCAGCGGCTCTATACCGCGTGTGTCGACCGCCTCAGTGTTCATGCAGGCGGCAAAGTAGTCGCCGTACTGGCGCTGCAGCGGCGTTTTCGAATCGTCTGCGGCGGCCTTCAGCTGCTTGTACAGCAGGTACCGGTCGCGCTCATCGAGAATGGCAAAGCTATTCCAGGACGCCTGATCGGCTGGGATTGGGTTGGTTTTGCGCCAGTTGCCGCAGGCGTACTGGTAGAAGTTGGTGCATGGATCTGCTGTCTTGTCGAGTGAACTTAGGTCAAAGCTGTGCAGCGGTTTGGGCGGGGCTGGAGCGGCATTTTTCGCTATGTCGGGCGCAATGGTCTGGCCCCAGACAGAGGTACCGGCAAGCAGCAGGCAGGTGAGTGGGAAGTGAAACAAACGCATGGGTACGCTCCGTCCTCGCCATGAAGCTGCGGTGAACGGACCGAATTTATCACCAATCTGCTCAAAGAAGCACAGGAAACTGCGTCTGTGCCCCCGCTAGAAGATTTTCACGTGAAACGTTAAGTATGTCTTCGGGTTTTCGCGGATTGCTGTGACCAGGTGGTTCACATTTGCGATCGTGTCGTCGGCATGGTTGTAGAGCGAGGGATTGCGTACCAGCTGGCCCAATGTGCCTTCACCATTGTCCGCGCGCGACAGAATGGAGTCGAGGCGCGTAACCGTATCGTTTAGCTTGCCGGCAAACTGCGGGTCCTTGATCAGCAGGCCCAGGCCGCCCTTGCCTGCGTTTACATCCGCCAGAAGCTGGTTCAAGCTGGCAGTAGACTGCTCAATGTTGTTGTAGAGAGAGGGGTCCTTGATGAGGCGGCTGATGGAGCCGTTGCCGGTGTCTATTTCTTTCGTCACAGCATCAAGGTGGGCGATTGCGTCGTTGGCCCGATCATAGAGCGAAGGATCTTTGATGAGCTTGCCGATAGTGCCTTTGCCGCTGCTGATGCCATTTGCTACGCTCTGCAGCTCTGTGACAGCACTCACGGCCTTGTTGTAGAGGTCGGGGTTATTGATGAGCTGGCCGATGGAACCGCGGCCGGTGTTGAGCGAGTCCACCAGGCTGTCCAGCTTGGCCAGAATGGTGTTGATTTGCTCGATGCTGCCCTGGCTGGACTTGATCACATCGGTGATGGATGGAGTTTCATTCGTCGGCAGCTCGCCGTTTTCTGCGATAGAAGGCTTCTGCGCCGATTTGCTGCTAATATTGACTACCGTGTCGCCAAGGACGCCGATTGTCTCAAGGCTTGCCTGCGAGTCCTGTTTGACGTTATCAGCGAACTTGCCGGAGATCTTCATGGTAACTTCTACCGGCGTCAGCTTGCGTTCGGGTGCAATGCGGACAGATTTGACTGAACCGATGGTGACGCCCTCAAGATTGACCGGACCGCCGACCTTAAGGCCTGACGAATTTTCAAAGTAGGAGCGTATTGTCAGCTTCTTTGAAAACACGCCCCCGGCGCTACCGGACATGAGAAATACCAGCGTAACCAGTGCCACGATAGCGGCGAATACCAGTACACCTACTTTTAGCTGTGACCACTGCACTTCCTGCTGACTCGGCACAAACTCCCTTTCAGACGCGCCTTGCCGGCCGTCCTGAACCCGTAGCGCGGCACTGCCTGCGCCTCTAACCCTATCGTGAACTGCCGAAGTCTGGGGCTACCTTCAACGGCGATTGCTTTCTGCTGGTAACCAGCTTGGATGTCGCTTACCTACTGGACGTTGCAGATGCCATGGACGGCAGATGAGGTTCAAGCGCCTCCATCCTCAAAAAGCACAACTGCGGTGGCGTGTGCCTGCGTGTGGGTCAGGGACAGGGAACTGCGGCCTATTCCGAGCTGGGCGGCAAGCTCCTCGGCATGGCCGTGCAGCACCAGACTGGGCGTGCCGCCCGCGCGTACCGTTTCAAGGTCTCGCCAAGCTATGCCCCGGCTCATGCCAGTGCCAAGCGCCTTTGCGGCGGCTTCCTTCGCCGCAAAGCGCGCGGCCAGGCTCTGCTCCGGTGCGCGCTTGGCGGCGCAGTAGCGGCGTTCGCCTTCGGTAAAGATGCGGTGAAGGAAGCGGTCGCCGAAGCGCACGACCGACTCGCGAATACGCTCGACTTCTACCATGTCGATTCCCAGGCCAAGCACCATTCGCTCATGCTATCGCAGCGATTGGGACTTGTTGCCCAAAATGGGTCTGTGCGCGAGATTAGAAAGAAAGTTCCTCATGAAATTGCACGATTGGACGATGAAGGACTCATGAAGAACACACGGAAAGCGCAAATCGCGGAAGACTGGAACCTGGTGCTAGTGGCAACAAGCAAGGGGATGCCGAAACCGCTGCTGGACTTGTTGTGCGGCGGTATCAATGCCTGCGGCGGCCAGGTGCTGACCCACGGCACGGTAAGCGAGCACTGCGCCGATATTGATTTTGAGTTTGGCCGCCGCAGCAGCATGGAAATGTACAGCCTGCTGGTAAGCGCCGGGCTGGCTCTGAGCCTGGAGGCGCATCATCGGCTGACGGAACTGTGCCAATGCAGCCTGCTTGCGGACTCGCGGGAGGCAAGTGCGCGGGTTCGCGTGCACCTGTCAGTCTATGCGGGCGAGGGTGCAGAGAGCTTTTTGGCAGATACATTCGGGCCTGTGCGCGAGGCGGCTTGAGCGCAAGTGTCGCTGCTTCAACCAAGTGTCATCCTAAGCGAAGCCGAAGGATCTGCTTCAGCCTTTGACCTTCGTGGCACGATCGAGAAAGCAGGTTCTTTGACTCTGTTGCACTTCGCTCAGCATGACGCGGTTTTCATCGTGATTCTGAAGTGAAATGCTCTGCACACACCCTCTCACAATGACTCACTTCGGCGTAAATGCGAGCAGCTTACCCGGCATTTACCAAACCGTACCGGCGCTGCCACGCTTCGCGCAGGGATGCCCACACAGCCGCCTTCTCCTCCGGAGTCGCTTCCTTGTCGGGTGCTGCGACAAAGGACTGCGCTTCCGCCTTGGCCTGCTCCAGCAGGGCGCGATCGCGGATGAGGCTAGCCACGCGGAAGTCCGGCAGCCCGGATTGGCGCGTACCGAAGAACTCGCCGGGGCCGCGCAGCTCCAGGTCAAGCTCGGCCAGCTCAAAGCCGTCCTGGGTGCGGACCATCGCCGCCAGCCGCTCGGCGGATGCCTCCGAGATGCGCCCTCCGGTCATCAGCACGCAGCAGGACCTTGCACTGCCCCGCCCTACGCGCCCGCGCAGCTGGTGCATCTGCGCCAGGCCAAACCGCTCCGCATGCTCAATGACCATGGTGGTAGCATTCGGCACGTCTACGCCTACCTCGATGACTGTAGTTGCCACCAGCACATCGAGCTCGCCGCGCCCGAACCGGCGCATGATGACTTCCTTATCGTCAGAACTTAACCGGCCATGCAGCAGGCCCAGGCGCAGGCCGTGCAGCGGGCCGTGGCGTAGTTCTTCGTACATCTCGGTTGCGGACTTCAGGCTGCTTGTACCCTCACCCGCAGCCTGCTTTTTCCCGGCGGACTTCGGCTCCGCAAGCCCGGCAAACAGGGTGCCAGTTTTGCCTTTCTTTACCGCGCGTTTGGCGGGTGCAGCCGGTGCTTCGGCAGGCGAAAAATCCAGTTCCGGCTGGTCGGTTTTTGGACCTTCAATAACCGGGTACACGATATAAGCCTGGTGCCCGCGCGCAGCCTCCTTACGCACATACTCCCACACTTCGCCCGCGCGTTCGTCGGCCACTTGCCGGGTCACAATCGGCGTACGGCCAGGAGGCAGCTCGTTCAGGATGCTGACTTCAAGGTCGCCGTAGAGCGTCAGTGCCAGCGTGCGCGGAATCGGCGTAGCCGTCATCGCAAGCAGGTCCGGCTCCGCCGCGCCGGGCTTGCGCATCAGTTTGAAGCGCTGCATCACACCGAAGCGATGCTGCTCGTCGACCACCACCAGGCCCAGATTGTCGAACTCGACCTTGTCCTCGATCAGCGCGTGGGTGCCGATGACCAGGTCTGCGCTCCCTTCGGCGATGCGCTGGCGGTTCCAGCGTTTTTGCGCTGCATCAAGCGAGCCAGTCAGCAGCACTACTCTGTATGGGCGTCCACCCCCCTCACTCACTCGTTCCAGCAGCTTGCGCGCGGCCAGGTAGTGCTGCGTTGCCAGGATTTCCGTCGGGGCCATCAACGCGGCTTGGTAGCCGTTTTCAATGGCAATCAGCATGGCTTGCACGGCCACAATCGTCTTGCCTGAGCCGACATCGCCCTGCAGCAGCCGCCGCATGGGCGTGGCGCGGCGCATGTCCTCGGCGATCTCTGCCAATGCCTGCTTCTGTGCTTTCGTGGGGTGAAACGGCAGCACGTTTCGTAGGGCTTTGCGCACGCCCTCGTCAGTCACAAAGGCGATGCCGGCTTGCTCGCGTGCCTTGCGCCGCTTCAGCTCAAGACCGAGCTCCAGGAAGAACAGCTCCTCAAAAATGAGTCGCTGCTGCGCAGGCGTGCGCGCACTCGCCAGAGTAGTCATAGGCGTGCCCGCAGGCGGAAAATGGACTTCATGCAACGCCCGCGCGCGGCCCGGCAGCCCCAGGCGGCCCAGCACGGCTGCAGGCAGCGTTTCCGGCACATTGCTGCCCAGCTCGGTCAAAATGGTGTGCATCACGCGACGCAGCCAGCGCGTGTGCAGGCGGTTCCCGCCCAGGGACTCGTAGATAGGCGTAATGCGACCTACCTCCAATAGCTCCCCTTCCGAGCCCTCCTGGGTCTTGTCAGGCAGCACCTCTACCTGCGGCTGGATCATCTTATAGCCGGAGCCCGACCGCGACGGCTCAACCTTGCCGTAGACCACCACCCACTGCCCGGCCTGGTACTTGTCCTTGAGGTAGGCAGCGTGGAACCACGTGCATTTGAGCGAATGCAGGTTTTGCCCCACAGTAA
>CAXSHS010000132.1:0-6280 GCA_964237325.1 uncultured Acidobacteriaceae bacterium | reverse complement strand
GGGCCGGGGGTAAACAGGCGCGTCTTGCGGATCATGTGGACCTTTCAGGGGTTTAAGACAGTGCGCCGATTTTAACGCGGTGCGTGCGCCGCGGGGTACGTCCTACAATGACTTGTTGATACAAGGAGTGCGCGATGAGCGGTGAAGAGGTAGTGACCAACGAGGTTGTGAGCGGGGAATCGCTCGACAAGCAAGCAGCGAGCGAAGGGCTGGTCAAGCGCATCAACACGGACATCATAGCGGCCATGAAGGCGCGCGATAGCGTGCGTGTGGAGACGATGCGCATGGTCAAGGCGGCACTCAAGAATCGTGAGATTGATAAGCGTGAACCGCTTACTGAAGCCGAAGCGCAAGCGACGCTGACGACGCTGATCAAACAGCGGCGCGAATCTGTGGAGCAGTTCACTAAAGGCAACCGCCCGGAGCTGGCCGCGAAGGAGTCTGCGGAGATTGTGATGATCGAGGCGTACCTGCCGCAGTCAGTGGGCGCGGCAGAGTTGCAGCCGCTGATCGCCGGTGTGCTGGCGGAGCTGGGGGCGAGCGGTCTGGAGCTGGGAGCAAAGGCGATGGGGCCGGCGATGAAGGCGGTGAATGAGCGCATCAAGGAGCTTGGATTAAGAGCTGATGGGAAGCAGGTTAGTGAGTTGGTGAAGAGGGAGTTGGCGGGTTAAACCGCTTCAGGGATGGAATCAAATCTTGCGTGAAGAGCGAGCATGTAATCGCTTGCTGTCCAACCTTCGGGAGAACTATTTAGTGTCAGTAGATGTTGAGCGGCTTCCGTTGCCCTGGGAAGATTTTGGCTGTCACCGCCTTCTTCAAGCAACTCGTAGAGTGTCAGCAAGGCACGCAAATCGCCTCGTTTGCAGAGTGCAACGATAGCTTCTTTCTTGGTGTCCTGATCTTCATCGTTCATTGCAAGTGGAAAAACATCTCGCATGGCAAGCCTGTCCAGGCTGCCTATACTGCCAGGAAAGAAGATGGACCAGTCGCGAACGTCCGCATCATCGGTGCAGAGCTTGAGCAGGGCGGCAAAAGCATAGAAGAAGATTGAGGAATTTATGTCACAAGCCACAACACCACGCCAGCACGCCTATACCGGCCCAGCACTTCCGCAGCTGCCGGAGCCAACGCATGCCGAGCGAGTGCGGACGCTGCTTACACTCAGTTCCGTAGCCACACTTTCGACGATGTCACGAAAGTTGCCGGGTTTCCCGTTCGGATCGCTGATGCCGTATGCGCTTGATGCGAGCGGGCGGCCGTTGTTCCTGATCAGCAACATGGCCATGCACACGCAGAACCTGAAAGCCGATGGACGCGCCAGCCTATTTGTAAGCCACGCTGCCGAGGATGGTGACCCGCTGGGCGCGGCACGGGCTACGCTGGTGGGCGAGGTGGCTCCTGTGACGGCGGAGGAGCTTGTCGAGGCGCGGGAAATGTACCTCCTGCGGCACCCGAACAGCCGCTACTGGGTGGAGTTCGCTGACTTCGGTTTCTTTCGCCTGCAGCCATTGGATGTGTACTACGTGGGTGGTTTCGGTGTGATGGGCTGGGTGCAGGCAGAGGAGTACGCACGGGCCGCGCCGGACCCTCTTGCCGGGGCTGCACCTCGCATTCTTACGCATATGAACGCCGACCATGCGGATGCGATGCTGCTACTGGCGCGTACGCAAGCAGGGCTTGAAGCGACAGAGGCCACGATGACCGGTGTAGACCGACTCGGTTTCTCTCTGCGGCTTACAACCGGTGACGGTATGAAAGGAGCGCGAATCAATTTCCTGCGCGAAGTCACAGATGCGGAAGGTGCGCGCACGGTGCTGGTGGAGATGGTGCGCCAGGCGCAAGGGGAAAATTAGAGGGATCGTGGTAGGGGGGACGAAAAGCAGGTCCTGCGGCTTCGCTCAGGATGACACTTAGAGCGTGGGATGACATTGGGTATTGGGGCTGATGCGGTCTGGTTCGATCCAGTCGCAGACGCCGAGTACGCGCAGGTGGAACGTAAGGCGGACTGCCTGCGATACTCTGGAGCGAAAAGGAGTGATTTTTATGCCTGATGCAACCCTTACGCTCCCACAAGGCAATTTTCGAGCCTACCTCTTTGACCTGGACGGTACGGTTGCCGATTCCATGCCGATGCACTTCCGCTCCTGGACCGAGGCCGTTGAGGAGCAGGGCTTTGCTTTTCCTGAAGAGCTGTTCTACGCCTGGGGCGGCATTCCATTGCCGAAAACAGTCGAGATGCTGAATGAGCGGTTCGGCTACAGCATGGTGCCCGAGGAGATAGCTCGTCGCAAGGAAGAGCTATACCTGGCAATGCTGCCCGGCATCCAGCCCATTGCATCGGTGCTGGCGCACATTGAGGCCGACCATGGGCGCATCCCGTTTGCGATTGTGTCAGGTTCGCCGCGAGTGTCCATTGAGAAGACGCTTGAGCTGCTGGGTCTACGGGACCGCTTCGACCTGCTGGTGGGCGCTGAAGACTACACCCGCGGCAAGCCCGACCCCCAGCCGTTTTTAACCGCCGCTGAGCGGCTGGGTGTGGCGGCCAAGGACTGCCTGGTGTTTGAGGATGCGGATGCGGGGATCGCCTCGGCGGAGGCGGCGGGTATGGCTTGGGTGCGGATACCGCACAGCCACGAGCGCCGTGAGACGAGTTAGAGCAAGAGCAGAGATGGTGTAAAGCAGAAGCAGGTCCTTCGGCTTTGTTCAGGATGACACGTTTTCTTCTATGAAACTTCAATTTCGCTTTATGCTCGGCGACTCGGCAGAATACGTACGAAGGTGCCTTCAGGCAGTTCTCCTTCGACCAGGTGCACTACACCATTCTTGACAAAGCCGGTGACTTCGCTCAGCGGCTCCTTGAACAACCCGGGTTGCTGACGTAAAGCAGGAGCCGCTGGATGGGCCGGAGCTGCTGCCGGTGTTTTTGTCGATGCAGACGCAGTGGGCCGCCCTGCCGGACCCTTGCCGGTGCCGCGATCCATGGCTTCGTTCGCCAGCCGGTCAGCTTCCTTGTTCTTGCCGCGCAGCACATGCTGCATCTCGAACTTCGCCAGTTTCGCCGCGCGGTGCTTGGCTTCTTCGTACAGCGGGAGCAACTCCGGGCTTTTGACGCGGTACTGGCCCTTCATCTGCTTCACCATCAACTCGGAGTCGGAAACGACCTTGAGCTCGCCCGCGCCGTGGGCAACGGCCCACTCCAGCGCGGCCAGCAAACCAGAGTATTCTGCTACGTTGTTGGTTTTGACACCGAGGAAGTCGCTAAGCTCCGCCAGTGGTGCGCCATCCTCACCTTGCACAAACACACCGTACCCGGCAGGCCCGGGATTTCCGCGCGAGCCGCCGTCACAGAAGGCCGTCACGCGGCTCCCATTTTTTCTATTTGGCTCTTTCGTCATCCGCCCAGTGTAAAGGGCTGCCTAGTCGGGTGGCGGCTTGTGGGGCAAAAGGGTTAATGTCGGACTCGCAAGATCACCGGAGGCAGGCAGTTTGCGGTCCAGCAGCCGCAGCAGCTCACGCAGTTCAGAGCGTACGTGCGCAAGAGCGGCAAGTTGCGACTGGGCACGCTCACCGCTCTCCGCAGGTGAAGCAGGGAGTTCCACGTGCGGGAGCGGCGGGGCGGCAGTTTTGGCGGCCAGCACACCCTTGGCCCCGGCAATGGTGTACCCCTCGCTGTGCAGCAGGTGCTTGATGCGCAGGGCCATCTCCACGTCGCGCCTGCGATACAGGCGCTGGCCCGTGCCGCTTTTACTCGGGCGCAGCTGAGGGAACTCGGTTTGCCAAAAGCGCAGTACATAGCCGGGTACGCGGCACAGGGCCGCCACCTCGCCGATGCGGAAGTATAGCTTGTCGGGAATGGGAGGCGCGCCGCCTTCACTCGCGGGCGGGCGTGGATCGGGGTCAGTCATCTCCACCAGCCTTGAACAAGCTCGACACGCTCAGCGAATGCCATTTACGAAGGCAGTATAGACGCCTGGAAGCTGCCCGGCACAGAAGCCTTTCAAGGGAAGGCGTTACTCCTGAGGCGCATGTGTCAGACTAGGGAGAGCCTGCATGACCGCCCTGTGCCAAAATTGCCGCCACACCATGCCCCAAGGGGCTGCCTACTGCTCTGAATGCGGTGCGCCGCAGTTGCGCGTAGGGAGCCTTGAAGAGCGCGAGGCAGAGCAGGCCGCCGCAGGGCCGGTCCAGTTACAGACCGGCGACATCGCATGGCCCGCCGCTGTGCAGTCCGCTGCCCTGTTTGCCGTGCCCGCCGGTCTGGTGCTGTTGATTCCGCTGCCGCTGGTCAGCATGGTCGGTGTGATCGCCGGTGCGGTGTGGACGCTGCGACGCTATCATCGGCTTGCACCCGGTGCCCCGCTGCTGACTCCCCGCCTTGGAGGCCGCATCGGATTGGTGCTTGGCCTGTTTGCGGCGCTGATCAGCACTGCCGCAGAGGCTATGGTCTTTCTAATGGAGCGATATACGCTGCACCAGGGCGGGAGCCTGATCGACAGCCCGTATCAGGTCAAGCTGCGTCAAACAGTAGAGCAGGCAACACAGATGAATCCGGATGCGGCGGAGCAGTTGCGCCATATGTTAGCGTTTCTGCTGTCTCCGGAAGGCGTAGGCGCGGCGACCCTGTTTTCGGTTGCGATTTCGGCGCTTTCTGTGCTGACGTTTGCATGGTTGACCGGGCGATTCGCGGTGCGTTACAGTGCCGGGCGCAAGCGCAGCGAGCCCTAGCGGCCACGTGGTGCGATATGCTGAGTCCTTCTATGACGCCTGACCGAGACCTTGCCGACATCCCGAAGCTGCGTGAAAAAAGCCGCATCCTTTCCCCATCTGAAATTGAGCGCACCCTGGTGCGCCTGGCGCACCAAGTGGTTGAGAAGAACCACGGCGGCGCAAACCTCGGCCTGGTCGGCATCAAGCGCCGCGGCGTGCCGCTGGCTGTACGGCTGGCTGCCTTGATCGAGCAGATCGACAAGCACCCGATCGATGTGGGCGCGCTCGACATTGAGTTTTACCGTGACGATTCCACGCGCTCCGCGCGCCCTGTGGTACACGGGGGTGAAATCGGCTTCGATGTCACGGGCCGCAACATCATCCTGGTAGACGATGTGCTATATACAGGCCGCACGATCCGCGCCGCGATGGAAGCATTGTTCGACCATGGCCGCCCCAACCGCGTGCAAGTGCTGGTGCTGATTGATCGAGGCCATCGCGAGCTGCCTATAGAGGCCGGCTTTGTAGGCCGCATCGTGCAAACCTCCCGGCAGGAGATCATTGAAGTCAAGTTGCGCGAGATCGACGGTGAAGAGCAGGTGCTGATTATGGAGCAAACTGGTGAGCGCGTTTCGGAGTCTATGATCGATTTTGCGGCAGAGGGAAAGTAGCAGTTGGCCATCGCCGGGTCCCTGTTAGGCATTGAAGATCTGTCGCTCGGTGAGGTAAGCGCGGTACTGAAGCTGGCTTCGGAACTTGAAGCGGAAGACCCGCTGGAGCGAGCACGACGCCTTGCCAAGCGGCGCGTGGCATTGCTGTTCTACGAGTCGAGTACCCGTACGCGCACCTCGTTTGAGTTGGCCGCCAAGGCGCTCGGCGCGGATACAACGCTGATCAGTTCAAAATCCTCAAGTATCGAAAAGGGCGAGTCGCTCAAAGACACAGGGCTGACGCTGCGCGCCTTGGGGGCAGAGGCGATCATTCTGCGCAGCTCGTTCTCAGGCGCGCCGTGGCTGCTGGAACAGGCGACAAGATTGCCGGTGCTGAACGCGGGCGACGGCATGCACCAGCACCCCTCGCAGGCGCTGCTGGACCTGCGAACCATCCTGCGGGTGCTGCGCGGCGGCATGACTGAGGTAGACGCGCAGACACTGAGCGGCGTGACGGTCACGGTATGCGGCGACATCTTTCATAGCCGCGTGGCGCGATCGAATGCGCTGCTGCTGCCCCGTTTGGGCGCGCGTGTGCTGCTGTGCGGGCCTGCGCCCCTGCTGCCGGAGCTTGCCGCCGCCATTGGACCGGGCTTGCATGTCGAACGCGATTTTGATCGTGCACTGGCGCAGTCCCATGTCGTGATGATGCTGCGGATACAGACCGAACGCTTGGCTGGGCTCAACCTGGACCTCAACCTGTATCGCGCACAGTTTCAATTGGACGAGGAGCGCATGCTGCACCACCCGCGGCTGTGGATTATGCACCCGGGACCGATGATTCGCGGACAGGAGATTGCCGACTCCGCCGCAGATGGGCCGCGCTCGCTGATTGAAGAGCAGGTGCGGCACGGAGTTGCGAT
>CAXSHS010000131.1:0-6337 GCA_964237325.1 uncultured Acidobacteriaceae bacterium | reverse complement strand
CCATGGGGGCCAAACCGCTTGCCGCCTTTCTTTCCATCGCCATCCCGCCGGAGCTTGCCGGGCCGTGGCTCACGCGCTTTCTCGCAGGTTTGCTTGCCCTTGCAAAACTTGCAGGAGTCCCCCTTGCCGGCGGTGACACCGCGCAAGCACCCGGCCAGGCTTCCATTTTCACCGCCGATATTGTGCTGCTCGGCTCCCTGCCCACGAGCACTGCCCTGCTGCGTTCGGGTGCGAAAGCAGGCGACCTGCTCTACGTCACCGGAGCCCTGGGCGGCGCGGCGGCGCAGCTTGCCGCACTCCCACAAAATCCGACTGCTTCGCTACGCAAGCGCATCGCCGCGCAAGCCGATCCACAGCTTTTCCCGCAGCCGCGTCTGGCCCAAGGTGCGCGCCTGCGCGGCCTTGCTTCTGCTGCCATCGACATCAGCGACGGACTTTCGACAGACCTGGCGCACCTGTGCGAAGGCTCCAGCCTACGCGCAGAAGTTGAGGCAGCCGCCATCCCCATCCACGCATTTGCAAAGAGCGGCAAGCAGCCCCTGTCGCTAGCCCTTCACGGCGGCGAGGACTACGAGCTGCTGTTTACGGCAGCACCGGGCACGCACATTCCACGCACAATCGCAGGCGTGCCGGTCACACAGATCGGCCGCATGCTGCGCGCCCGCAAAAGCTCTCCGCTAGTCACACTCATTGACCGGGACGGCAGCCGCACCGCGCTCGAAAACCGAGGCTGGGAGCACTTCAACACCCGTTCCGTCCCTTAACCGCGCAGATTGGTAGCATCAAGGAATGGCTCGTGTCCGCTTTGCCCCTTCGCCCACCGGTATGCTGCACGTCGGCAATGCCCGCACCGCCCTGTTCAACTGGCTCTTCGCACGCGGTCAGGCCCTAGAAACTCCCGGCAGCGCCTTCATCCTACGCATTGAAGACACAGACGTTGAGCGCAGCGAAGAAAAGCACGAGCTGCAACTCATGGAAGACCTACTGTGGCTTGGCCTGCGCTGGGATGAGGGCCCGGTCATGGGCGGCCCGTACGCGCCCTACCGTCAGAGCGAGCGCCTCGGCGTGTACGCCAAACACACCGCGCAGCTTATCGAAGGCGGCAAAGCCTACCGCTGCTTCTGCACAGTCGAGCAGCTTGAAGCCGACCGCGCGCTCGCCCTCACCACCCACGAACCGCAAAACTACGTAGGCCGCTGCCGCACCGTCGCCCCTGAAGACTCCGCCGCCCGCGCCAAGGCCGGCGAGCCCTTCGCCGTGCGCCTGCGCATCCCCGAGCACCCTTTGAAGTTTCAGGATTTAGTACGCGGCGAAGTCGAGTTCCCCCACGAAACCATCTCCGACCCGGTCCTGGTGCGCTCCAACACCGGCACCGAACCCGGCATGCCCGTCTACAACTACGTCGTCACCGTCGATGACGCGCTCATGGGCATCACCCACGTCATCCGAGGCGACGACCATATCTCGAACACACCTCGGCAGGTAGCCATCTACGAGGCATTCGGCTGGCCGGTGCCGATCTTCGCGCACCTGTCCACCATCCTCGGCCCTGACCGCGAACGCCTGTCCAAGCGCCACGGCGCAACCTCCATCGCCGCCTTCCGCGAGATGGGCATCCTGCCGGAAGCACTGGTCAACTACCTCGCCCTGCTGGGCTGGGGGCCATCGGGCGGCGACCACGAGATTTTCTCGGCGGAAGATCTCATCCGCGAGTTCGACCTCGCCCGCGTCACCGCCTCCCCCGCCGTCTTTGACTGGAGCAAGCTGCGCTACCTTAACCGCCACTACCTCAAAACCGGCGACCCTGCCCGCCTGCTCGGCTTGGCCTGGCCGCACTTTGCCGCCGCAGGCCAAATGCCCGCGCGCGGTGCCGCCGCGCCTGAAGTCGCAGGCTGGGCAGGCTCGCTAATGGCGTTATTTCTGCACTCCATCGACCAGCTCGACGAGCTGCCCGCAAAAGCCGCCTTCCTCTTCGGCCTCGACATACCCGCCATCAAGGCCGACCCTGAAAACGCCGCGATCCTCACCGCCGAGTCCTCCCAAAAAGTCCTCGCAGCCTTCTCAAAGCACCTCGAAGCCCACACCGGCCCAGTCACCCCCGAGCTGTTCAAGCAGTGGATGAACGAAATCAAGTCGCAAACCGGCGTCAAAGGCAAAGACCTCTTCCACCCCATCCGCATCGCCCTGACCGGCATGCACTCCGGCCCGGAGTTCGACAAGCTCCTCCCCGTCATCGAACACGGCGCAGAGCTGCCCCTGCCCAAGCCCGTGCCGAGCGTGAGGGAACGGCTGCAACACTTCACAGGCAGAACCGGGCAATGACCGACTCACAGCAGGCTTTCGTCGCGGAACACTACGCCTCCCGAGCCGAAAACTACGTCCAAAGTCTCGATCACAGCACCGGCAGCGATCTCGATCAAATTGAAGCCGAGCTTACGGGCTACAGCACAGCCCACGTTCTGGACCTGGGCTGCGGAGGCGGCCATGTAAGCTACCGCGCCGCGCCTCATGTCAGGCAGGTAGTAGCATGCGACCTTACCCCTGACATGCTTGCAGCAGTCGCACAGCAAGCAATCCAGCGCAATCTTTCGAATATCACCGTGCAGCAGGCAGCAGCCGAGCAGCTTCCATTCGACTCTGCAAGCTTTGACGTCGTCCTGTGCCGTTTCACCGTACACCACTGGCAGGATATGGAAGCCGGACTACAAGAAGCACGGCGAGTACTCAAGCCGAATGGCCGCGCCATCTTTATCGACGTAACCGCGCCTGCCGACCGCGTACTCGATACGCACCTGCAAGCCTTTGAGCTGCTGCGGGATGCGTCCCACGTTCGTGATTACTCTATCGCGGAATGGACAGCAGCCCTATCGCATGCCGGCTTTGCCATCCGCTCGACCACCGCGCGCAAACTGCGCATGCACTTCCCGATTTGGATCGCGCGCACCCACACCTTGCCCCGGCACTCGGAGGCCATCCGCTCCCTGCAACTTTCAGCCCCCGAGCACATTCGAAACTACTTCTCTATTGGGGATGACGGCAGCTTCGACCTGGATACAACAACATTCCTCACGACCGCGGCTTGATTCACATCTTCTCAAGACATGCCTCAACCGCCCGGAAAACGCAAAAGCCGCTTGTCAAAATGAACCTGCGTTATCTCGTTTACTGTAATTTCGTGCGCAGCCGCATGCAGTGGGTTGAACAAAACACTGAACGTGCTGGACAAAACAGTAGACGGCACCCGCGCCAACGCACTGGCTCCACCTGCCAACTATGCATTACCGAGGTGCGCGTCATAGGGAGGTCAGTCTTCCACGCATCACCCGGAGGCACTTCGATGAAATCTATAACAGTCTCCGGCGACACAGCAACGCGCAGCAAAGTATAAGACGGCGGCAACTCTTCCGGTTGTAACTCAAGATGCACCAGCACCTCAATCAGCGCCCCGGCAGGCGACTCCGCAAGGTACACAATAGGCCGCCCCGCGCTATGCCACCGGGCCGCGTACCGCAGTCCACCGTCTCCGCTCAACGTCCGGCGATTGCTGATACGCCATAAATCCCCCACTTAGGCGAACATGCCTTCATGAATCTGGCCAAGCATTTCCTCGACCATGCGACCGCCGATCTCGGTCCGCAGTAACGCAAGGGATGTCCGATCCCTGAAGCGATGCTTCGGCTTCGCAAGCCACTCGCGTGCGCGATCTCTGCCTCCAAATACAGACACAGCCTGATCAAACACACGCACCAGCCTGGCCAGCTTGTCCGACTCATCGCGCGAAAGCGCCTCACTACGTGCGCGGCGATGCTTGAGTGTTCGCGCAGGAATGACGATGTCATACACATCCTTCCACTCCATGCCGGAGACTGTAACAAACTCGGTCACAGTAGCCAGGGATACGCCGGCTTCTACCTGCTCGCAGTCCAGATGGAGGGAGTGAAGCAGACTTTCAGGCAATGCTTCAAACGGGACAGGCTGCATAGGACATTGTGCTACGTAGTTCTCGGCAAACTGTCACTATGCTTACAAGCTTGCATAAAAGCTAAGCGCCGCATCCCCCTGCTCCAGCACTCGCGTCCGGCTCAAGCTGCCGTAACGCTCCCCCGGCACAAACGCGGGAGGTGCGGCTTTCAGTCCCTTACCGCCCGCCCCTGCCGCCCGCCGGTGCTCGGTAATGACGACACCGCCCGGTGCAAGCAGCCCTGCACCCCCACCGAGCAGCCCAAGCGTAGCCGTATACCTTTCCCCTTCCGCATACGGCGGGTCCAGAAAGATCACGTCAAAAGTAGCCATACTGCCGGAGCCAAGCGCCCGCACCGCATTCCCCAGCCAGCGCTCCACCGCCATCCCCTCCACCCGCACCTGACCACCGACCCCAAGCACCGCCACATTCTTCCGAATCGCAGCCAGCGCGGGCCCAGCCTGCTCCACCAGCACCGCCTCAGCCGCGCCCCGGCTCAGCGCCTCCAGCCCGTTCGCGCCCGAGCCCGCGTACAGGTCCAGGAACCGCGCCCCCGCCAACCGCGGCTGCAGCACGTTGAACAACGTCTCCCGCAGCCTGTCTGAAGTAGGCCGTGTATCTATCCCATGCGGCGCCTCCAACAAACGCGATCGAAACTCCCCTGCGATAATCCGCATACCCCATGGTAAGCGGTCCTTCGCACTACAATGAGACAAAGCCTGCGCCGGCAAGCCAGGATCTAAGGAGGACTACCCCGTGCGATCCTGGAGCTTCCCCCTCGGCAAACCCTTCGGCGTCGAGCTGCGCGTGCACGGCCTCTTCCTCATGATGCTGTTCCTCTCAGCCATCTCCGTCTGGTCTGAGGGGCTCAACGGCTGGCGCGGCGTCACCATGTGGCTGCTGGTGCTCTTCGCTGTGCTCGTGCGTGAAGTCGCCCGCGCCATCACCGCCGCCACCTTCCATATTGAAGTGCGCTCTGTACTGCTGCTCCCCATCGGCGGCCTCCAATCCCTGGCCGACTCAGAGTCTGAAGCCGAAGCACGCAAACCCCGCCCCCAGTACACCCTGGCCGCCGCAGGTCCGCTGGCTAACTTCACCGTAGCCGCGCTGCTGGCCGGCCTGCTGCTGGGCAGTAGCCCCGGTATCAGCCTGCTGGCACATCCCTGGGTCAGCCCGCAACACCTGCTGCGCACAGCCGTCTGGTTCAATATCGTGCTCGGCATCATCCAGCTCATCCCGGTATTTCCGCTTGACGCAGGCCGTATTCTGCGGGACTCTTCCGTTGAAAAGCACGGCGCAGCCGAAGCCAGCAAAGCCGCCGTAAGCATGGGCCGCCTGCTCGGCTCCACAGCGGCAGCTTTCGGTATCGGGCTGCTGCTGTTCCCCAACGTGCCGCTTGCGGTCGCAGCCAGCCCCTGGCTTATTCTCTGCGGCACCTTTGTAGCCATGGGCGCGCAGCTTGATGACCAGGGCGGCGTCTTCCAGTCCGTCATCGACACCGTCGCCATGCGCGACGTTATGCTCACCAGCTTCAGTACCGTTTTCCCCTCCGACACGCTTCAGGACGCGCTTGAAAAAGCAATTCACACGCTCCAGGACGATTTCCCCGTCATCCGCAACGACCGCATCATCGGCGTGGTGTCGCGCAGCGCCATCCTCCATTCGCTGCGTCACCGCGGCGACGGCTATGTGCAAGGCATTATGATCCGTAATTTCCTGGTGGCTACGCCCGAGGAATCCGTAGGCACCATCATGAGCCGCATGCGCGAAAGCCGCACCGGCATGATCCCCGTTGCCGATGAAGAGGGCCGCGTCCTGGGCATGGTCACACTCCAAAACCTGCGCCAAAGCGTAGTCCCGCTTCTGGAGCAGCGCAAACTGCGCGAGCTCGCCGAGGGTAAAAACCGTCGTTGATACGTTGATGGATTTGACGAGCTCGGACGATAACTCCTCCAACCGGCTCGCCGAGGTTGGAGCAAAAACAGAATCGGTGAAACCTACAAAAAACCGTGTCATCCTGAGCGAAGCTTCCGCAGGAAGCGTAGTCGAAGGACCTGCTCTTCCTTACCCCGCTTCCGAAACCGGCCCCGAGCCGCTAGCCCCCGGCCTTTACCTGGTAGCCACGCCCATCGGCAACCTCGAAGACATTACCCTCCGCGCCCTCCGGGTCCTGCGCTCGGCAGACCGCATCGCCTGCGAAGACACCCGGCAATCCGGCAAGCTGCTCGCACACTACGGCATCAGCAAGCCGATGATCAGCCTCCATGCCCACAATGAAGGCGAGCGCGCTGAAGACCTGCTGCCCCTGCTCGCCTCGGGCGGCCGATTAGCCGTGATCTCAGACGCAGGCACCCCCGGCATCTCCGACCCGGGCAT
>CAXSHS010000130.1:0-6448 GCA_964237325.1 uncultured Acidobacteriaceae bacterium | reverse complement strand
AGATGAATCGCCTCGGCGACATGGGCCGCTTTCCGCCCCTGGTGCATGCCGGTGCTACCCTCAATATTTTGCTCACAGTCGCTATCACACTGGTTGTATTCGCTCATTACGGCGCACTGCCGTGGGCCTTGCCTGCCTGGATCGCCATAGTTCTGACATTGAATCTGATGCCGGTTGTGCTGCTCCGGGCGAGCGGCTGGCGCATGCGCGCACCTTATAACGCTATTGAGCAGATGGAGTTCGGCGGCGACCAGCACCGCTTCCCGGACTGGGTGTACCTGGCCGCCTCGCTCAACATGGCTTTCTGGGTCTCGCTCGCCTGGTGCGCCTATGCCTTGTTCCCTGCATCGAGTGCCTTGCTAGGGGTGCAGTTTCTTGCGCTTGTCTGCACGTTCGCTCCCGTCTGGCTGCGGCCTCTGCGGCAGCGCGCATGAGTCCTGAGAGGCAGCTGCGCATGGCTGCCATTGATTTCCTAAACCCCGCTCCGCTGATGTGGAACTTTGAGCACCCGCCCGCCAGCGCCGAACTGCTGACACGTTACCGGATCGACCGCATGACACCCGCAGCCTGCGCCGCAGCTCTCGAAATTGGCAAAGTCGATCTTGGCCTTATACCAATCGGTGCTTACGCCGCAATTTCGAACCTGGCGATAGTGCCGGGTTGTGCCATCGCCTCGCTCGGAGCCATCCGGTCGCTGCTCCTGGTACTACGCGGCGACGGCGGCAATCCGACAAGCGAGGAGCCGGATCTGGACCCGCCTACAGCGTCCGAGTTGAGCCGCATCCGTACCGTGGCACTTGACACTGCTTCGCGGACCAGCGCGCTCTACACGCAGATTCTATTCCGCCGTTTCTGGGTTCATACCCCGGCATTCCTGCCGCACCCGCCTGCGCTGGACGCCATGCTGACCCTCGCCGATGCGGCCCTGCTGATCGGCGACCCGGCTCTATACGCGTTGCGCGACCGTGCCGCTCGCTTCCGCCGTACAGGGGAGCCGCTACGCTACCTGGACCTGGGATATCTATGGAATCAGGCAACCGGCACAGCCTGGGTGTCAGCCTTCTGGGCCATCCGGCAGGATGCTTTGGCCACCCACTCGCCCAGCGAGCGGGCCACACTGGGAAACGATCTCCGGGCCTCACGCGATGCCGGTCTCGCGCACATCACGGAGCTGGTCACCGAGTGGGCACCGCGCCTATCCCTCTCCCCGCGAACGGTAAAATCCTACCTCACCCACAATATTCATTATGTTTTAGACGAGGCTGCTATCGCCGGCGTGGAGCGCTTCTTTATCGAAGCCCATGCCCTCGACCTGATTCCTTCCTTGCCCCAGCTTGCATGGATGGGGTAAGCGGCTTGGCAGTTCCATTCCCCATGTTCGGCAGCGTTCTTGCAAATGAAAATTCGAAGAGGCATATCCGAACCGTCTGTTTTTGATCTGCCAGGCTACCGGTACACTTGAAGATGCAGCCGGCAACGTAGCCAACAGACATTCCCAAGGGGCGACACCCGATGCAATCGACACTCTTTGCTTTTCTGCAAACTACCGCACAGGCAGCGCATCACTCATCGCAAACGCACATTCCGCCATGGCTCATCCACCTGGGACTACCGGGATTGTTCTTCGTCTCATTTCTCAATTCCGCTCTCATCTCAGTGCTGCTGCCCGGCAGCGCAGACCTGCTGCTGCTCTTTCTGGCAGCCCAGCATGGTGCACAACCCATTGTGCTTACGTTCATAGCTACAGTAGCAAGCGTTGTCGGTGGCTACACTACCTGGAAGGCCGGGGAGTCAGGCGGCGAATCCATGCTGAACCATTTCGCACCGAAGCGCATGGTCAAGCCTCTCACCCGTTGGATGCACAGCCACGGATCGTTCACTATCGTGACCAGCGCCATTCTGCCGCCTCCACTGCCGTTGGTACCCCTGCTGCTGGGTGCCGGTGCATTGGGCGCTTCCAGGCGGCAGTTCCTGGTATCGTTTTCCATTGCCCGCGCTCTTCGCTACGGCTTGATCACCTGGGCCGGTGCAACGTACGGCAGGCAGGTTCTGCGATGGTGGAACCAGTATCTGGCGCAGTGGTCCGGCATCATCCTAGGGACAACGCTGGGTCTGATGGTAGCCGCAACCATTTTGGGCTACTGGCAATATCGCAAACGAAAACGCAGCTGGGATGCGGAGCGTGCCGGGCGTCCCGTCGAGGCTACGGCTCAAATCTGAACTGCCTATGTGCCTGACGCTTCATCACAAGTACTTGGTTCTCTAATCTAACTGCCACCGCAGCAGCGTAGCACCCATCGTAAAGCCTGCTCCGACGCTGGCCAGCAGCACCAAATCTCCGCGCTTCAACTTACCTTCTTCGCGGGCCGTGCCCATGGCCAGCGGTACTGTACCGGCGGTGGTATTGCCATAACGGTCGATATTGATAATGACGCGGTCTAACGGCATACCGAGCCGCTGCGCGGTCGATTCGATGATGCGCTTATTTGCCTGGTGCGGGATCAGGCATGCCAAATCTTCGCCTTTCAAACCGTTACGCACCAGCACCCGCTCTGCAATCTCTGACATTTTGCGCACTGCAAACTTATATACAGCCTGTCCGTCCTGGTGGACATAGTGCTGTTTGGCCGCCACTGTTTCTATAGTAGCGGGGTGTAGACTGCCGCCTGCGGGCATGTAGAGGGCTGTCGCACCGCTTCCGTCAATTTCATGGGCGTAGTCGAGAATGCCCTGCTCACCCTCTTCCGTCGGCTCCAGCAGCACCGCCCCCGCGCCGTCGCCGAACAGGATGCAGGTACTGCGGTCGGTGTAGTCGATCATGGAACTCATGGTGTCGGCACCGATGACCATAACCTTGTTCTGCGCACCGCTTGCAATCAGCTTGGCACCCACCTGCAGCGCGTACAGAAAGCCCGAGCAGGCCGCCGCCAGGTCAAAGCCCCAGGCATGGTGCGCGCCGATCTTCTCCTGCACCAGGCAGGCGGTCGCGGGAAAAGGCATGTCCGGGCTCACCGTAGCGACGATGATAACTTCCACCTCATCGGCATCCATGCCGCGCCCCCGGAGGCAGATGCGCGCCGCCTGAGCTGCGAGGTCGCTGGTGGCAACGCCTTTTTCGGAGACATGGCGCTTGCGGATGCCGGTGCGCTCAACAATCCACTCATCCGTGGTGTCAACCATCTTTTCAAAATCGGCATTGGTCAGGATGCGGGGCGGGACGTAGGTTCCAAGGGCGCTGATTTTTGCGCCGCGTACAGCTCGTTTGGGTGCTTCCACCGGCAAGGCAATCTCCATGGACAGAGGTCAACGCGCCTTTGGAAAGGCAGCGGAATAGGCTTGATTGTCTCTGAGAGAAGCCGCTGTGTCGAATACCAAAGCCGTATACCGGCGGCTGGATGAAGAGTTTTGTACCGGGGTACCTGCTGCGCACGCACTGGCCCGTTGCCGTTGCTTCCTTCCGGACCTGGCGGGGTTGGCGGGATTGCGCCGCGCAGGGCCCGGCACAACCCCAGTCTAGCACCGGGCTTCTCTCAGAGGAAAGAGCACTTCCAGGCTACTACCTACCGACTGCTCGACGTCTTTGCCTTCCCGCTTACCGGTGTCGAGGTACCCTTATGAATTGAGTACTGCACAGCATGGTCCACTACGGCGTACAGCAATTGATCAGGGTCCTTAAGGGCCTGAGTGCGGATCCACTGGCCTGCACGCGAACCTGCGGTCTTGTCATCAGGTAGCATCACGCCGCGATTATGCGCAGCCAAATCCGTAAGCCTTTCCACGATGTCGAAGAAAGCGTCTTCGTTGTCACCGCCAAGGTGCCACGCTTGCCGGCACGTCGAAGTCACTAGCCGGTCTAGGGGTATCGCGTTAATCTTGGCATCATTCGGGTCATTGCCCAGCGCCTTATCGGCATTTGCAGCACCCTGTGCCGCCCCTACTTGTGGCCGGCATAATATCGACCCCATGACTAGCGTCAAGGCTAGCCCACCCACACCGTACATCTTCCGAAGTGTCATTTCATTCTCCCTTTTGGTTCCCTTGCGTGATGGCTGTAGCCATAAGCTGGATATCAATAGCGGTCATCGTGATGACCGTTATTGCCTTGCGCCAGCTTGCCACCCAGCGCACCCAATCCCGCACCGGCAGCGCCGCCGATCAAGGTGCCCTTCAAGCCCCCTCCAAATACGGCACCAAGTGCCGCGCCGCCGCCGCCGCCGATCAAAGCACCATAGCCGGGGCCGATCCCGCCGCCCCGATTGCGCCCGTCGTCATGGTGGTGATCTCGCTCATCTTGCTGGTAACGCTGGTCATAGCCGCCTCCGCGCACGTTGTCGCGCATGCCGCCGTAGTAGTTGCCCCGGCCTTGATTGTTGTTATAGTTACCCTGGCCTCGGTTGTTGTCGGAATTGCCCTGGCCATGGTCATTGCCGTGGCCGTGCTGCGCCAACGCCACCTGCGCTATAGGAACGCTTGTGGCAACCAGCAAAGCCCCAGCCGCAAACCACGCTTTGCACTTTCGATAGCTCATACTGCAACTCCTAACAGTTGTTCTCTTTATCCGATGCAAACGATAGTGGGTGGAAAACAAACCGGACAATGCGGAGGGCGATTCCCTGCAATCGAAAGTCACACGTCGCACAGCGCGGCAGCCCGGGCAAGCCCGGTAAACGGGTTGCCTGCCGGTATAAACTCATGCGCAACATACCCAGCGAACTTCATCTCGACCAGTGCCCGCATCAGCCCGGCCCAGGCGACCTCCTGCATTAAACCGTCCAGCTCATGCCGGCCTGGCACGCCGCCCGTATGGATGTGTGCGATCGTGTCACCGTAGATTCGCAACGTCTCTACGAGATCGCCCTCCATGATCTGCATGTGATACGCGTCGTACAGCAGCTTGACGTACGGCGAGGCTACCGCGCGGATAACCCCGGCACCCCATGCAGTATGGTCGGCCATGTAGCGCGGGTGGTCGCGCCTGGAGTTCAGCAGTTCCATGCACACGGTGACACCATGCGCCTCCGCTACCGACGCAATTCGCTTTAGACCTGCGATTGTGTTGCGCGCGCCTTCTTCATCTGACACTCCATCGCGCAAACCGGAAAATGTAATTACGTTGGGTACATTTGCCGCAGCAGCCAGCGGAATCCCAGCCGTCAGACCGGCAACAATCGCGTCATGATTCTCAGCACGGTTCAATCCTTGATCGATCTCCCCGCCACCCGCGTAGCCCATGGTGCAGCGCAGGCCATACCGCGCCGGTACCGCATACTCGTCAGGCTTCAGCAGGTCCACCCCGACCAGCCCCAACGCACGCGCGTGCTCGCACAGGGTCGGCAGGGGCCAGTTTGCAAAGCACCAGCGGGCCACGGACTGCCGGATGCGGCCTCGTCGCGGCTGCGGCGTGAGCGACGGTAGCGCAACAGCCGCCATCGCTCCTTGAAGCACTGCCCTGCGTGTCGGTGCGCTCATTGCGGATGTACCTCAGTCTGTCCAAACGGTGCCGGAGTAGTTTTCCCGAATTCGTTGATCTGACGAGATTAGTGGTGCCATCTGATTGGCTCGCGCGTGAGCCACGATCAAGCGATCGAATGGATCTCGCGTCCACTTCTCCGACAGGGCCGTGTGCGCGATGGACGGAAACGGCAGCGGGCAGACCTCCACATACAACTCAGCCTTAAGCTTGGCCGCCATTTCGATTGCCGGAATGACCGTACGCCTAACTTCCAGCATAAATTCAAATTCAAGCAGCACCATGGGAGAAATCAGCAGCGATGATCTTTGAATGGCAGCATTTGCCGCTGCTGTCAGCTTTTTCATCTGACCTTCCACAAGCCATACCGCTACTTGCGTATCCAGGTAAGCGATCAAATCAGTTCATCCCAGTCAGCTTCAATTTCTGCCCACATCTCCTTATCAGCCTGCTCATCATCCGCCTCCGTCCAATCCGAGTTCATCACTTGTATCGGTAGAATCCGATCCAGCTTTGACGTTGGCTTCTCCGGCACAATCCGGAACTGTGAGCCTTTATGTGTGACCAGCACTTCCTCACCTGCCTTTGCCTTGTCAAACACCTGAAACAAGTCCCGCCGCAGGTTTGTCGCTGTGATTTGCATAAGTACCCCCTACGTACATACTTCCTGCAACTTTATGTACACCACGTGCCTCGGGGGCACAAGCGGGAATGCCAAAGCCACATCGGCTAAACTTGAGATGTGCCTTCCATTGCCCAACTTCCAAACGCGCCCGCCTCGGCGCTTACCCTTACCGCACCGCTTAAGATCGGCTTCGTCTCGCTCGGCTGCCCTAAAAACTTGGTAGATAGTGAAGTCATGATGGGCATGTTGCAGCAGGCCGGCGCGCAACTCACCACAGATATTTCCGATGCCGATGTGTTGGTGGTAAACACCTGCTCATTCATCGACTCGGCGAAACAAGAATCTGTGGACAC
>CAXSHS010000129.1:0-6481 GCA_964237325.1 uncultured Acidobacteriaceae bacterium | reverse complement strand
TGCCCATTCGGGACATGGTGATCTTTCCTCACATGATGACCCCGTTTGTTGTGGGCCGCGAGTCAAGCGTACGCGCGCTTGAAGAGGCGCTTACGGGCGACCGCAAGATTTTTCTGGCGACACAGCATGATGCTCGCATCGATGAGCCGACCGCGAACGATATCTACTCCGTCGGTACCATCGGCAACATCGTGCAGAGCGTCAAGATGCCGGACGGCAACATCAAGGTACTGGTTGAAGGCTTAGAGCGTGGGCGCGCCACCGAGATGACAGATGCAGACGGCTTTTTCGTTGCAACTGTGCAAACCGGCAGGTACCACTTGGAAATGACGCCGCAAATCGAGCAGCTGGCGCAAAAGGTCACTGCTTTATTTGAGCAGTATGTGAAGCTGCAACAGTCACTCAATCTTGAGTCGACCATGGCTGCACTGCGCATGGACGAACCGGCAAAGCTGGCCGATACCATTGCGGCGAACCTCCAGCTTGAAATCGCGGAGAAACAGGAAATTCTTGATGTTTTCGATCCGATTGAAAGATTGACCCGCATCGCGGGTGTACTTGACGTAGAGATCGAGAAGCTCAACATGGAACGCTCCATTCAGTCCCGCGTGAAACGGCAGATGGAGAAGGCGCAAAAAGAGTATTACCTCAACGAGAAGATCAAGGCGATCCAGAAAGAATTGGGCCGCGGCGAGAAGAGCGAGTGGGATGAGCTCAAGAAGAAGATTGAGCTTGCCGGTATGCCGAAGGATGTGTTCGACAAGGCAATTCAAGAGCTGAAGAAGCTGGAGGCCATGCCGCCGATGTCAGCGGAGTCCACGGTTTCACGCAACTATCTTGACTGGCTGCTGGCGGTCCCGTGGAAGAAGAAGTCCAAGGAAACCCGTTCTATTGATCATGCCGAGAAGGTTTTGAATGAAGACCACTATGGTCTTGAGAAGATCAAGGACCGTATTCTTGAATTTCTGGCTGTGCGTCAGCTGGTCAAGAACCCTAAAGGTTCGATCCTTTGCTTTGTCGGACCTCCGGGTGTCGGCAAGACCTCATTAGGCATGTCGATTGCCAAGGCGACCGGCCGCAAGTTCGTGCGAATGTCTGTAGGCGGTGTACGGGATGAGGCTGAAATTCGTGGGCATCGCCGGACGTACATTGGTGCTCTGCCGGGCCAGATCATTCAGTCCATGAAGAAAGCCGGAACGAAAAATCCTGTCTTCCTACTGGATGAAGTGGACAAGATGGCCTCGGATTTCCGCGGCGATCCGTCCTCTGCTCTGCTTGAGGTACTGGACCCGGAGCAGAACACCAGCTTTCAGGATCACTACCTTGATGTTGAATATGATCTTTCTCAGGTACTCTTCGTAGCGACTGCAAACGTACTACACACCATTCCCGGTCCGCTGCAGGATCGTATGGAAGTGTTGCGTCTGCACGGTTACACCGAAGTTGAGAAGCTTGAAATCGCCAAGCAGTACTTGGTCAAGAAGGGTCTTGAGAATACCGGCTTGTCTGATGCCAATATCACTTTTGATGACAGCTCGCTAAAAGAGATTATTCGCGCATATACACGTGAAGCCGGCGTTCGTAATCTGGAGCGTGAGATCGGCAACATCTGTCGCAAAGTAGCGCGCCGTGTCGTGAAGAATGGGCTGAAGCACAAGGAAGCAATTACGGCTGAGACCGTAAAAGACTTTCTGGGTGTTGCCAAGTTTCGTGATTCACAGGCGCACGAAAAGAGTGAGGTGGGCCTGGTTACAGGGCTTGCATGGACCGAAGTCGGCGGTACGATCTTGCAGACTGAAGTACAGGTATTGGACGGTAAGGGGAAACTTACCCTTACAGGTCAGCTAGGTGATGTTATGCAGGAGTCCGCGCAGGCGGCGCTTTCCTACATTCGCAGCCGGTCAGCACACCTCGGCTTGCCAAAAGATTTTTACCGCAACATTGACATCCATGTGCATGTTCCCGAAGGCGGCATCCCTAAAGATGGTCCCTCAGCCGGCATTACACTAGCGACCGGCTTAGCAAGCGCGCTTACCAAGATTCCGGTTCGTCGCGATATTGCCATGACGGGTGAAATTACCCTACGAGGAAAAGTGCTGCCGATTGGTGGCCTTAAGGAGAAGCTGCTTGCGGCTCATCGCGCCGGCCTCTTTGAGGCGATCATGCCGAAGGAGAACGAGAAGGACTTAGCCGATGTGCCGGAAGCCCTCAAGTCGGCCATGAAGCTGCACTTTGTTGACTCTATGGATGAGGTGCTTGGCATCGCGCTGGAGGGTCCGCTACCGACACTGAAGGAAGAAACTCCTGAGGTGTTGCTGGAGGTAGTACCTCCGGCAACCGAACACCGGCCTCACCAGTAGTTCTGTATCGCTTATTGCAAAGGCAGCCTTTAGGCTGCCTTTGCTTTTGCGCCGATATACTTAAGTTTCATGCCAGCCTTTCCTCGCTTCCTGCTTTCAGCCATGGCACCCGAACACTTCCCACCACCGGGACCGCCAGAGGTGGCTTTCCTTGGTCGCTCCAATGTAGGCAAATCGAGCCTTCTGAACGCGCTTCTCGGCTCCAAACAAGCGCATGTTTCTTCCACGCCCGGTCGTACGCGTGCCATCAATTTCTTTGCAATCCACGAACGGGTAGACAGCCCTCCCAAAGTCATATTTGCAGACCTCCCGGGCTATGGCTACGCCAAGATTTCCAAGTCGATTTCCGCAGAATGGCCGTCGTTCATCGACCCCTATTTGCAGGAACGAACGACACTCGCATTATGCCTTTGTCTTATTGATGCCAACATCCCCGCGCAGGAGAGTGACGCACAATTGCTTGCATTTCTTCGTGATGCAAGCCGTCCCTTTTTACTGATTGGAACCAAGGCCGACCGGCTTTCAGGCAATGGCCGGGCGAAGGCTATTACCAGCCTTCGCCGCGGTCTTGAACTGGGAACACCGGAGCAGGAACCTTTGCTGCTTTGCTCTTCCAAAACCGGCTTGGGTTTGAAGGAGCTTTGGAGCTCCATCTTCACCCTAGCCGGTGCGGAACGAGGTTGATAGTCTCTATCGATTAGAGGTGGTTATTTATGGAGCAATCCGAAAATAGCAACACTGGTTGGCGTGCCGATAAAGACCTTTCCATTGGCAATAGTGGGTGTAATGAACTTGTTCCCGGAGCCGAAATGGTCGCGGCTGGATGGAGCCTGATTGCTGTTGTAAAACTCCGTGCCCAGGTTGTTAGCGTCATAGGCGTGCAGCACAGCGGTTCCACTATTCTCAACTGCCCAGACAATCCCGTTGCTACTGCCGTTAGCTGAAACGCTTGGCGTAGTGCCGGGATAGGTGAAGGTACCCGGTGTGCTGGAGCTGGGAGAGCTTGAAAGCAGTGCACTGTTGATGTCAAACGAACGCAAAACGCTACCTACCGAGCCATAGTAAACATGGCCGTTGAAGTAGGCAGGGCTGGACCAGACGCCGTTTGAAAGTGCACCTGCCAATTGCTGGTATAGCGTCTTGTTCGACGTGGAATTGTACTTGCCCAGATTTGCCTGATTTAGTACATACAGGTTGGTGTCCTTGCCGGCAGTGACAGCCAGGTTTTGCATATTGCCTTTGCTGTCACGCTGCGCGGGTAGCAGCATCAAGCCCCCGGAGCCAAGATCGGTATCGACGTTCGACTCTGCATCTGAGTTGAACATGGTCCAGTAGTCCACCGCGTGCAACCCACTGCTTGACAGGTTGAGTTTGACGACGGAGTTGCCGAAGTCACCAAGTGAAGGAAAGCCGGTTGAGGTCAATGTTGTGTCAAAGGTTCCATTACCGAGCGAGATGTAGACGTTACCCGCTGCATCAGCCGCAGGACCGGCACCGGCGTTCCAAGGAGCGGCCTCATTGCCGTTCGGTGTGAAATCAAACGCACCGGTCTGCTGGCCGCTTATGGTGTTGTAGGCCAGCATCCAGCCGGAATAGGGTCGAATATCGCAGTGCGAACCCCAGCTGGTGTACAGGGTGTTGCCGACCAGCAATAGACCGGGCCGCTCAACAAAGTAGGCTGGATTGAAAATGTCAGTACCGTTGCTGCTGCCATCACCCGTACCCGGAAACGAAGCTGCGGCCGTAACAGGGGAGCCGTACTCATCGCCACCACTGCTTAAGCTTAGAGCATGCACGCGCTGGTAGTAGTGGCCTGCGGCATCCTTGCTCATCGCGGTCAGGTATATAAAGCCTTTAACCTTGTCGATCACCGGTGTCGCGGTGATGCCGATCTCCGGTGTGACCTGGTCACAGTTTCTCGCGTCTGACGGCACTTCACCCGGCTTAAGCATGGAGACTTGCCAGAGAACCGTGCCGGCATCCGCGTCGAAGGCGTAGACAGAGTCGTGTTCCGTGACGGCGTATACCACGTTGTGTGTACCTTTACCTGGAATAGAAAGGGCGGAGACGTAGAGCGGTTGCGCGTCGACCTTGCCGTCTACCTTTACTTCAAATAATTTTCCGAAGCCGGCAGAGTTGACCTTGGCCGGGGTCAGGATCGACTCGGACAGATTCTGACCGGTGCGGGCGTTGTCGTTATGCCATGTCAATACATCGGTTTGCGCGAGAGCGGCAGGCGCTACAGTTCCAAAAAACGCCAATAAGACGGTGTAGCGGGGGGAAGCTACCATCATGGGTTCAATCTCCGATTAAGTACCGTCCGGCTTGGAAAGCCAGGCAGTGAAGCGATTTAATACAGTCGCTGTTACACCTGTGAAGGTATGCAGGCTCCTGTGTACCCTAATGGTAACTAATATTCCGAGTACTACCACCTTTGTGGGAGTTACTGGCGTAGGGTAGCTGGGCACGTACAACTGGTGTTCGCGGAAAGTAGATTTCTAGTTGAGTCTTAATTGGAGAGTATGAGCGAAATTCTACGAATGGCTTCCAGAAGAGGCACGGTAAAGCGGATCTTTCGCTGCGCTTAGGATGACACCTTGAATCCGATGTATTCGAAAAATGTTTTTATTGGCATCTTATGTTCTGGAGGCAAGACGGGGGACATCTTGACTGGGTGCATCCTAAGAGCAGATGCTTCTTTGTTTCATACTCCCGTTCACTCCGACGGACAGAATCTTATGAAGTTGGGATTGAGCGGGTATCATGAGCTTGAAGCTTATGCAGTGAACTATATGCTCCTCTCCACCGCTTGGCCGTATCCCTTTCTAACGTCCGGCCCTTTCCTGGGTGTGCTTGCCGGTATCTGCCTGGTAGCGATAGGGGTCTATACAGGTTTACATGGCCTCCTTGCGGCAGCAGGTGTGCCGCACCGCCACCTGTCTGGGGAGACGGGCAGGACGCATGGGCGGCCGACTGCCCCCAGAATGCGAGCAGCCGGGTGGGCGGCCTGTGCTGTAATCATCGGGCTGCTGCTTGCGTTTACCTCGCTACGCGGAGCGGGCTTCCATCTGCTTGACTTGCTACGGCACCGATGGAGCCAAGGCTTGTTTGTCGCCGGGCTTGGGCTAGTGTTAGGGATGCGCCACTCGACGGACGCCGACCATGTGGTTGCGATGTCGACGATCGTCAGCAGGCAGCGCAGTTTTCGAGGCGCGGCGCTTCTCGGCGGCTTCTGGGGGTTGGGTCATACTCTCACGATCTTGCTGGTGGGCTCGTTCATTATTTTGTTCGGAGTGGTAATTCCGCCGCGACTGGGATTGGCGATGGAGTTCTGTGTGGCCCTGATGTTGATCCTGCTTGGGGTACTCAATCTTACGGGCGTGCTGCAAAAGCTCACTGTCCGGTTTTCGTTTCGGGAAGGAAGCGCAGCGGAGAACGCAACGGAGAGCAAGGGATACAGGTCGTTCCATTTCTTGCGCCCGCTCGTTATTGGCTTGGTGCATGGGCTGGCCGGATCGGCGGCTGTAGCGCTGCTGGTGCTCTCCACCATCCATAGCCCGCTGTGGGCGACTTTGTATCTCGTCATTTTCGGTGTCGGCACCATGCTGGGTATGGTGGGCATGACAGTGGCGATGGTAGTGCCGCTGTTCTATGCGGGCAACCGGTTTTCGCAGCTGAGCCGCTACCTGACCCTGGCCTCGGGCGTGGTGAGTCTTTGCTTTGGCATCTTCCTGGTGTACCAGCTTGGCTACATGGGTGGCCTGTTCAGCAGCCACCCTCACTGGACCCCGGAGTAGACTCCATACCGTGCTCCAGATTTGGACACCGTATACCTATAATGTTACGCGCTGGAACCATTGAGCAAACCAATGGGTGACAAGCAAAAGGCGAAGTCGGCTTTACTCTTCAGGGAGAGGCAAGAGCGATGAAAAAGGCTTTAATCAGTGGAGTTACCGGGCAGGATGGTGCGTATCTCGCCGAGTTTCTCCTGAAAAAGGGCTATGAGGTTCACGGTATCAAGCGGCGCAGTTCCCTGTTCAACACCGCCCGTATCGACCACTTATATGAGGACCCGCATGCGCCGTCGCGCTGCTTCCATCTGCACTACGGCGACATGACGG
>CAXSHS010000128.1:0-6484 GCA_964237325.1 uncultured Acidobacteriaceae bacterium | reverse complement strand
GCGCCGGTACACCACCTGGAGCCGAGTGCCCCGCGCACCATCACCGTCGTGGCGTCCACCGCGCCGCCCGTCATCCGTACCGGTCTGGGGCAGGCCACATTGATCGAGCTGCCGGAGCAGGAGAAGGTCACCACGGTGTTTGTCGGCAACAGCGAGGATTGGGTTTTCGACGGCGGTAAAGTCGCCTCGCGCTATGTCAGCGTGAAGCCTAAAACTTCCGCCGTCAATGCGACCACCAACATGCACATCATCTCGGACCACGGCAACGAGTACACCCTCCAGCTCCGCGAGGTATCAAGCGATGCCGATGACCACTTCGACTCGAACATCCTGCTTTCCGCCGGGGACAAAGACGCGCAGCAGAAGATAGCCGAGCTGCCCAGGTTTGTTCCTGCGGCTGAAGTCGATGGATTCAAGAAGCAAGTTACCGAGGCTGAAGCTGCCAAGGCCGCAGAGAGCAAGGCTGCCGTGGACGCCGACGAACGATACCGGGCCAGGTATCCGGGTACGCTCCACTTCGACTATGCATGGGACCAGGCCAAGGGCAGCAAACTCGGTATCCGGCAGATATGGCGCGATGACCGGTTTACCTACATCCAGGGCACGTTCGAGGAAACCCCGGCCTTGTACGAGCTGAAGGACGGCAAAGGGTCCCTCATCAATTTCGACTTTGCCAATGGTCTCTACACTGTCCCGAAGTCCCTCCAAACCGGCTATCTCACCATCGGCAAGGTACGTGTGGACTTCCGCCGCCCAGGGCAGGGAGCCTAACGATGCCGCTCGACAGCAAGCAACCCACGGTTCCGCCGCAGCCCGGAAACAAAAGCCCGCTCGGCAAGTACGGTCCGGTCGCATACGTGCTGATGGCTTTTATTGCCGTGATCTTTATCAGCAACCTGCTGGGGATTGCCAAGAGAGCGTCAGGCGCTAACAAATCCAGCCTGCCCAGCGCCCCGTCCACCGCAACACACCCGCAGGTGAGCGGGTACCAGGACAGGCAGAGTCTCCAGGCCAAAAGCGATGCGCAGGACCAGATGCGGAGGGAGCAGAACGCAGCGAGCGCAAAAGGTAGCGACGAGATCCCCGGCCCGGAAGCCGATACTGCTCCGCCCATGACGCCCGCACAGTCGCAGGCACTTTACGGAGGCGGGCAGGGAACACCGCAGCGCACCAGCGCCGTTACCGAACAGCGGGCACAAGCCAAAGCAGCCGCCCTTGCACGGGCCAAGCGGCGCACTAACGCATTGAACAGCGACACTCTCGCTATCGATTTCACGCGCGGCGGCAACGCCCCGACCATGCCTGCCGTTGCGCCCAAAGCGTCAGACTCCGAGGCTGAAGCCGACGTTAAGCCTGAAACTAAACCTGACACTCAGGAGGCCAAAGCCGACGTACCCGCCGACGGGGAAGCGGCACCGGTCGCGGCAGGTCCGGTTCCGAGCGCACGGGCGAAAACACTCACCGATACCGCTGACGTGTATACCGGCAAGCTCTACCGCGTCTTTGAGGGAACGGTCCTTGAAGGTGTCGTCACAAACCATATCAACGGGGCACTGGCCGGCCCGATCCTGATTTCGCTCACCACGGACTACTATTCGCACGATCATCAACAGCTATTGCTGCCACAGGGAACCCGGCTTATCGGCGAAATCAAGAGTGTGTCGAACAGCCAGCAATCGCGCCTTGTAGCTGTATTTCATCGCGCCATTTGCCCGGACGGCTTTTCGGTGAACCTTGAGCAGTACCCAGGGCTTGACCCACTGGGGACGACAGGGCTTTCAGGCAAAGTGGACCACGGCTACCTCACTGCGTTTACTGCGGCAGCGGCGATCGGAGGCTTGGGCGGGCTTACCCAGATCGGCAACAGCGGCAGCATTCTCAGCTCCTCGACAGAGATTCGCAACGGCATCTCGCAGCAGACCGGCCAGGAAGCGACCCAGGTCCTCAACCACTTTCTCAACCGGCTCCCCATCATCACGCTCAAAGAAGGCTCACGGGCGCGCGTTTACATCGGGCGCGACATCGCTATCCCGTCCTACGGCGACCATTCTGTAGACCCAACTCTGTAGCAGAAAGGCTTCATGACAATGACTCCCAAACGGCGCAATATCCTCTTCGCAATCTCCACCGTATTCGTCACGAGCGGGGCTGCCACCGCACAATTCGGACTGCCCAGCATCGTGTTCGACCCATCAAGCTACGGGGAGCTTGTCACGCAGGCAACCACCGCGTACAGCCAGCTGCGCGCCATTGAAAACAACCTCACTCACTTCTCCATTAAGAATCTCTGGGGCACAGAGCGCACCAGCCTTGAACACTTCAATGTCGGCAATGCGTTCGGTGAAACCACCGGCCTATCGACTGCGCTCAATACGAACTCACCCGGCAGTGCCATGACTTCATGGCAGATGGGCAATGTCGGCATCAATTCCACCGCATACCTCGCAGGGGAAACACCCGGCAGCAGCGCGGAATTGTCCCAGCTTGCGATGGTCGAAGCAAGCGACTCCATTTCACCGAACTGCCTCAACACCGTCGGCCAGTACCAGCAGGGACGGACAGACAATCTCGCCGCGCAGGCCTCGCTCAGCGGGGCGCAGATTGATACCGGCGACGGTACCAACACAGAGATTGAACAACTGAATCTATTGAACGCCGGTCAATCCCAGGCGCTTACAGAGGCGCAGGCACAGGGGCCGCTCCAGGCATGCATAGCCGCGCAGTTGACGCTGGCATCGATGCAGCAAAGGAATGCGGCAGCAATCAGCATCAACGACGATGCAATTACGGCGCAGGAGAATGCTACTAACAACACTAACCCCGCAGACGAAGCCGACACATGGGAGAACTACCTCCCCTAACCCTGAAAGGAAAACACCATGCTGACCGCCCTCAATACGAAGTTGCTCATCGCCATCCTCGCCGCCGTCACCGTTATCGGCTCCATCGTTGCCTACGACCACCACAAAGCGGCAGAAGCAGCAGAAGTTCTCCAAAAGCAGCACCAGAAAGAAGTCGATTACCAGAACCAGGTAAACGAGGATTTTCAGAAAGCAAGAAAGAACAACAACAATCCATAAAAAATACCTGGGATAGGTACGTCCCGCAGTCGAGAGGCAATCCTATGTTCCTCGCTTTCGCAACAAATCCGCTCGACCCATCTACCTTCGGCCTCAACTGGCTTTACGAGTTTTCTAATGATTTAACCGCTCTCAGCACACAAAATGCCGATGCGCTGACACAGCTGGGTACTACGTTCCTCAGCTTTATTGCCATCGTGAAGCTGGTCACCATGGTGATCAACATCCAGATGCAGGGCATGAGTCTCAGCTTCAGCACACGTCCGATGAACGTGGGCGACTTCATGGAGTTCCTGATCACATTTGTGATTTGCCTGTTGCTTGAAAACTACTGGGTCAACCCGATTCCCGGATCGGGTCTCAGCTTGAACCACTTCTTCTCGTATATAGCGCAGCTTATTGTCAGTGCAATCGATCAGAAATCGATCAACGTACTACTCAACCTGCTTTCCGACGCCATCATCAAAACACCCAAACCGCCGCAGTTCGCAATCTGGGAAGTTATGACCTACGCCATCATCATCCTGCTCATGGGGATGGCTTCGGCAGTTCTCTTCTATATCAATTGTTCCTCCTTCATCTTTTACGCGGTGAGTGCTTTGTTTGCCCCGCTTTTTATTCCTACCTTGATGTCGAATCGGCTGAAGCCTAAGTTCTACAGCTTTGTAGACGTTCTCATAGGCTTTGCCATGATCCGTGCCGTGGCCTCAGCGTTCATCTTTGTATGGGCCAGCTTCCTCACAGCCTTTGTCCAGCGAACCTTCAACGGGAACTACTCGCTTGGAACCTGGGAAGCACATCTTGAATCCGTTCTCGCGGTGTTTGCCGCCTTCCTGCTCAATATGACCCAGGTGCCGCGAATTACCCAGATCATCTTCGGCGGTGCTGCCGGGGTCGCAGGTCGCATCGGGGAAGTAGCCGAGAACGCAATTATCCGAAAGGCGGTTCGCTAAATGAGCGCATTCAAGCAATTTGTAGAACTCTCCGAATTCCATAAATTAGGAGAGCAGGCCGAGTACACAGACCGCGTTGCCAATGAGGTATACGCCTCACACTATTCCGAGCGGAAGATGTACCGGCTCATCATCAAGGCCGGTACCGCACTGCTGCTTGGTTCTCTCTGCGCGAACGTATTCCTTGCAGCTCGCCCGCAGATCAACCGCTACATCCGCATCGATGAGATGGGCCGCGCACAGGCGATCCAGTACACGGACCTCAGCTACAGCCCGCGAGAGGGTGAAATACGCACGTACCTCACGGATTGGGCGAACTACCGCTACACCCTCAACCGTGACACCGTGGGCAAGAAATACCCGCTCAATTACTACTTTCTCTCTGCGAGCTTGTCTTCGCAGCTGATGGGCAAAGACAGCCGCGACCACCTGGTCACGCATGTCATGAGCGGACAAATCGAACAGGGCGAAGTCGAAGTGCGCAACGTGCTCATCACCGATATGAGCAAGGAGACGGTGCAGGGCGTTGCCATGGCGCGCGGTACAGCCGTCATCAATATGGACCGTATCTACTCGGCGGAACATAGCCGGGAACCGCGCACCGAGCACTGGGAAGTCAACCTGACCTACTACCTCAATCCGCAGCAAGTCAGCCAACAGGCACAAAGCTTCCCGCAATTTGAGACGATCAATCCCCTCGGACTCACCATCACCCAGTACATCGAGAATCGTGTAGGCGTTGAACTACCGGCACCACAGAATGTACCGGCTGCAAGCACCATTCCAGGTCTGCCGCCGCGTGTACAGGCAATTGCAGGAGCCTACGCACGATGATTAGCAAACAGCTTCTTCAATACTTTCCCGAGGAATTACAGGATCTCTTACTTGACGATTCCATCAGCGATCTCATGATCAATGGAACGACCGGCGTGTTTGCTGTACGCGACGGTGTATGTTCTGCAGTCTCCATGGCGAAGCCGTACACAGCGGAAAGCCTGCTGGCGGATATTCAGATCATTGCTCGCAACCTCGGGCAAGACCTTACGAAACAGAACCCGATCCTCAATACACGGCTTCCCGACGGCTCGCGTGTGGCAGTGGTGGGCGCACCTTCATCGGTCACAGGGCCAACGCTCACGATCCGCAAATTCAATCGGTGGTACACGACACAGCAGCTGGTAGACATCGGCAGTATGCCGATTCAGATTCGTGAGCGTGTGATCGAGTTCATTGCGCAGAAGAAGAACGGCATGATCAGCGGAAGCACGGACAGCGGTAAAACCACCACCATGAAAGCATTTCTGGACAGCATTCCCATGCACGAGCGGCTGGTTCTCATTGAGCAGCCGAGTGAAATTAAAGTCGATCACCCAAACGCAGTGCGATGGGAAGCGGTCGAAGCTATTCCCGGTCAGGTTGCTGTAACACCGAGCCAATTGCTGGCAGCATCATTGCGCCATCGTCCAGACCGGATCATCTTCGGCGAAGTACGGGACGATGCCGCGTACTGGCTGCTCCAGGCGATGAATACCGGGCACGGCGGCACGCTATCGACGATCCATGCCAAGAGCGCGATCGATGCATTGGGACGGCTTGCCAATCTGGCCCTGAGCGCGCGCAGCAATCTGAATCACGGCTTTGTTCGCAGTGAGACAGCGGAGGCCATCGACTTCGTTCTGCACTGCGAGCGTGCACAGGATGGACGCCGCCGTGTTCGGGAATTGATTGCAGTCACCGGCTACGACCGCACAGAGAACACTTTCCTTACCGACGAGCTCTATCGGGCTCCAAACATTCACGCAGCATAAACCACGCTATTTCAAGGAGAGAAACACCATGGCGCTATTGAATATAAAACCGACGAAAAAGATTACCTTCACCTGCTCCATTGAAGAGTCAAATCTACTTTTAGTAGATCATTACGCAGCTTTTGCCAAGGCTTCAGGAGATGAAGTAATTGACTCCGCGCTAGCGCATGTTTTTGGAATCGATAAGCAGTTTAAGCATTACCTCACAGAGAAAAAAGGGATTGCGGCACCAAGTTCACTGCGGCTTGTGAAGAAGATTACGAGTATGCCGACCGGTTCCAAGCGTGGCCGAAAGCCAACACTCGCAATTGCGAATTAAGCTGCCGGGTTTAGATGCAATGCCCATACATTGGCGGTGGAAATGGCGAGACTATGCGAAGCCTGGAAAACGATAAAGCTGTTTCCCACCCTTTACATAGCCTCTTGGAAAACGCTGATGCAGCTAGCGTTTCCCACATTCCCACCGCCACGGCTGCTGCGGGTATTTTCTCTTTCTGAGTCAAAAACAAAGCAAGTTCAAAAGCAGTTCAAAACAATTCGCGCCTATTTCAATTTCAATTCATTCCCGTAAGTTTGCTGCGATAGCAAGACTGTGCTGCGCACAGGGTAAAGGTTGACACTCCACCCCTTCCAGGGTTGAGTT
>CAXSHS010000127.1:0-6550 GCA_964237325.1 uncultured Acidobacteriaceae bacterium | reverse complement strand
GTGCGTAGGCGCGCCCACAGTGCGGTAGCCGCAGCCGACGAGGGGCAGCAGGGCTGTTAGAAGAATGCAGAGAAGCGAAAAGCGAGCGGCAGGCATGCAGGTTCATTGTCGCAGAGCGGATTTCGCATGCCGCTCCTCCCAAGACAGAGGAGCGTTGCATGAAACGTGCAGGAGCCTTCGCTTGCGTAAGTACTCCTGCCAGATTGAACCCGCTGATAAACTCAGCGCATATGACCTCCTTCCCCATCGAGCTGGCACCCTCCATTCTTTCCGCTGACTTCGCACGATTAGCCGACGAAGTCGCGGCGGCAGAGCGGGGCGGTGGCACCGTAATCCATGTCGATGTGATGGATGGCCATTTTGTGCCGAACATCACTCTAGGGCCGCCGGTGGTGAAGTCGTTGCGCAAGCATACTCAGCTGCCGCTGGACTGCCACCTGATGATCGAGAACCCGGACAATTTCATCCCGGCCTTTGCCGAGGCAGGCGCAAACTGGGTCAGCGTGCACTATGAGGCTTGCCGGCACCTGCACCGCACAATTGAGCTGATCCGTCAGCACGGCATGGAGCCCGGCGTAGTGCTGAACCCGGCGACGCCGGTGGACTTGCTGATCCCGGTGCTGCCGCTGCTGCACCATGTGCTCATCATGAGCGTGAATCCCGGCTTCGGCGGCCAGAAGTTCATCCCTTACTCGCTGCACAAGCTGCGGCAGTTGCGTACCTTACGCGATGAGTACAAGCTTAAGTTTCGGATCGAAGTGGATGGCGGGGTCGGCTCTGACACAATTGCCTCGGTTGTCGAAGCTGGGGCGGAGCTGCTGGTGGCCGGATCCGCAGTGTTTGGCGCGGGTGAGGCGGAGCGAGATGGCCGCAAGCTGCTGGAGGTGGCGCAACGAGCTCGCCGGCAAGCGCGGGAACAGTTTGCCTGAGCTTGCGTAATGTTGTCGGCCTGGACGATGATGGGGCCATGAAAAGCCGTGGGCTTCTTATCTTCAGGATCATTGTCGCGACAGTGCTTGGCCTTGCGTGTCTGGCGGCGGCTTTGAGCGTTCATAGTGTGTCAGCCGATGCGCCCATATGGGCAGCTTTCAAAGTGCTTTTCAGCATAATGTGGATGGCCCAGGCGTATTTTCTGCTGAGGCAGCTCGAAACCGGGATGTAGACTGAAAGGGCGGTAAATCGCGCCGTCAGCACGACAAACAGCTCTCGCACGAATTAACATTGGCTTAGAGCGATCAGGAAGACGAAACCCGAGCCGGAGATTTGCTGCCGTGTACGCTTCCGCAGGCAAGTTCCGCTCCCACTGAGGATCCAAATGGCATTTTTCCAGCGCACCGCGCCCCTTCTGGCTCTTGGCCTTTGCTTCGTTCTCATCCCGGCTAGCCAGGGACTTGGCAAGAAAAAGCAGAAAAAGAACGTTGACCTGAGCGCCGTCCCTGCCACAGACGCCAATGCCAAGCAGCCCGACAAGGAGCTGTATGACAAAGCCCAGGTAGCCATGAAAAAGGGCCGCTACGACATCGCGCGGCTTGACCTGCAGACCCTGCTGAACACCTACCCGGACACCGAATTTGCCATGCGCGCCAAGCTGGCCGTAGGCGATACCTGGTTCAAGGAGGGCGGCACCGCAGCGCTGGCGCAGGCAGAGCAGGAATTCAAAGACTTCATCACCTTCTTCCCGAATACGCCCGAAGCAGCCGAAGCACAGATGAAAGTCGGCGACATCTACTTTTCACAGATGGACAAGCCGGACCGTGATCCGCAGAATGCCGAGCACGCCGAGGACGCCTACCGGCAAATGATGCAGCAGTTCCCGGACTCGCAGCTGGTGCCGCGCGCCAAGCAGCGCCTGCGCGAAGTGCAGGAAGTGCTGGCCGAGCGGCAGTTTGAAGTGGGCGAATTTTACGCGACGCACGAGAACTGGGCTGCCTCTATTGCGCGCTTGCAGACGGTAGCTGACAACTACCCGCTGTTTTCGCACTCCGACCAGACGCTAATCACCATTGGCGATGCCTACGCGCAGGAAGCGACGATGATGGCAAATATCCCTCCGCAGCAGCTGCCCCAGAAGGCGAAAGCCCAGCTGATAAAAGCGTACAACGACCGCGCCGCGCAGGCGTGGGAGCGCGTGGTGACGCGCTACCCCATAGCTCCGCACGTTGAGGATGCTAAAGACCGATTGATCGCTGCCGGGCGCACCATGCCTGAACCAAACGCCGCACAAATGGCGGAGAGTGAAGCAGAGGAAGGCAGCCGCGCTCCTATCAAGTTGAAAGATCGCGCGCTACTGCTGGTTCAGCATGGACCCTCAGTGGTGAACAGCGTGCGCGTGGGTGAGCCCACCATGGCAGACGCTACGCCGACCCTGGCACCGGTGGTACAGAAGCAGTCTGAAAATGACTTCGCCCTTGCTATGAAGGGCGAGCCGATACCAGTGGGACCGGCCCCGGGCGCGGTTCCGGCGGCAGAGTCCGCTGCCGTGGCACCGGTAACACCGGTCGAGGCCGGCAACTCACAACCGGCCATCAGTATTGAGAATGTGCCGGACAGCTCCGGCGGCAATGGCCTTGCCGCAGAAGTCGTAAATGCACCAAATAGCGGAGCGATCGCGCCGGGTCCGAACGAGGCGGCTCCAGCCAGTTCCGACATCGCACCGGTACAGAACGTGGCGGCTCCGGGCTCAAGCGGCATACCGGAGAGCAACCGGAATCTAGTGGCGACGCCACCGAGCGGCTCTACCGTAGGCGCACCGCTGGCTACAGGTGCGGCTGCGGCCACGTCAGCCAACCCGAATGCTATATACGGCCTGACCGCGCCGCTGGGGCCGAACACACCGGCTCCGCTGCCGCCGATCGACAAGCCTGCTACGGCACCGGACCAGATCAACGATGTAAAGAGCACCGGGCAGCCGCAGGTCGCTACCGGTACCAGCACCGGCAAACCGACCAAGAAAAACCCCAAACCTTCATTCAGCAGTGGGGATGAAAGCTCAAGCAAGCACCATAAGAAGAAGGGCATCGACAAGCTGAACCCGCTGTAAGGGTTCGCCGTAAGCCGCGGGCCGCGCTTCGCAAGGAGCGCGGCCTGTTGCGTCTGGAGCGATTGATGGCAAGCAGAGAACGAGCTTTCGACCGGCGCGCACCAGCTGCCGCGCGGCCCGGCTCCGTGCTGCTTGAGACAACGCGCTCTCGCCCCGGGGCGTGCTCCTACTGCTTTACCAATCCTCTGGAATGGGTGGAAGCAAGGACGCTGGATGAAGTTCCGCAGCTTTTTGCACGTCTGGCTGCCGCGCGAGCACAGGGACTATGGGCAGCAGGCTACATAGGTTACGAGTGCGGCTACCACTGGGAACCTACCGCTGCGCCGGGCTTTGTGCCCGCGCCGGGCAGGTTACCGTTGGCAGCGTTCGGCATATACCGGCAACCTGTGGTATTCCTCTCAACGCCTTCGGACGCAGGTGCCCTGCCTGGGGTTGGGCTGGGACTAGACCACGTTGCGCTTGAGATTACACCGGATGCGTTTGCGAGCAAAATAGCTGCGATCCGTGAGTGGATTGAGGCAGGCGACACCTATCAGGTCAACCTTACGGACCAGGTGGAGGCTGACTACAGCGGGTCGGCGGCGGAGCTGTTCACGCACATGATGACAACGCAGCCGGTAGAATTCGGCGCACTGCTGAGCTTGCCCGATGCAGGCCCGGGCGGCTGCCACATCCTATCGGCTTCGCCGGAATTGTTCTTTGAACTGCGCGACCGCGAAATTACGGTACGCCCGATGAAGGGCACCTCGCCGCGCGGGTGCGATACCTTCGAAGACACAGCCCTGGCGCTTGCCCTGAGCCGCGACCCAAAAAACCGGGCAGAAAACATCATGATCGTAGACCTGCTGCGTAGCGACCTGGGCCGCATCGCGCAGACCGGCAGCGTGCGCGTACAGAAACTGTTCGAGGTCGAGCAGTTCCCTTCCCTGTTGCAGATGAGCTCGGAAATCACGGCGCGGCTGCGGCCCGAGATCGATATGTACACGCTGTTCCGCAGCCTGTTTCCATCAGGCTCGATTGTGGGCGCGCCGAAAGTCCGCACCATGCAGCTGCTGCAGGCGCTTGAGGGCCGGGAGCGCGGCGTGTATACCGGCGCCATCGGCTACTTTGCTCCCAACGGCGATGCGACCTTCAGCGTAGCGATCCGCACCGCCGTACTTGCAAACGGCAAACTGACGATGGGTGTGGGCGCCGGCATCACCTATGACTCGGACGCGCAAGCCGAGTACGAGGAGTGCCTGCTAAAAACAGCGTTCCTGCGCGAGCCGCCCTTTGAGCTGATTGAAACCATGCGCTGCGAGACCAGTGTATGCGCGCTGCTACCGCTGCACATGGCGCGGCTGGGGGCCTCGGCGGCTCACTTCGGCTTCCGCATGTGCGTGGCCGATGTAGAGGCAGCCGTGCAAACCGCCGTAGCTAAGCTGCCGTGCGAGTGCGCCTTCAAGCTGCGCCTCACGCTCCATGCAGATGGCAACATCACACTCGGGAAGCCTGAGCGGATCGAAGCGGATGCAGCTCCGTTGCAAGCGATGCTATGGCCCACGCCGGTACGGTCCACGGATGAGTTTCTACAGCACAAAACCACGCGACGCGCGCTTTACGACACAGCCATCCGCAAGGCACGGGAACAAGGCTATGTTGATGCACTGTTTGTCAACGAGCACGACATGGTGACCGAAGGCGCGATCCACAACATCGTGGTGCGGCACGGCATGCACTGGCGTACGCCGCCGCTTACGGCTGGGGTGCTGCCCGGCGTGTACCGCGCACACCTGCTTCAGACCATGCCCGGCCTGGTTGAAGACAATCTGACGCCTGAGCAGCTGCGCGGCGCAGATGAAATCTGGCTGACCAATGCAGTACGCGGCATGCGGCGCGTTTCCCTTGTTGAGAGTGAGCCGCTACATTCTCTTCACACTCCTGTGAGAAGCTAGCTCAGAACGATGCCACGTGAACTCCCAAAAACATACGACCCCGCCGCCATAGAAGAGCGCTGGGCTGCCCGCTGGGTCGAACAGGACCTATGGAACTGGGCCGCGCCTGAAGCATCCGCAGACGCGGCATTTACCATGCTGCTGCCGCCGCCCAACGTGACCGGTCGCCTGCATATGGGCCACATGCTGAACCAGACGGAGATGGACATTCTGGTGCGCTGGCACCGCATGCGCGGCGACCGGACGCTGTGGGTGCCCGGCACCGACCACGCCAGCATTGCGACGCAAATGATGGTGGAGCGCCAGCTTGCGAGCGAGGGCACGTCACGTAAGGAGCTGGGGCGCGAGCAGTTTGTCGAGCGTGCGTGGCAGTGGCGCGAAGAGTACGGCAGCGCGATCCTGGACCAGATGAAGCGGCTCGGCGCAAGTGTCGACTGGAGCCGCGAATACTTCACCATGGATGAAGGGCTTTCGCTGGCGGTGCGCGAAGCATTTGTGCGCCTGCATGAGCAGGGGCTCATCTATCGCGGCAAGTACATCGTGAACTGGGACCCTGTGCAGCAGACTGCTGTATCGGACCTTGAAGTGACGCACGAAGACCGCGCGGGCAAGCTGTATCACGTGCGCTACCCGTTAGCGGACGGCACGGGCTCCATCGTGATTGCGACCACGCGGCCTGAGACAATGCTGGGCGACGTCGCTGTCGCGGTAAACCCGGGCGACACGCGCTACACGGCGCTGCTGGGCAAGCACCTGCTTTTGCCGTTGACACAGCGGCAGATACCCGTCATCGCCGACTCCTGGGCAAACCCGGAGTTCGGCACCGGTGCCGTGAAAGTGACGCCCGCGCACGATGTGAACGACTTTGCCATCGGCGAGCGACACAACCTGCCGCAGCTGGACATCATGGATGCCGAGGCGCGCATCGACCTGCCCGGCTCGCCTTACCATGGGCTGGACCGCTACGCGGCCCGTGAGCGCGTTGTGGAAGACCTGCGCGCGGCGGGTTTGCTGATTGAAGTCAAAGACCATCCCATGTCGATCGGCCTGTCGCAGCGTACCGGCGCCGTCATTGAACCTCGGCTTTCCACGCAGTGGTTCCTGCGCACGGCAGATTTTAAGGACAAGCAAGGTCAGTCCCAGGCAGGGCTGGCGAGGAAGGCGCGTGAGGCAGTTGCGCCGCGGGAGGGCAAACCTGCGATCCGGTTTACCCCCGACCAGTACCGCAAGATCTACCTGGAGTGGATGGACGGCATGCATGATTGGTGCATTTCGCGGCAGCTGTGGTGGGGCCATCGCATCCCCGCGTGGCACTGCACAGCATGCAGTGAAGTCACGGTCGCGCGTGAGACGCCTGCCGAATGTGCACGTTGCGGCAGCGCGGGCTTGGAGCAGGATGCCGATGTGCTGGACACATGGTTTTCTGCCGGGCTGCTGCCGTTCAGCGTGTTCGGCTGGCCTGCGCAGACGCCCGACCTCGACGCGCTGTACCCGACGACGCTGCTGGTAACAGGCTCCGATATCCTGTTCTTCTGGGTAGCGCGCATGGTGATGCTGGGGTGCTGGTTCATGGGCG
>CAXSHS010000126.1:0-6742 GCA_964237325.1 uncultured Acidobacteriaceae bacterium | reverse complement strand
CTGAGCAGGTGTATATGAAGTCAATCGAAAAAGGGGTCATCCTGAGCGAAGCGAAGGATCTGCTTTTTCTTTAACTTGCTCCCACCACTTGAATCAGCACGTTCCTGGACAGCAAAAACACCCTAAGCCGCCCCACCGCGTCCAGCCAGCGCGGGCACCCGAGAAGCCAGCTTGCTCCAAAGCATGGTCCGCAACTCATCTACCTGGAACAGCCAGTAGCAGAACGCACTCAGCACCAATGTAGTGACTGTGGCAATCACTCCCTGGATCAGGTACGGCACGCCGCGAATATGCAAAATCGGCCAGAAGAAGATCGCCGTGCAAAACGCCATGATCCCTAGCATCTGGTACACCGGCTTGTGATCGAGCTCTGCCTCCCCGGCAAATAGCCGGTCGTTCAGGCGTAGCAGGTAAAACAGTTGCAGCGTCTCTGAAATAAGAGCAAGCCCCAGGTACCCCTGGATACCGAACTGGTGCATCAGTGGGATCGAAAGCAGGCTGGTCATGCCGTATGCAAACAGGGTTTGCCACGCAATCGATCCGACCTTGTTCGATGAAAACTGAAACTGATACTTATGTTCTTTGATCGATAGGATAGAAATAGTCAACCCAAGCACAATGCACACGCCGGGTCTAAAAACTTGCCCCTTGTGCAACCATAGTTGCAACAGGAGCGGCGTAGCCAGCATGGACCCGAAGGTAATTGGCGGGGTCATCAGCAACACCAGCCGCTCGGACAAAGCATAAAGCCGGTGTAGCCGCTTCCAGTCCTGCTGCCCATATATCAGCGTGATTTCAGCACTTAGTGAATTTGTAACAAGGTACAGCAGGCGCCTGCTCATGGAGTAGATGGTCCGCGTCACGGTATACACAACCACCATGTCCGGCCCGAGAAACCGCTGCATCAGCAGGATCGGCACTTGGTACGACAGCAGCTGCGAGCTTGCCAGCAGCATGTACTGCGCGCTCGGCCTCAGCGTCGTGCCCAGTGAACCCTGCTTCCAGTAACGAAGGCTCGGCTTCATGGTCGGGCAGCGACGGCCCACATCAAAACACAGGTACGCCGCCATGATCAGGGTGACCAGCACCTGTCCACCCGCAATCACCGGGAACGGTTGCCGCAGCAGCACCAGGCTCACCAGGGTGCCCATGCCCAGCAGCTGGTTCAGGTTGCCCCAGTGCGCTCCCCGGTGCGCCTCGCCGAACACCATGTACGAGCCTGAAAAAAAGCCGAACAACATGCTCGACATGATCTGCATGCCCAGCAGGTACAGCGTGAGCTGCGCCTGGAACGGTGAAATTGACAGCTTGAGCCATTGGGTGAGCGGTGCCGCAAACACCACCAGCAGAAAAACCGCCGAGCCGAAAAACGCCCCCAGCAGGATGCGCAGCCCGGCCGACTGCACCTGACGCGCCTCTTGCAACTCTCCACGGTTGTAGTGGATCGTCATCTGCATATTGGTATATGTCTGCAGACCGTAATTGAAGGTGCTGAGGTAGGAAATAGCCGCGCTAAGCGCCAGCCACTGCCCATACATGCTGGTACCCAGTATGTGCAGAAACGCCGGAGGCAGCAGCAGTTGCTGCAGAATCACAACCAGCTGGTTGGCATTCTGCGCGGCAAACAGCTTGGCGATCCGGCGAAAACTCATTCTGTCCTGTCAGGCACAGCGTGCACAGTGGAGTTCGATAGCTGAGCCGGGGCAGCGGCGCGTCAAGCAGCAGAACCGCTTACATCTTATAGCGGCCCAGGTCCTCATCATTCAGGTTTTCAAGCCATTTCTTCAAATCTTCCGCACTGGCTTGATCGGCAGGACTCGGAATCACTTTAGCCGTCCGCAACACTTCCTCGCTCACAAAAATCGGGCAATCCGACCGCAGCGCCAGCGCTAGCGCATCCGAGGGCCGCGCATCCACAGCCACAATCCCGCCATCCTGCCGCAACCAGATCACCGCGAAAAACGTATCGTCCCGCAACTCCGACACCACCACCCGGTCCACCGTCGCATTCAATCCATGAATCATATTGCGTAGCAAATCATGCGTCATCGGCCTCGGCGTCGCAGCTTTCTCCACCTCAAGCGCAATCGCACTAGCCTCAAACAACCCCACCCAGATCGGCAGCACCGTATTCCCCGTCAAGTCCTTCAGGATCACGATGGGCTGCTGCGTCGATGGGTCCACCATCAAACCGCGAATCTTCATTTCAACTTCCATCGATCCTCCTCGTTTAAAACTGTGTTACCCGAAAAACAATGTCACCCTGAAAAACAGTGTCATGCTGAAAAAATAAAATCATCCACAAATCAGGGTCATCCTGAGCGAAGCGAAGGATCTACTTTTCGTTCTCGCTATACCCGTTCCCGCAAACTTCCCTAAACCGCCTCCCCCACTAAACTATTCGGAAATGCCTGCGTCACCCGCACTGCCACGTAACTCCCAGGCGCAGGCGTAATCAGCTGCGGAGTAGTAAAGTTCAGCGTCTTATTCTGCGTAGTACGCCCCGCCACCTGCCCGCGCGCATTCAGCGTCCCCTCAACCATCACATCCAGCATCTGCCCCACATGCCGCTCATAACTACCGCGCTGCAGCTCCCTCTGCCGGTTCAGCAACACCTGCAACCGCTCCCCCTTCTCGTCCTCCGAAATCGAATCCGCCATATGGATCGCCGGCGTATTCGGCCGCCCCGAGTACTTGAACGCAAACACCGCGTCATACTTCACCTCGGCCAGCATCGTGATCGTGTCCTCAAAATCCCGCGCCGTCTCCCCCGGAAACCCGACAATAATGTCCGTCGTCATGCTGATCTCGCGCCGCGCCGCCTTGATCCAGGCAATCCGCTCCAGGTACCACTCCCGCGTATACTCCCGCGCCATAGCCGCCAGCACCCGCGAAGACCCGCTCTGCACCGGCAAATGCACATGGTCGCAAAGCGCCGGTACCGTATCGATCGCCTGTACAATCTCCCGCGTAAAATCCCGCGGATGCGAAGTAGTAAACCGCACCCGCTTGATCCCCGCAACCTCACCCACAGCCGCCAGCAGCTCCGCGAAGGAAAGCCGCCCCTCCGGGTCTCGGTACGAGTTCACATTCTGTCCCAGCAGCTGGATCTCCGTGTACCCCGCATCGGCCATCTGCCGCGCTTCCACCAGCACCGAAGTCGACGTCCGCGACCGCTCCTTACCCCGCGTGTACGGCACCACGCAGTACGCGCAAAACTTGTCGCAACCTTCCACAATGGTGATGTACCCGCGATGCCGGTTCGTCCGCGCCGTGAACTCCGTCACAAACGTCTCATCGGTCTGCCGATCATCCAGCCCGGTCACCCGCCGGTTCCCCGCCTCCAGCTGCACCAGCATCTCAGGCAGCTTCCGGTAGCTCGCCGACCCAGACACCAGCGACACATACGGCGCACGCTCAAAAATCCGCTCGCCCTCCTGCTGCGCCACGCACCCCAGCACCCCAAACTTTTTGCCCTGCTTCAGCAGCTTCTTGGTATCGTTCAGCCGGTTAAACACCTTCTGCTCGGCCTTATCCCGGATCGAGCAGGTGTTATACAAAATCAGGTCGGCATCTTCCTCGGTCTGCACCTGGCTGTAACCCTGCTGCTCCAGCGTGCCGACAACCTTCTCGGAATCGTGCACATTCATCTGGCATCCGAAGGTCTCCAGATAAAACGTCTTGGCGGGTGCATCCATACCCTCACTATACCAACCGCTTCCCTTCCGGACCTGTATGCCGCCCGCCCCACTGCCTTCCCGTTCCGGATTCCGCTATGCTGAGGCGGTATCCCTCATGACTTCCCCTGCGACCACCCTCACCCCGCTGGCCTTCGACGATCAGCACAACTGCTTCGGCTGCGGCGCACACAACCGCATTGGCATGCGCCTGCGCTTCATGGTGGACGAAACCGGCACCGTCTACTCCACCCTGCGCTTGCCCAAACGCTTCCAGGGCCCGCACGGTTACGTCCATGGAGGCGTCATCGCCGCCATCCTTGATGAAGCTATGAGCAAAGCCATCCACGCCGCCCGCGACGGCGCAAAAATTATGGCCCTGACCCGCTACATGGAAACCGAGTACCTGCGCCCCACCCCGCTGGGCATAACCCTCACTCTCCAGGGCCGCCAGGATCGCATCGAAGGCCGCAAACACTTCTGCTCCGCCACCCTCACCGACGAAGCCGACCGCCTGCTGGCCCAAGGCAAAGCCCTCTTCATAGCCGTCCGCCGCGAACCCGGCCACAAGCACTAAACCGGTCGATTACGTCTCACCTGGGAGTGCGCAACAAGGCTCTGCGAAGAAATCGGACCAAAGATGTCGTATATTCAAAAGAGCGGAAACCCCACCCCTCTTGGCCGAGAATGAAGGGCTTCCGCGAACACACAACCAAGCCGGCTGCGAGCTCTTTCGTAATCATAGGGCTGTAGCTCGGGCTTGTCACGGAGCCTTATGCGATCACGCGCGCATTTCTACCTGCCTGTTCTGGTTTTTCTTGCACCAGCGTATTTAGTTGCTTCAGAACAAGGGAATCTACAGCCTCTCACCAAAACTGAGCCGGGGAGAATACTGGACCCATCCGGCGCAGCAGTGTCTCACGCTCGATTGCGACTTCAGCTTTCAGGCGCGCCGACCGTTCAGACCGAGACCGATGACACCGGCACCTTCCGACTTCAGCTGAAACCATCAGGCAACTACACCCTGATTGTGGAAGCAAAAGGCTTTGAGCCGGCTACTATGCCGGTTGCCGCCGATTCTCTCCCGCCATCGATACTCATCACTTTGCAAGTTGCCCGGCAGGCCGAAACCGTCGAAGTAGAAGGTGACGCTTCCGGCACCATCCAGCCCAACGAAACGCAACAGGGCGGTGTTCTGGACCGGCAACAGCTCGCGGCGATTCCCTTGAACGGCCGCAGCTTCACCGACCTTCTAGCTCTCAGTCCAGGCGTGGTGCCGACAAGTTCCGCGCAGCCCAATGCCGTCGTGATGAGCGGAGTGGCAAGCACACCGCCGTCGGGCAATCTTGACATCGGTGCCCTTTCCGTCAGCGGTCAACGCGAAACCTCGAACGCCTTTCGGGTCAATGGCTCCGACGTGCAGGAAGACGTGAACATGGGAATTGCGATTGTACCCACCCTCGATTCCATCGAGAACCTCGAAGTACTGACGAGCAACTTCGATGCCAGGCTGGGAAACCAAAGCGGGGGACAAACCGCGGTTGAGACACGCAGCGGCGGACCGCGCTTCCACGGCAGCGTGTACGACTACTTCCGAAACACCGCCCTGGATGCTCGAAACTACTTCTCCCTGACTCGTGCTCCCTTCCATCAAAACCAGTTCGGCGGAACGATCGGGGGACCCTTACTGCGCAAGAGCGGGCTTTTCTTCTTTGCCGATTACGGCGGTACGCGGCAAACGCAAGGCCTGGACACCGGCTTGATTGCCGTGCCCTCCCTTACCGATCGCGGTGGCGACATATCCGACCAGGCAGCCGCACTCACCGGCACCGTCAGCGGCGGGTACTTCGCCCGGCAGCTCAGCTCTCATTTGGGCTATGCCGTCCGGCAAGGGGAACCCTATTTCACCCCGGGCTGCACCGCGGCCACCTGCGTCTTTCCAGGAGCAATCCTCCCGCAGTCAGCCTTTTCCGCCCCGGCCCGGCACCTCCTCTCGTATATCCCTCTGCCCAATCAAGGCAGCTCCACATTCTCCACGTCGAGTTATGCGCAGCGTATCCGCGACGATAAAGGCTCCATCCGTCTGGATCGAGCGACGTCGGTCGGAGCCTTGACCGGCTACTACTTCCTTGACGACTACACGCTGCTCAACCCATACCCTACAGGCCAGGGTGGAGCAACCGTTCCGGGCTTCAACGCCCAGAATCAGGGAAGAGCGCAGCTGTACACAGTAAACCTCGTCACCCCGTTCGGGACGAGCGCCACGAATCAGGTGCATTTCAGCTACATGCGGAACGCGGCTGCCGTCGGTCAACCGAAGGACGGCGTAGGCGTCACGCTGGCATCGCAGGGTTTTGTAACCGGCCAAAACACCTCCGGCATTGTCCCGCTCTCGCCGCAAATTGAAGGTGTCGAGAACGTCATTTTCAACGGCTTCACGCTAGGAACTGATGTCACCGGCCTGTCTCAGGCAGAGAACATCTTTGAAACCTCAGACAATTACAGCCGTACCGTTCGCGGCCATACGCTTTCCCTCGGTGCCGGCTTCCACGCGGATCAGATCAATACACATCCAAATGTCTACGACAACGGCAGCTTTTCCTTCACCGGCAGCGAAACCGGCTCCGACTTTGCGGACTTCCTCATCGGTATCGACTCCAGTTACACCCAGGGCCAGGGCCAGAACTTCTATAACCGAAATCACTACATCGGCCTCTACGCCCAGGACAGCTGGCGTCTCACCCCGCAGCTCACCTTGAACTACGGCCTGCGCTGGGATGTGCTGCCGCCCTGGTCGGAAAAGTTCAACCAGCTCCTCACCCTCGACCCGAACGAGCAATCCGTCGTCTTTCCCAACGCCCCCAAAGGCATCCTCTTCCCCGGCGATCCCGGCGTTCCCAAAACGCTTTCCCCCACCCGCTACGGCAATTTCGCCCCTAGGCTCGCCCTATCCTGGGCCCCGTCCATCGATCCTGCAAATCCGCTCAGCCATATCTTGGGCACTGCCGGCGCAACCGTTCTGCGCGGCGGCTACGGCATCTACTACACCGCGTTTGAAGGCCTCT
>CAXSHS010000125.1:0-6743 GCA_964237325.1 uncultured Acidobacteriaceae bacterium | reverse complement strand
GCTTGACCACCTGCGCGACCAGGTGGAAGACCTTGGTGTTGCCGTCCATGGTGTAAGGCAGGTCGCCGACGTCGGTGGTGATGACGGGCGTGTTGAAGGCGGGACCGGGATTGGTGTGGCGGTCTGCTTTGAGCTTTTGCGCGGAGGAGAGTGGGGCGGCGGCAAGCAGCTTGGCTGATGCAGTATCAGCAGCAAACAAGCCTGCACCGATGCCGAGGGCACTTTGCAGAAAATTACGACGATTCGCCATGGGAGGCTCCGGGTGGCGTGACAACATAGTGAGCATGCATAACACCTGTACGCCGCAGGGGTGCGGTTCAGGAGTGCGCAGGAAAAGCGATGCCCAGGGAGTGGTCTAAACGCGCAGAACGGTTCGGAGGGGCGGTGCCGGCGAAGGTTGTAAGTGCGCGGTTTGTGATGCGTGCGGGCTGAGGCTAATGGGGGCATAGAGGATTGCCACTGCAAGCGTTACGGATGGCTGAAGATGCATCTGCTTGCCTTGCACAAACCAGCCCGGTTGGACGGCACAGGCATGGTGCCCGCAGGCATGCTCAGCTTGCAGGATGGCCGAATCGGCCTGTGCAGCGTCAGCGGGATGGCAGTCTTCCTGCTGCATGTGTTGCATACCGGCCATATACCCAATTTGTGAGCTGCCATGGCAGGCGTGTTGCAGGCTGAGGAGGTCGCACTTTGTGTCGCAGACCGATGCGCAACACGACCATGCAAGCAGAAATACTGCCAGTAGAGACGTGAAGATTGTGCGAAACCCCATATATGAAGCATATACCGCTTGCGGGGAACGACTCGAAGCGCGCGGCTCTACATAGGGGCTTGCACAGCCTGTCGAGGTATGTGCAGGCAGTTTGCTTGTCGATTGGTAATTGGCTAAATGGTTACATTGCTTCCCCCAGGAAGCCTGCCCGTATTGGATAATCCAGCATGCGCTTTCTTTCCATTCCCTTGCTTGCGGGTCTTGTTCTTGCCGGTCTTGCGAACGTACATGCGCAAACAACTCCATATGACACTGTGAACCCGATAATCGGCACCGGGGCCGAGGGGCACACGTTTCCCGGGGCGACGGTGCCGTTCGGCATGGTGCAGCTAAGCCCGGATACCCAGATTCGTCCGTTCAAGCAGAGCTACAAGTGGGCAGCGGGTTACCGCTATGAAGATTCGACCATTCTCGGCTTCTCGGCCACGCACTTTTCGGGTGCGGGGCACTCGGATCTCGGCGACTTTTTACTGCAACCCATTTCCGGCGACGTGCGTTTAGAGCCGGGTGAGATCGACAAGCCCGGTTCCGGGTACCGCTCGCGGTTTTCGCATGCAACGGAGTCGGCGCATCCGGGCTACTATGGGGTCACGCTGGACGATTACGGCATCCATGCCGAGCTGACCGCGACCGCGCGCGTGGGGGTGAGCCGGTTTACCTTTCCCGCAGGCAAACCCGCGCATGTGCTGCTCGATCTGCGCTCGTCGATTTACAACTACCCGGGCAAGGTGCTGTGGTCGGGCATCCGGCTGCACCCCGACGGCACGGTGACCGGCATGCGAGAGACGCGCGGCTGGGCTCCGGGGCGGCAGCTGTACTTTGCCATGCGCTTTTCGGCGCCGGTGTTTGAGCACGCATTGTACGACCAGGAACCCGAGCCGGTGCCGTATCACGGCTTCCATGGGCCGGGCACAACGCCTGAAAATACACAGGCGATCGAGGGGCGCGGGTTGGAGGCGGTGTTTTCATTTGGCCAGTTGAACGCGCCGCTGACCGTGGCGATGGCATTGTCGCCGACCGACGAGGCGCATGCGGTGGCAAACCTGGATGCGGAGCAAAAACAGCTTGACTTCGACGGCACGCGCGCAAAGGCGCGCGCGGCGTGGGAGGGGGCGCTGGGCGTGCTCGACCTGCAGGCGGACCCGGCAACGCGCACCAACCTGTACACGGCGCTGTACCACTCACTGCTGGCGCCTTCGCTGTCGATGGATGTGGACGGCAGCTATCGCGGGCCCGACAACCAGGTGCATGCGGCCAAGGGCTTCGACTTTGTTTCGAGCCTGTCGCTGTGGGACACCTTTCGCGCTGAGCAGCCGCTGATGACTTTGCTTGAACCGCGCAAGCGTACCGAGGATGCGGTTGAGTCCATGCTGGCGTCGCAGGGCGAGAGTCCATACGGCATCCTGCCGGTGTGGCAGTTCCAGGGAATTGAAACGTGGTGCATGATCGGCTACCACGCTGTGCCGGAGATTGCCGACGCGATCATGAAGGGCTATGCGGGACGGAACGAATTTGACGCAAACCGGGCGCTGGACGCGATGGTGGCAAGCGCCACCTATGCGCCTTACGGACATCTGGGAGAGTACATGCGGCTGGGCTACGTGCCGGTTGATGGGCCTGGGAACGGCAATGATGAGGCTGCGTCGCAAACCGTAGAATATGCCTTTGACGACTGGACCATTGCCGAAGCCGCGCACCGGCTTGGACGTGAGGATATCGCTGCCAGGTTCAGCAAGCGGGCTGAAAACTGGCGCAATGTGATGCAGACGAAAGACGGCTTTGTGGAGCCGAAGCTGGCGAATGGACAGTTCCGGGTGCCGTTTGACCCTGCCAAAGCCGGTGCGGGTTCGGGGTTTACCGAGGGCAATGCCTGGCAATACTCATGGTTTGAGCCGCAGGATGAAGCGGGCTTGATTGCGACCCTCGGCGGTGGCGCGAAACTGGTCGCGAAGCTCGATGCCATGTTCGATCAGCATGTGGACCCAAAACAGTATGCGGACATAGAAGACATCGGCGGCATGATCGGCCAGTACATTCACGGGAATGAGCCAAGCCATCACCTGGCGTATCTGTACACGTATGCGGGTGAGCCCTGGCGCACGCAGGCTCGGCTGGCGCAGATTGTGGGGTCGCAGTACAAGCCGACGCCGGACGGGCTGGTGGGCAACGATGACCTGGGGCAGATGTCGGCGTGGCTCTTATTTACCTCGCTGGGCCTGTACCCGGTGACGCCCGGGACGAACCAGTATGTGCTGGGGCGGCCGTTTGTGGATGCGGCGACGATCCATGTGCCAGGCGGTAAGGCGTTTCGCGTTATTGCGCAGAATCTATCGCCTGCGAACGGGTATGTGGGCAGTGTGCTGCTGAACGGCAAGCCGCTGGAGCGCACGTACATCACACATGGCGAGATCATGACCGGCGGGGAGCTGCAATTTATTATGCAGGCGGAGCCGAACAAGAGCTGGGGGACGAGTGAGGCTGCGCGGCCATATTCGCTGTCGAAGCAGGGTTTGCTGCCGTAGGTGGATAGGGCACTTTGCTTCACACCCACATGAGTTGTGCTGATACACTCAGCGGCATGCTCCCAGCCGCCTCGACACGGCTGGGAACGGTAAAACTCGACGCCACGGGTTTAGCCAGTAGAGAAGAGCGACGATCCAGCGAAGTCTAAGCTGGACCACTAGGTTGAACCGCATGCGGACATGCATGTTCTTCCTGTTGTGAAGTGCGGCCCCGGCTTGTATCCGGGGCCGATCGCTTTTTAGGGCGACTTTGGACTCCGGCTTCAATCCCGCAAGCAACACTTTTAAGGGCACAAACAAGCGCTTTGAACACTGTAGAGCATTTCATCGTACGGCGGCGCTGAGCGAGTATTGCTAGAGACCTTTGGATTGCAGCAGCGTAAGGCGCAGCACCTCGGCTACGCTCCAGGCTTGCGCGATGCAGCCGCGCGGGGTGAACGGGGCTTTGGCGTCGAAGACCTCGCTGACCGTGCCGATGCCGGCATGGCTCAGGTGCTCGTCAAAGCCCGCGAGGAAGCCGGACGCGGTTTTGAAGTCGCCCGGATAGGCCTTGAGCCAGGCATCGACAAACGGGCCGATGAGCCAGGCCCATACCGTGCCCTGGTGGTAGGCGGCGTCTCGCGCCTTCAGGTCGCCGAAGTAGCGTTCCCGGTAGTCGGGGCTGCCCGGAGCCTGCGAGCGGAGGCCGACCGGGGTGAGCAGTTCGGCGTGCACTTTGTCCATGACCAGCTGCCAGCGCGCCTGGGCCAGGATGGGGTGCTTGAGCGAGATGGCCAGCACCTGGTTGGGGCGGCAGGTGTGGTCGTTGCCATCAACCACACTGGTGGTACCGGGTTCGGCCTCGATCACGTCGTAGAGGTACTGCCCTTCGGCGTACCAGAACTTTTTGTTGAAACCGGCGCGGGCCTGCTCCGCATGTCTGCGGTAGCGTGAACCTTGTTCGTGCCGGTCAAGCTGCTCAAGCCAGCCTGCCAGCAGGCACAGCGCGTTGTACCAAAGTGCGTTGATCTCTACCGCCTTGCCGCGACGCGGGGTGACGACCCAGTCGCCGACCTTGGCGTCCATCCAGGTCAGCTGGTAGCCGGCTTCGCCCTGGCGCAGCAGGCCGTCCGCCGGGTCCACACCGATGCCGAAGCGGGTGCCTTGCAGGTGTGCGTCGGCTACAGCGACCATTTTCGGTACCAGGGAGTGCAGGATGTCCCTGTCGCCGGTGACTTCGACATAGCGGTCGATCGCATGGAAGAACCACAGGGTAGCATCGGCGGTATGGTACAGGCCGGCGGTATTGCCTTCGGGAAACATGTTCGGGATCAGGCCATGGTCGATGTGCTCCGCGAAGCTGCGCAGGATGAACCCGGCCTCGCGGTGGCGACCGGTTGAAAGCGTCAGGCCCTCAAGCGAGATCATGGTGTCGCGGCCCCAGTCGGTAAACCAGTGATAACCGGCAATGACGGTGCGGACTTCCTCGCCGAGCGCCTGGGCACGGACAGTATCGGCGGTGCGGCCCACGGGGATGATCAGGAACTGGTCAGCGGCCAGGACCAGCTCACCGGCCAAGCCTTCGCGGGCACCCTCGGACGCGGTTTGCAGCAGGCGGCGACGGCGTTCCCCTTCCCTCGCAAAGGCGCGCGCAACCGGCAGGGCTTCGACGTGCTCCCAGGTCTCGGACGAGGCGCACAGGGAGACGCTTTCGCCCTCGGACAGCATGGCCGAGAACGTGCCCGGGGTCCACAGGCTGCCCCTCCAGTCGTAGCCGCGGTCGCGCTCCTCGCGGTACTCCAGGTTGCCGACCTCATGCTGTGAAAGGTGGAAGGCTGCATCGCGGCCCGCATGCGCGAGCAGCAGGGGCGGCATGTCGCGCCCGCAGAAAACCTCGTACCCCCTGGAGGTCGCGGTGAACCGGTACCCGGCCACGTCAGGGCCGGCAAGGCTGCCCTCGTGCGGGCGGATGTCGATGAAGGGCTTCAGCTCCAGGCAGGCTTCGGTGCGGGCATTGAGATCGGGATTGGGGCCGTGCAGCAGCGTGTACTGAATGAATGTCGTGTTCTGCCGATAGACCATGCAGAGACGTTTTTCAAGTTCGAAGGAGTCACAGCGGTACACCCAGACCGGCATCCCGTCTTCGAGGCGGAATTGAACCAGTGTGGGGCTGACCAGGTTTCCCTGCGTGGCTTGGGGCAGGTCTTCGGCGACCAGTGCATGGTGTACGCCGCCGACTGTGAGGCTCTCCTCCAGCTGGTTGAGCATCATGGTGCGGCCATGCGGGGCCGGCAGGGCGGCGATGAGCCGGCCATGGAAGCGGCGTGAGTTGATGCCGCTTAGCGTACCCGAGGCGTAGCCGCCGATGCCATTGGTGACGATCCACTCGCTTTCAAGGGCTCGCTGCGAGCGCTCAGCAGGCGAGAGGGCGTGGAGTTCAATGGAGCGCGTACAACGGGGAGACTGGGAGGGCATCATGCTTTGGATAGGCCTTTGGGAGTCAAAACGCAAGTTGGAGTTAGTAAGGCTGCTCGGCTGGTATGGGGAAGGTCGTGGCGGCACAGGGGATACGCCGATCTTTGCTGATGACAAACGAAACGGCACCACTGTAGCAGTGATGGTCGCTGCTCCATCGGATCTATCGGATATATCGGAGAAACCGCGCGCAGCTGCGGGGTAACGCCGACCTTCCAAGTCCATTGTGGGAAGATCGTTCAGAGGCAGCAATGGCGACCATGCGGGTGATGGCTGAAGTGGAAGGGCAGCACTTTACAGGTTTCCCCAAGGGTGCCTTCGGCTTCTTCAGGCAGCTCAAGCGCAACAACGACCGGGAATGGTTTGCCGCGCGCAAAGGGCAGTACGAGCAGACTCTGCTTGCCCCGATGTTGCTGCTGGTGCGCGATTTGGCGGGCAGACTGTACGAGCAGGGATTGCCGCTCCAGGCTTCACGCAAGACGCCGGTACACCGCATCTACCGCGACATCCGCTTCTCCAACGACAAGACGCCGTTCCAGACGCACATCAGCAGTGCCCTGCACCGCGACGGCGACAAAATGGCTGAGGGCGTAGTGTATGTGCACCTCGACGTCGATGCGCCTTTTGCAGCAGCCGGTTTCTGGCTGCCGGAAAAAGCAAGCCTGCGCCGCTGGCGAGACGGCATCGTAAGCGAGCCCAAGGCGCTGCTCCACTTCAACCAAGCCATGCCGCTTGCGACTGAGGACGTATTGCAGCGTATGCCGCGAGGCTATGAGCGGCATACTGACTCCGAGATCGCCCCATTGCTGCGGCTCAAGAGCTTTCTGGTAAAGCAAGATCTGTCGCCCGAGACGCTCGGTTCGCCCGCAGTTCTGGACCGGCTCGCGGACTTTGCGCGGCAGGCCGCACCGCTGCTTCATTACGGATGGGGTCTGGAGTAATTCGTGATACCGCGCATGGCTTTTACGAGTCCACTCAGGAGGCCGGTGTGTAGC
>CAXSHS010000124.1:2992-6836 GCA_964237325.1 uncultured Acidobacteriaceae bacterium | reverse complement strand
TTGCAAGCGAGTGGGCCAGCTCACCGATCTCAAGCGCCATGCCGGTCTGCGCCGCGAGCATCTGCAGCAGGTGGAGGTCAGAGCGTGAGTAGGCCGCCTGCGACTGTTTAGGCCCAAGCGCCATGATGCCCATGAGCCGGTCGCGCCCGGGCAGGGGGAGCAGCAGCTCTGCGCCGAGCTCGTCGAGCGTGCGCCGCTCGGCAGCGCCGGCCAGCATGTACCAGGCCTCCGGTGCTTCACGGTATAGCTCCGCGGGGGCGCTGCTGTTGTTGAGCCTTCGAATGGTCGAGGAGGTGACAGGCAAGGCAGGTACGTGGCCGTTGATCGCGAGCGAGCCGACCGCCTCGACCAGCGTGAATGCAGAGCCGTCACGCAAGAGCATGGCGATATGGCTGACGTGCAGCGTCTCGGCCACACACTTCGAGACGGTCTGCAACAGGGGGCCGCTTTCGGTGTAGCGGCGTACTTCAACGGCAAGGTCGCCAAGTACGCGCTCTGAGTCGTAAGCCTCACGGAAAAACTTCCTGTCCAGCGAAGCCATGAGGCGCTTGTTGAAGAGAACCCGGAGCGTCGCGATGAGGGCGAGCAGCAAAAGTAGTTGCAGAAGCTGGTTGCGAGAGACCTGCTTCTGCGTGAGCAGCGGCAGCAAAGAGCGGTACAGGACCGCGACGACCAGCATGGCTTGCACAACGACCACCGTGGCCCGTGCCAGCAGGTAGCGCGTCCCCTGGCGCAGCAGGATGCTGACATCCATAGCCCGCTGTACGAGGACCACGTAGGCGAGGGTCAGCGGCGCAAGCAGGAACAATATAACGCCGAGATAGACGAGCCATAAGTGGCCGTGCGCGATGGCGGAGTAGCCCAGGGCGGGCAGCAGCACAAAGGCCAGCTCCAGAGCAAGGAGGCCGGTTCCGGTGCCCGCGAGCAGCACGCGCAATCTTCGGCGGCTGTCGGCGGCAGAGGCTGTCCGTGATTTGCGAAAGAGCAGCAGGAGATAGAGCGCGACACAGGCCAGTGCAAGCGCGCTTGCTACGTGGTCCGTCCAGGCGAACAGTCGAATGAGCCGGCGTCCATTGCCCGCGAGGAAATACTGCCCGTAAACCTGCCGGAAGCCGATCAGGCTGCACACGATTGCAGGGCCGAGCACAGTCCACTTGAGCCAAGGCAACTTGACGTCAATGCGGGAGCGCTCCGGGAAATATAGTGCGAAAAGCAGCAGCGCCGGCGCACTCAGGGCCTGTACCAGTTGGAAATACAAATCGCGTAGGATCAGGGCGATTCCGGTGGAGAAGCCGCCGACCTTGATCGTGAACAGAGTTTGCGGGTAGAGAAGCAGGATCAGCAGCAGCCAGGCGTTTGGGTCGTTGGGCTTGACGAAAACCACCCAGTAGCCGACCAGCATGCAAATCAGCGGTATGAAGTTGAACAGGAAAAAGTTTTGCCATGTCTGGCTGAGGCCGACGCGAAGGCCGGATCGGGGCTGCGCGGCGGCAAGCGTGATGGATGCAGTGCGGCTTGAGCTGTCGGAAGATTGGAAGCCGACAAGAATCGAATCGCCCGGATCGGCTGGATTGAGAACCGCCGCCCACTGCGCAAGACCTGTATAGGGTGCGCCGTTGAGCGAGTCAACCGCCGCTCCTTTTACGAGCCCGGCGTGTGCAGCCTCAGGCTGCAGGCTCTTGACGACGCGCGTGTCTTCATCGAAGTCGAAGGGAGCACGGGCAATCTGGTTCAGATGCAATCCTACCCGGAACCGGTCGCCCGTTTCCGCCGCCCAGTACAGCAGCCCGGCCAGCGCGACGAGCGCGAGCAGCAGTCGCAATAATGTCGAATAGCGGGAGTGCTTCATAGCTTGCCGTGTCCATAGTAGCGCGGACTGCTATTTTTATACGGCTTTCTGCATTCAGTTCTCACGCAGAGCCTGCATGGGTTCAATCGATGCTGCTCGCAAAGCTGGCACCAGCGAGGCAAGCAAGCCCACGGGCAGTGACACGAGAACCACCGCGGTATACGTCCAGCCGTCAAGCGGCGGGACCTGGTACAGGAAGCTCTTGACCAACTGCCCCAGCAGCACGGACAAGCCCAGGCCGACCGCAAGCCCGGTACCGATCAGCACACCGCCCTGCCGCAGGATCATACGCGCCATACCCTGGCGCGTTGCACCCAGCGCCATGCGGATGCCGATCTCATGCCGCCGATAGCTGACCAGCTGCGCCAGCACACCGTACAAACCAGCTACCACCATCAGGATCGCAAGCCCGGCGAAAGCGGCGGTGAGATACAAGCTGAGGCGTTGCGAGAACAGGCTTTTGTCCACTAAGGTTTGCATGGTTTCAAAGTTGTCGAGCGCGTATCCGGGCGCATATTGGTGGAAGGCCGCGCGCATCTCGGCGGCCACGGGCACGTCGCCGCGCGTTTTGACGACAAAAGAAACGACGGTCCGGAGCAGGCCCTGGTAGTACAGCGAGGTTGTCGGTACCTGCTCGAACGGCAGAAGAATGAGCGGGTCAGCAGACGCGCCGACTTCCTGGTGTATCTGATTCGCCAGGACGCCCACGATGGTGTACGGCTTGAGCATTCCGGTTTCCTTGCCGCCGAGGTCGAGCTGCCGGCCGACCGGGTCTTTCCCGGCGAAATATTTGCGGGCAAGCGCCTCGTTGATGACCGCGACCGGCGGCGCGCTCGCCGTGTCACCTTCGCCGACGGTCCGCCCGCGCAGGACGGCGATGCCCATAGTTTCCGTGTAGCCGGGGCTAATCGCGGTGATTGCCGCATGACGCCCGGCAGGGTCTTTCGCCTCACCGGAAAGTTCGAAACCGGTGCCGAAGTTGTAACCGGAGAGCGGGCGCATGGTGATCAACGCGGCATTTCCGATTCCCGGCTCGGCCCGCATCCGCGCCAGCAGCGGGTCATACAGTACCGTAGCCACGGAGGTGGGCGCATGCGCGCCCTCGGGCACGACGTTCGCACCGGCAAAGCCGGACGAGTCGCCGGGCATCGCGTCAAAGGTGGTCACACGCTCCGGGTTGAAGCCGAGCGCGGCGTGTTCAAGGTTCCACAGAGTGTGGAAGATCAGCCCCGTACCGACCAGCAGCAGGCTCGCGAGCGCGACCTCGCCGATAACCAGCCACCGGCTGAGCTGGCTGCCGCCTGCACGCGCACCCAGCCCGCGCGAAGCGGCCTGGAGCACGGCTTGCGGGTCGGTTTGTGCAGCGAGTAAAGCGGGCAGCAGGGAAGACAGCACCGTCGTCACGGTCGTGATGGAGCCCAGCGCCAGCAGGATCGTCCAGTGCATCCCGATCGAGTTCGAGCGCGGGATGGTCCCGCTGGGCAGCTTGTGGATGAAGCCGAGCAGGAACATGGCCAGCAGCAGGCCGCCCAGGCAGCCGGCAAGAGAGAGCAGGGCGCCCTCGGTGAGCAGCTGTCGGACCAAACGGGGCCGCCCCGCGCCGAGAGCGATGCGCACCGCGAACTCCTGCCGGCGACCAAGGAAGCGCGCGACCAGCAGGTTGGCGACGTTGGCGCAGGCGATGAGCAGCACAAGTGCGACTGCGCCGAGCAGCGCGTAGAACGCCGGGCGCACGTCGTTCGTCAGGAGGTCCCGGTACGGCGTGGCCTGGAAGCGGAACGTGTCGCTGGGGTCCGGGTCGGCTTTGCGCATGCGCGCGGCGATCGCGTCGAGCTCCGCCTGGGCCTGCCCGAGCCGGACGCCGGAGCGCAGCTTGCCGATGACTTCGAGGAGGGTAAAGCCCCTGTTGCCAAGCATGATCCCGGTCGGCTGCAAAGGGGTCCACAGCCCGTCCTCCATTTCGGAGGTGCCGTTGTCCGGGAAGCGGAAGCTGTC
>CAXSHS010000124.1:0-2892 GCA_964237325.1 uncultured Acidobacteriaceae bacterium | reverse complement strand
GCGGATGTCCTTGTAGTTGAGCCAGGAGGTACTGGAGAACGAGGGAGTGTCCTGCCGGGGGCCGAGGAAGACGAGTCGGTCTGCATGCGCGTACGGCAGCGGACGCAGCAGCACGCTTTCCAGTACCGCATAGAGCGCGGCATTGGACCCGATGCCGAACGCCAGCGTCAGAACAGCCAGCACAGTGAGTCCCCGCGAAGCCCACAACTGCCGCGCGGCATACCGCACATCCTGAAGCAACATTTCCACGGTTGTCTCCCCTTCGCTTGCGTTCTGCCTTCAGCTGACTCGCCTTCACCTTCCTATAGGCAGCAGCCCCTTGTCGACCAGTACCGGCGGCACCCGGTGATGCGTGGCCTGCTCATAGGCATAGGCCCAGCCCAGCAGGTTGCCGTCTTTCCAGCGTCGGGCTGAAATTTCGAGGCCGAATGGCAGCCCGCTCGCGTAGAAGCCGCCCGGCACAACCACCGCAGGCACCCCGATCATGTTGACCCAGCCCGTATCGCTGTGCGGGCCTGTGCTCACCTGCCCATCCTGCGCCAGGGTTTCATCGGGCGGCGGCATCTGGATCGCAGGGTATACGTAGCCGTCCAGGTGCAAACGGTCCAGCGTTGCGTCGTAGACGGCAAGCGCTCGCCCGCGCGGGGCGAGCACATCCGCTTCTGCCTGCGGCCCTTCAAACATTCTTTGCGCAGTGCTGCCGTCGCCCGCGTTTCCGGTAGCCCCGTTCATGATGGTTGCCGGCAGGGGCGTACCCGTTGCCTTTTCGTACTCTGCCGGCGAGTGGTATTGTGCCGGGCCGTACCCGGCCAGAAACTTCTCCGTGCCCTCCCGCACATACGGCTGCGTCCCGACCCTGGAAACAGTCGCGGCGAAGCTCTCCGGCAAGATCGTGTCGTCAACTACCACCGTCGCTCCAGCCGCGCGCAACCCTTCAATCGCATGCAGAAACGCCGCGCGTGTTTCCGCGCGTAGGGGCAGCCGAGCCGCGGTGCGCAGCTTGGCTGCTTCGCTCTCGCTCACTCCCGCCGGTATGCCTTGAAACGGTATCCCGGCACCCTCCATCACAAACGCAGGCACGCCGAACCGCTTGCCCTTCAATGCATCGGCTCGCAAATATTGTGTGTACGGTCCCGGCTGCGCCTTGGCCGCTGCTTCCGCCGTGCGAGGATCGGCTGCGTCCTCACCCGCCATCACTCCCAGTGCAATGGCCGCATCGGTCACATCGCGCGCGATCGGTCCCGTGTTGTCCAGCAGCCAGTCGAGCGGCGCGATCCCTGCGATGCTCACCAGCCCCCGCGTCGGAAATACTCCTACCACCGCGCTCGTCGCCGCCGGCATCCGGATGGAGTTGCCCGTGTCCGTTCCATTGCCCAGCACGGCCATGTTCGCCGTCACCGCGGTCACCGTTCCGCCTGACGAGCCGCCCGGGCTGAACCGCACGTCATACGCATTGCCGGTGCGCCCATAGGCCGTGCTCCGGTTTGTGTCGCTCGCCGCGAAGTCCGGCATGTTCGTTTTGCCCAGGATTATCGCGCCGGCTGCCCGCAGCTTCGCCACCACTGTCGCATCTTTGGGCGCGAGCAGCGCATGGCCCGGCCGCGTATACCCCTTCCAGCCGTCGCTCGTCACCAGGCCCCGCACGCTGGTGTTCTCCTTGATGACAATCGGCACACCCCACATCGGCCCGTGCGGCCCGGTTTCCGCATCCTCACGCGCTGCCGTTGCCAGCGCCTCGGCGGTATCCAGCTTCTCAACCGCCCCATATATGCCGTTGTACTTCTCGATTCGCGCGATGTACCAGCGTGTCACCTGGGTCACCGTGTACAGGTGGTTGCTGTACAGCGTTTGCAGCCCCGGAATTGTGACTTCCAGCAGGTCGCGGTCCATCCCCGGCTCCTGCGCCTGAGCAACTCCAAACCCCGCCATCATTGCCAGCAGCAAGCAAGCCTTCATCAGTCCATCCTTTTCGTTTTTCGCCAAAGAGTTGCTGCGTTGTTTGAATTGCCCGCTTTCGTCGGGCTCGTTCCGCTCCGTCCAAGTTGCAGGACGGCATCTTTGCTACAGTGACAAACGTGTTCCCTTCGCGTCCAATGCCGCGAGCAGCATTTTTCACATTCTGCCTTGACGGACGTGTCATGTACAGGATTTCCCCGCAGCTGACCTTTGCCGCTTGCGCCCTGATCGCAACAGCGGCAAGCGCCCAAAAGCTACCTGATACAGATACGGCACGACTGAGCGGCACCGTGACAGACCCCCAGGGTGCGGTGATCCCCGGGGCTTCAATAGCCGTACAAGGCATGGGGCAGACTGCCACGGTAACTGCCGATGCCGCGGGCCGGTACAGCCTTCTCGGCTTGGTCCCGGACACATACACGGTCACGGTGACCGCACCGGGCTTTGCGGCCGCGCCGGTCACCGGCGTCAAGCTGACCGCGCATGAGGCCCGGCAGCTGGACCTCACCCTTACCATCGATGTACAGCAGCAACAGGTGCAAGTAAACGCCGCGAGCGGCGGGTCGACACCACGTGAAAATGGCGATGCCGTGGTGCTGCGATCGAGCGACCTGGCGGCCCTGGCACCCGACAGCCGACAGCTACAGCAGCAGATACAAGCCATGGCCGGAGGCGACAACCCGCAGATTTACATCGACGGTTTCTCCGGCGGCAAGATGCCCCCGAAAGACTCCATACGCGAGATACGGATCAACCAGAACCCGTACTCAACCGAGTACGACGACATCGGGCTGAACCGCATAGAAGTGTTTACCAAGCCCGGCTCGGATATGTGGCACGGCTACGCGTACGGTGCGGGAACGCAGTCGGTACTGGACTCCCGCGACCCTTACTCCGTGCTGCCCCAGCCGTTTTCGCAGACCCAGAGTGAAGGCG
>CAXSHS010000123.1:0-7183 GCA_964237325.1 uncultured Acidobacteriaceae bacterium | reverse complement strand
GCTTGAGAGCTGGTACGCCTGATCGCGGGTCAGGTGCTTTTCCGTTTCAAGAAAGGTGAGCATATTGTGCAGCGCCATCTCTGTTGCCTTGTTCAGGTCCTGGCTAAAGCCCATGGTGATGTACGCGGTCGGAGTCTCCGCCATGGGCCACAGCAGGCGCTGGTCGGGGGTTTTCTTGTGCACCACAAAGCGAAACGTCCCGGTCAGCATGGTCTCAAGCGCGGTGATATCAACCTCGCCATTACCCTGCCCTGCATGGCCGTCGCCCACCTCAAACAGCGCGCCCGGCGCGTGTACCGGCAGGTACAGCGTGGTGCCAGCCACCAGTTCTTTATTGTCCATGTTGCCGCCGTGCATCCATGGGGGCGCGCTGTTGTAGCGGCCTGCCGACTCGGGCGGTGCGACACCCATCGAGCCGAAAAATGGGTGCAGCGGGATGGCAATTCCGGGCGCGAAGTCTGCCACCATGCGCTGCCTGTCAAGCGGAATACGCTTCATCATGCCGTAGGGGTAGTCGTCCGGCAGGTAGCCCCGACCTGCGCCGAAGCCGTTGCAGGCCCATGGCACATCGATGTCTATCTTCTGAATATCGACCTCAAGCACATCGCCCGGCTCGGCACCTTCTATGGCAATCGGTCCTGTCAGGATGTGCCCGCCCGGCCCTTTATCTATATCTTTAGCGTTATACAAGGCGGTTACGGAGGCGGGGATCTCGTTCGCCGGGATACCCATGCCCTTCAGGCGGTCCGGTTCGCCGCAAGTGGACAGCGTATGCACCACTACGGCATCGCCGCTATGGACGGTCATTACCGGTTTGGCATGCGCCGAGTAGTAGCCCCAGGCCACAGTTGTAGGAGTTGCATCGAGCGTTTGTTGCGCACAGACGGGAAATGCACAAAGTGAGAACAAGGCGGGAGCAAGCAGTAGGCGACCGGGCATTCCTGAATGTACCAAGATGTATCCAGACCGGCTAGCGCGAACTTTACGCATGGCAAAGAAAGCAAAAGCAGATCCTTTACTTCGTTCAGGATGACACTTCTACTCTCAGGGCCACACTGGTGTCTTTTCAATGGGCTACTGGCGTGGTGCAGGCGTCGCAGCATCGGCCAGCGCGTAGGCGGTTACAGCCATAACCGCCGCGTTCTCTGCCAAGTGTTTCGGGTCTACCTTGTCGAAGGTGTCCGCGGCCGTATGGTGATAATTGAAGTAGGTCCGTGAGTCCTGCGCCGGTGCAAAGCCTGGTACGCCTTTGGTCACAATGGATGCGATGTCCTCGCCGGTGTCTTCGCTGCGCTCCAGCATCGCGGCACCAATCGGTGCCAGCGCTTCAGAAATCGGCCGCAGGTACTCGCCCAGCTGCTGCGGACCGGAGTAGATAAGGCCATAGGGATGGTCGCAGCCAAGATCGCTTTCAAGCGCGGCAATGTGGTCCGCAAGCTGCCCCGCATGCTCCTGGGCATACGTTGCCGCACCCTCTGAGCCGGATTCCTCATCCATCCAGGCGATAAAGCGTACCGTGCGCTTCGTGTGGAGCCCAAGCTTCTGCAGCAGGTGCAGCGCCTGCATGGAGACCGCGATGCCGGCACCGTCATCGATTGCACCGGTGCCCAAATCCCATGAGTCCAGGTGCCCTGAGACGATGATGACCTGCTCCGGGTGCTCCGAGCCTTTCCAGTCGGCGATGACGTTGTAGCTGGGCACCTGCGGCAGGGTCTTGGGCGTCATGGTGAGCCGCAGTGTCACCGGCCCCTGCTTGGCAAGCGTTGCCAGCAGGTCCGCGTCTTCCGCTGCGATCGCACCGGCGGGGATTTGGCGGTCGCCTTCCGGATACGACGTATGGCCGGTGTGCGGCAGGCGGAAATCAGCGCCGCCGACAGAGCGTACCAGCACCGCCACCGCGCCTGCCGCCGCGCCCACCGTGGGCGCCAGGCCGCGATACACCACGGACTGCCCATACGCATTGCCGCCCTGCCCTACCGCTGCCAGCTCCTTATCGAAAGCATGGTTCAGCAGCAGGATTTTGCCTGTAACGGCACCGGGTGCCAGTGCTTTCAGCTCCGCGAAGCTGTTGACCACAACCACCGGCGCGCTGATGCCCGCGCTCGGCGTCGCCACGCTGCCGCCCAGGGCTGTGATGATAATCTTCTGCTCCGTACCCGGCGCGCCGCCCGGCCATGCGGTCAGTGCCGCGGTTTCTTCACCGCGAACCCAGTGCGGCACCATCGTTTTTTCAAGCGTTACCGTTGCGCCCAGCGCGCGCATTTCACCGGCCACCCACTCTACCGCTGCCTGCGCCTGCGGGCTGCCGCTTAGCCGCGGGCCGATGTTGTCTGTCAGGTGCTGCAGCTCAAGATATGCATACGGATCGGCCACGGCGGCGTCCCGCAGCCGATTCATGGTTGCGACTTGCGCAGGCGTCCAGGCACCTGTGCCGCTACCGAGAAAGCGATCCATCCGCGCCTGCATGGCATCGGTCGGCTTGGCCGGGGCAGGCTGCTGCGCAAGGGCTACGGTGTTGAGTGCGGCGCATAGCACCAGAGGGAGTAAACGGGGTGTACTGAACATGCCAGATAGTAGCAAAGGACCCGGCATGCCTCGCACAGTTTTACAAGCCGTGTCGAGATATCGTCAAGGCAGCCGGAACACGATGCCGGTGCTCAACGTCTTCGGATTGAAGCTGCCCTGAAAGCCGGACAAGCCGCCGTAGGAAAACTCGATCACGCGCCAGTCCAGGCGCGGAAAGAAGGTGTAGTCCACACCGGCAACACCGTTGTACTCAAACTTGGTTGCCGAGTAGTAGGCCGCGCTTCCCGCCTGCCCGGCTTGCGCATAGCCTGCGCCTACCAGGCCTTCCACGTAAGGCATGATGGGCAGAACATGCGGTTTGAAGACCAGCCGCGGCCCGACGAGACCGCTGCGGACGCTGGCTCCGCTGGAGCTGCCGCCGACCACCGAGCCGCGCCCATCCAGGCCGAGAGCGAAGAACGGGATCGAAAACTTGTCGTCATAGATGCCGAAGGTAGAACCGTACTGCCACCCCACGTTCGGCACATTGAAGTTGGCGGCGGAGAAGGTGCCGTACAAACCGATCTGCGCGGCAGCCGGAAGAGGAAGCGCAAGAAGAAGCCAGAATGCCAGTCGTTGCATGGGGGAGTACTCCAAAAGTGGTATTCCGGTGGGAACGCGAAGCAGCGTTGGGAGTTGCGTCGGAACAAGCAGAATTGCCCACCGAAGTACCTTCTCTTAACCCCGGTAACAGGCCCTTCATCTTGCGACTGCGAGCCTGCAATGTCATATCTCGCTTTCGAGATATGACATTCCTTCATTTCGCTCGGCTCAGTTACGCAGATCGCGCATGGCACGCGCTACCTGATCCCGTTCCTCTCCTGTGAGCGGCAAAAGCGGCAGGCGCGGACGTCCGCCGAAGTACCCATTCAGGTCGCAGGCATGCTTGATACCTGCAATGCCAAGCTTCCCTGCTACCACCTGCGAAGCCTCAACGATGCGCGCCTGTTTTTCCGCCGCCAACGGCGCATCGCCTTCCTTCCACGCGATGTACACCTCATGGCAGGCCTGCGGAGCGCATGCCGCCAGCGCCAGCACGCCACCGGTTGCACCGGCCTCAAGCGAAGGCAGCAGCTTGTCTGCCGCTCCGCATAAAATCTGGAACCCGACCTCACGCATACGCGTCTTGAGTGCGCTGATAACCGGCTGCGCGATGGCTGTCGCAGACCCGCCGCCGATCGTAACCAGGTTCGTTCCATTTGCAGGAGCAGCTACGGCAGCGGCCTGCATGCGTCCTGTAACTGCCGCAAACACCGGGGTGACCGTGACGCTGCGCTTGCCCGCTAAGCGAGTTGCCGCACTCACAGCCGCGATGCGCTCCACGCTTCCGCTTGAATCCTTGAGTCCGATGATATTAGGATGTTGCGCCAGCTCGGCAATCAGGTCCACAGGCAGGTCGTAGTACGTGAACTTTGGAATGCTGTACAGCACCACAGGCAATGGCGAGTGATCCGCCACAGTGCGGTAGTACGTCAGCATGGCCAACGGCGTCATATGCGGTGCGTAGTAGTAAGGCGTGCGCACCAATGCGGCATCATAGCCTACCTGGGCCGCGTACTCCGCCGCACGGATGGTGGCGATCGCGCTACCCTGCCCTACGCCTGCCAGCAGCACCTTTTCAGGCGTAGCCGCCAGCGCCGCCGTGTGCAGCACTTCACGCGCTTCCGCATCGTCGAGCAGGGTGGCTTCGCCGGTCGAACCGAGCACCACTATGCCTGCCGCCGGGGTGCGCGAGTAGCGCTCCACGTTGTGCTCCAGCTTGCGCAGGTACAAACGTCCATCCGGGTAGTACGGCGTGGTGACAGCAGGAAAAATGCCTTCAAGCAGCATGGAGGTATTGTAAGCCGCGCCTACTGGGGCGACGGTTCCGGCGGGAACGGCGTAGTCTGCGCGACCAGGATTTTTATGACTTGCGACTTGACGTAGTCATAGCCTGGACCACCTGAAAACGTGCGGTACTCGACATGCGTTTCGCCGGGTGCGCTTTCAATCTGAAATTGCCGCTGCCCTTCTTTCGCCTGCCTTGGATACGCCTGCGCCCAGGAAACCTGGGTCAAGGAGTTGCTGTTGATTTCAATAGTCCACACGCGCGTACCGGCATTGTTGTGCACCAGAAAGCGATAGTAGGTGTTGTATTTGCCCAGCGGCTTGAAGTATTCGACAGCATCCACGCTGTACCCGCCGGCCTTGAACTTATCCAGCAGGAAGCCGTTGGTCCCGCGCGCATCGGGCAGCGCGGGATTGTCGTGGGCCTTGCGCAGGAAGTCACGCTCGGCTTCACGATGCGGCATGTCACCTGCCATGGCGTAGGCAGTCACCAGCGTGGTGTGCACCTTCCAGTTGCCGGGTTCGAGCGCCAGGGCGCGCTCGCCGTAGCGCACGGCATCTGCCGGCGCAAACAATGCAATCTCAGATGAGGCGGCGAGCAGGTTTGCCGCCGCGTCCTGCGGGTCTGCTGCGATGGCTTGCTGGAACAAAGTCAATGCTTGCTGCGGCTGATTGGCATGCAGGGCAGCAATGCCTTCTTGCATCGCCGTGGCCTGCTGCGCTTGTATGCAAACTGTAGCGGATGCGACTACAAACAGGCTGAGAGCGATGCACCCTGACGCACCCCTACCCACGCGCGTTTGCCTCAACCGGCGCGGCAGGCTCAGCCAGAAGCTCCGCATGCAGTGCCTGCATGGCGTACACATGGATGGTCTGCCGCTGCATGGACGCTATGCCTTCCGCAGCAGCACGCGCAGCTGCAAGCGTGGTAATCATGGGAATGCGTTGCTGCACGGCAGACCGACGGATCGCTTTTTCGTCAAAAAATGTGTCAACCCCATGCGGTGTGTTCACAATGAGCTGGATGCGGTCGCCCTTGATGAGGTCGACGACATTCGGCCTGCCTTCCTTGACCTTGTACACTCGCTCCACGCGCAGCCCTGCGGCTTCCAGCGTGTCTGCCGTACCTTCTGTCGCGACGATGGCGAAGCCAAGCTCGACATACTGCCGCGCCACGGTGAGCACCTGTGACTTGTCGCGATCGTTGACGCTAAAGAATACGGTGCCGCGCACCGGCAGTTTGAGCCCGGCGGCAAGCTGCGCCTTGGCAAATGCTTCGCCGAAGTTATCAGCTACGCCCATCACCTCACCGGTCGAGCGCATTTCCGGCCCCAGCACCGCATCCACGCCGGGGAACTTGCTCCATGGGAATACGGGCGACTTGACGAAGAAATATCGACCTGTGCTCAGGTCCTCGCCGCTGCGCACTGGCTCCGGCAGCAGCTCGCGCAGGGTGCGGCCCATCATCAGGCGCGAGGCGATCTTGGCCAGCGGCACACCGGTGGCTTTCGACACGTACGGCACGGTACGCGAGGCGCGCGGGTTGACTTCAATGACGAAAACCTTGTCGCGCTGAACAGCAAACTGCAGGTTGACCAGGCCGATGACGTCAAGCGCCATAGCCAGCTTGCGCGTGTACCTGCGAATGGTATCGAGCACGGTTGCCGATAGGTCCACCGCCGGCAGCACGCATGAAGAGTCGCCCGAGTGCACGCCTGCTTCCTCGATGTGCTGCATGATGCCCGCGATGACCACGTCGGTACCGTCACACAGCGCATCCACATCGACTTCCACCGCATCCTCAAGAAAGCGGTCGATCAGGATGGGCCGCTCCTGCGAGTACTCGACCGCCTCGGCCATGTAACGGCTGATCGCGGCCCGGTCGTACGCGATCACCATGGCGCGGCCGCCCAGCACGTACGAAGGCCGCACCAGCACCGGGTAGCCGATGCTGTCGGCACCCTGGAGTGCTTCTTCAACGCTGATTGCAATCGCGGCAGCGGGTTGGGGAATGTCAAGCTCGCGCAGCAGTTTGCCGAAGCGCTTGCGGTCCTCCGCCAGGTCGATGGACTCAGGCGAGGTACCGAGAATCGGAATGCCCGCTGCTTTAAGTCGCAAAGAAAGATTGAGCGGCGTCTGGCCGCCGAACTGCACAATCATGCCGATCTCTGCGCCTGCCGCGGCTTCATGTTCATACACGGAGAGCACGTCTTCCAGCGTCAGCGGCTCAAAGTAAAGCCGGTCGCTGGTGTCGTAATCCGTCGAAACTGTTTCAGGATTACAGTTCACCATCACGGTCTCGTAGCCGTCTTCACGCAGCGCAAAGGCGGCATGGCAGCAGCAGTAATCAAATTCAATGCCCTGCCCTATCCGATTGGGCCCTGAGCCCAGAATGATGACCTTCTTGCTGCTTGTTGCGGGCGCTTCGTCTTCCTCGTCGTAGGTGGAATAGAGGTAGGGCGTGCTCGACTCAAACTCCGCAGCGCAGGTATCGACCAGCTTGAACACGGGCCGGATGCCTGCCGCGAGCCGCTGCTGCCGTACCTGCTCCACACCTGCCGCGCCGGGTAGACCCCAGGCTTCCGCGAGGCGCTCGTCCGAGATGCCGAGCCGCTTGGCTTTCCGCAACTGGGACGGTTGCACATGCTCCGCGCTTGTATCGCCCAGCACGGCCAGAGCATCAGTAATTTCCTTGATCTGGTGCAGGAACCACGGGTCCATTTGCGTGAGCCGCGCCACTTCACGCACGCTCATGCCGCGGCGGAACGCAAAGCGAATGTAAGCAAGCCGC
>CAXSHS010000122.1:0-7634 GCA_964237325.1 uncultured Acidobacteriaceae bacterium | reverse complement strand
CACCCGCTAAAGAAGTGTAGCGGGTGGGAACAAAGCGTTCCACGTGCGGTGTCTATAGGACCAGCCGGGGCAGGCCCGGGCGCGAGGTGCGCGATGTTTGAAGACGCAATGATGGAGTCCGGCGGCAGATTAATGACCCGCAGCAGGTACTACACAACTGTAGGTGCGCTGCTGAACGGTGCTGTACTCACGGTGCTGATCCTTGTGCCGCTGCTGTACCCGGAAGCGCTGCCGAAAACTCACTGTCGATGACGCTGATTGCCCCATCTCCGCCCCCACCTGCCCCGGTTGTAACCCCGGTGGAGCACGTGCAGCGTGCGGCGCAGACGATGCCGGAAATGGAAGCGCCCACGCGCATCCCGAAGCAGATTTCTCTCAAGCCGGAGGCTCCGCCGTCGATGCCCGGTGAGGTACCGACCGGTCTAGGCGCGAACGCGCCGGGTGCGCCCAGCGGCCTGTTCAGCGGTTTTGGGAGCGGTCAACCGGTTGTAGTACACCCTGCCGCGCCCCGGAAGATCGCGGTCTCGCAAGGCGTACTGGCCGGCAACCTGCTGGTGAAACCTGAGCCGGTGTACCCCGCCATTGCCAAGGCGGCGCGCGTCCAGGGTACGGTAACGCTTGCCGCTACCATCTCCAAGACCGGCACCATCGAGAACCTCACCGTGGTGAGCGGCCCGCCGATGCTGGCACAGGCTGCGGTCGAGGCGGTTCGCCGGTGGCGCTACCGGCCCTACCTGCTGAACGGGGAGCCGGTGGAGGTGCAGACCGAGGTCACGGTCAGCTTTACGTTGGGGAACTGACGGCTGCCGCAAAGAGGCTGGTTTGCCGCCGGAGAGCGAGGGAAGGCGGGGGAGTTCGCTGACAGTTTGCGCACGTCCCGCGTACAATTGGGCAGCGCCCGGCTTCGCGGCGGCCCCATGCCACCCCAATGCCAGGCTGCCTGAGACCCTTATTGATGACCCGTGCTGCCGTTTCGAAATACGCTTTACTTGGAAATTTGACGCGCTTTTCCTCTCAGGCTGCCCTGCTCGCTGTGGCTACCATCGCTCTCGCTGCTGTACCGGCTCTACCGCAAACCGCGCCGTCGGCTCCGTCTTCCGTTCAGCCCGGTACCCAATCCAGCAAGAATGCCGAGGCCGCAGCGCCGCAAAGTCCCTACCACGGTGACGTAGTCGAAGACATCATCGCGCGCGTAAACGACCAGGTCATCAGCTCGTCTGACTTTCTACGTGCTTCGCAAGAGCTGGAGGCGCAGGGCAAGGAGCACAACCTCTCCCCCGCTGCCATTGATGAGCAAAAGAAGCAGCTGCTGCGCGACCTTATCGATAACCAGCTGCTGCTGTCGCGCGGCAAGCAGCTCGGCATTTCGGGTGAGACTGAAACCATTCGCCAGCTGGACGAGCTGCGTAAGCAGAACAATCTTGACTCGCTTGAAGCACTGGAAAAAGCCGCCGAGCAGCAGGGTGTGTCGTTTGCCGACTTCAAGGCCAGTATTCAGAATCGTGTGATTACTTCGCAGGTCATCCGCGACGAGGTTGGACGACGCATCAGCATCACTACCGGGGAAGAGCAGCAGTTTTATAACGATCATAAAGACCAGTTCACAACGCCCGAGTCCGTAAAGCTGTCGGAAATCCTGGTGCCGACTGCCGACCCCGACAATGCCGAGCAGGTAGCCACGGCGCAAACCAAGGCCGATGCGCTCGAAGCGGAGCTGAAGGGCGGCAAGCCGTTTGCCGATATCGCTAAGGCAAGCTCCGGCAACTCAACCGCGGCGCAGGGCGGCGTGCTGGGCGACTACAAGCGCGGGCAGCTGGCATCGGTGCTTGAGGATGCTGTATTTCCGCTCCCGCAGGGTCAGTACACCGCACCTATCCGCACCAAGCAGGGCTTTGTCATCCTGAAGGTAGACGGACATACAGCGGCGGGCTTGCAGCCGTTTGAATCGGTCAAGCTGCAGGTTGAGGATGCGCTCGGCGGGCAGAAGATCAACCCGGCGCTGCGGGCGTACCTGACCCGCCTGCGTGAAGAAGCCTTTATCTCGATCAAGCCGGGTTTTGTAGACACAGCTGCGACCTCTGACGAGTTCCGCCCAATCTTCAGCGCCTACACGCCGCCGCAGCCCAAGAAAAAGAAGGCTGCTGTAGCACGAACACGCTTTAGCGGCAGCGCGCGCACTCGTAATACCCCCAGTCTGGCCGCAAAGGCAAGCAAGCCGGAACCGGCTGCGCCCGCCCCGCCGACCGGTGTGCTTTCGCTGGCAGACGTACCGGGCGGAAGTACAAACACGGCTGCGATAACACCGGCAACGACGCCGGCCACCTCTGCCGCTCCGACGCCAAAAAACATTGCAAGGGTGCAGAAGCCGGGCAAGCGCGAGAAGGTGCGTTTCGGCCAGGCACCGCGCCAGAGCCTGCCCTCGGCTGAGACGCAGACCCAGGATGCCGGTGCGACTGCTACCGGCGGCAATGCTTCCAATGTAGAAACCGCAGCCAACGTGCCGCAGACCGGACCACAAACCATTCAGGGGGGTGGCAGTGCGGTGCCGGGTAACATTCACTTCTCAAACGGCGAAAGCGCGACCGATGAGCAGGTTGAGGCCAAGAAGGTCAAGACACGTTACTCGCAGCAGGCCGCGAAGGTAAAAGCAGCCAAAATCGAGAAGAAGGCAAATGCAAAGGCTGAGCCGTTCCCGGTAGCCCCGGCAGATAGCCAGGAAGTTGCCGATAAGCAGACGCAGGCAGCGCCGCTTGGGCTGGCTGGAGATACATCAAAAAAGGTGCCGAAGCCGAAGCCGACTGAAAAGACGCGCTACTCCGACGAGGCGGGCAAAGATAAGAACGTGCCTGCCGCAGAGCCGCAAAGCGATCCGAATGTGCCGCCGAGCCCGGCAGCGCCCACGGCATCGCAGTTCGGCGGGCCTGCTTCGCAAGCCCCGGCGAACGACGCGCCCGCACCGCCGCAAAGCGCGCCCGCCCCCAGTGCCGATCCGCTGGTAGGGTCACCCTCGCCTGCGGCACCGCCGCCTCAGTAGGTGTTTTTAGAATGAAAAAGATTTTCGTGGAAGAGTTGGCGCGTTATGAAAACCAGGGTATCGAGACGGTTTTTGTAGCCGCCAACCGCCAGGTTCGTACCAAGGCTGACAGCTCAACCTACCTATCAATGGCATTGGGCGACCGAACCGGACAGCTTGAAGCCCGCATGTGGGAGGCTCGTGACGCGGGTGAATTCCAGTCCGGTGATGTGGTTTGGGTCAAGGGCACAGTCTGCCGCTATCAAGAGAAATTGCAAGTCAAGGTTGATCAGGTGCGCCGTGCTGCGCCCGGCGAGTACGACCTGGGCGATTGTGTGCCTAAAACGGCATGTGACGTGGATCACCTCTGGGCGCGCCTGCAAAGCTGTATTGCCGGCTTTACTGATCCGCACCTGCGTGCTTTGCTCGAGCTGTTCCTCGCCGACCCGGCAATTGCGGGACCGCTGCGGGAGGCACCTGCCGCAAAAACTCTGCATCACGCCTGGATCGGCGGCTTGCTGGAGCACATTGTGTCGCTGCTCGAATTATGCGAGCGCGTAGCCCGGCACTACCCTGAGGTACACCGCGATCTTCTCCTTGCCGGGGCCATGCTGCACGATATCGGCAAGCTGCACGAGCTGCGCTGGGGCACCAGTTTCGGCTACACGACAGAAGGCCAGCTGCTGGGTCACATCTCGATCGGCGCGAACATGGTGGATGAAAAGATTGCGCACCTGCCCGAGTTTCCGCCGCGTTTGCGTACTCTGCTGCTCCATATTGTGCTGTCGCATCACGGGCGGCTCGAATTCGGCTCACCCAAGCTGCCTATGACTGCCGAGGCTATCCTATTCCATTATTTGGATGACATGGAAGCCAAGATGCAGATGCTGCGCACCGAGTTTGCGCGGGCCGCGGCAAGCGGCGCTGCGCTCGATGCACCGACCGAGTGGGTCCGGTCGATGGAGCGCCCGCTGCTCGATACGCGGGGGTACTTGGCAGGCGCAGCTGCTAAAGAGCCTAGTCGGTAGAACGGTTCAGGCGGTGCGTTTCGATCCTGTTTTCTGATGGCCTGCAAGCAGTACTCTTCGCTCGGCAACCAGCTTGTCTTGAGCAGCTTTCGGCAGTGCCAGCACCGCCTGGACGTGCGCGGGCAGCCGCTCCAACACCCCTGCATGGCCTTGTTGCAGAATAGTCTCCATCTGCGCCCGGCTTGCTCCGCGCCACTGCCGTAGCGCGATCCAATGAGCCCGTGCCAGGTATGGAGCAGGCATGAAAAGCTCACTCTCCAGAAGCTCGGCACAACGCTCCGGCCCGGCGTAGAAGGCAAGCACCGGCGCGGGCTTTTCCGGGTTCTTCTCTTCGTCCAGGTTTACAAGCGCGAACATTTTGCCGCCGATTGCCTTATCGCCGACCCAGTACACCAGGTTGGCACCCCACTGCGTAGTTTCTTCTACATGCGGAAGGCGCAGCAGAAACGCGCGTGTCTGTTCAGCATCCATCGCCCCAGTATGTTGCAGCCCCTCCCGGCTTGCAACCGCACAGTTACAATCGAAACTGACATGCTACGTTTTGCAACAGCAGGGGAGTCGCACGGGGAAAGCCTAGTCGCGCTGGTATCGGGCATGCCGGCTGGGGTGCCGGTAGCGGCGGAGTTCATCAACCGCGAGCTATGGCGTCGCCAGCAGGGCTACGGCCGCGGCGGACGCATGCGCATCGAGCAGGATACGGCGCACATTCTGTCCGGCATCCGGCACGGCTGCACCATCGGCTCGCCCATCTCCATGCTGATCGCCAACCGCGACTGGGAGAACTGGCGCGACATTCTGCCGGTGGAAGCAGGCGACCCGGCCAAGCACAAGGCCGTGGCATCGCCCCGGCCCGGCCATGCCGACCTTGCGGGCTCGCTCAAGTACGACTTTCCGGATGCGCGGTATGTGCTGGAGCGTGCTTCGGCGCGCGAGTCCACGGCGCGCGTGGCCGCCGGTGCAGTTGCCAAGGCCCTGCTGCGCGAACTGGGTATCAGCGTCCTGTCGCACGTGGTGCGGGTAGGTCGTGCGGAGCTTGCGCGCGACGCGCAATGGGCTGAGATCGCCGCGCTTGCCGGCAAAGAAGAAGTCGTGCTGGGCTGTGTGGATGAAGAGTCGGAAGCGGCGATGAAGGCTGAAGTCGACCTGGCGTTGCGGACGGGTGATTCTATCGGCGGCGTGTTTGAGGTGGTGGTTCATGGGGCCCCGGCGGGCATCGGCACCTACGCCAACTGGGACGAGCGGCTTGACGGTTTGATGGCGCAGGCGGTGATGAGTTTGCAGGCGGTGAAAGCAGTCGAACTGGGCCGGGGTGTGACGGCGGCGGAGTCGCTTGGGTCGCAAGTGCATGATGCCATCGGTTATGCGAGCCTCGATAACGGTGAAGCAAAGCACACTCGCTTTACGCGCGAGCGCAACAATGCCGGTGGGATTGAGGGCGGCATTTCAAATGGCGAAGATATCGTGGTGCGCGGCTATCTCAAGCCCATCTCAACGCTGCGCCGCCCGCTGCAATCGGTAACGTACGCGGGCCGTGAAGATACCAAGGCGGCCTATGAGCGGTCGGATGTGTGCGTGGTGCCGGCGGCCGGTGTGGCAGCCGAGGCCATGGCGGCACTGGCCTTTGCGCGGCTGCTACTTGAAAAATTCGGCGGCGACAGCCTACGTGAAACCAAGCGCAACTATGACGGGTACATTCAGCAGATCGGTGCGTACTGATCTGCTTTTTTGAAAGATTTGAGCCGGTTACAACATGATTCGAGAAATTATCAAGTATCCCGACCCCGTGCTGCAGCGCGCCGCCGAGCCCGTCACCGTCTTTGACCATGAGCTGCAAACCCTGGTCGCTGACATGTTCGAGTCGATGTACGCAGCCAAGGGCATCGGCTTGGCCGCGCCGCAGATCGGCGTGTCCAGGCAGATTACGACCATCGACCTGAGCTTTGAGAAAAACCCTGAAGAGAAGCTCGTGCTCATCAATCCTGAGATCACCTTCCGCGAGGGTAAGCAGTACGAAGACGAAGGCTGCCTGTCACTACCGGACATTCGTGAGAAGGTTTCGCGTTCGGCGCGTGTCCGTATCCGGGCGCAGAATGCGAAGGGCGAGTGGTTTGAGATGGACGGCGAGGAGTTGCTGGCGCGCGCGTTTCAGCACGAGATCGACCACCTGCACGGCATCCTGTTTTTTGCGCGTGTTTCCATGCTGAAGCGCGACCTGATCCTGCGCAAAATCCGCAAGCTACAGCGGGACGGCGAGTGGTAGAGCGCCCGCTGCGGCTGGTGTTTTGCGGTACGCCTGAGTTCGCGGTGCCCACGCTTGAAGCCGTTGCGGCTGCAGGGCATGAAGTTGCGCTGGTGCTGACGCAGCCCGACCGGCCCGTGGGACGCGGCATGCAGACCGCCGCGTCGCCGGTGAAGCAGTGGGCGCTTGCGCATGGCCTCACGGTCGATCAGCCTGAGACGATTCGCAACAATGCAGCCTTGCGGGAGCGCCTGGAGGCGATTGCGCCGGATGCGATCCTGGTCGTGGCGTATGGCCGCATCATTCCGTTGTGGATGCTGGCGCTGCCGCGCCTCGGCAACATCAACCTGCATGGTTCGCTGCTGCCGAAGTATCGCGGGGCTGCACCGATCCAGTGGGCGGTGGCGCACGGAGAAACTGTTACAGGGGCGGTGACCATGCTGCTTGAGGAAGGCCTCGATACCGGCCCGGTACTTGAGCGGGCCGAGTTCCCCATTGCGCCGGAGGCGACCGCGGCGGAGCTTTTTCCGCGGCTGGCCGCACTCGGCGCACCGCTGATGCTTTCCACTCTCGACGGGCTTGCGGCGGGCACGCTCAAGGCACAGCCGCAGGATGCAGCCGGAGCCACGCATGCGCCGATCCTGACACGCGAAGACGGACGCATCGACTTCCATCGCAGCGCAAATAAAATTTACAACCGGTGGCGCGGCTTTCAGCCCTGGCCCGGTGCCTGGACACTGCTGGGCGGAAAGAAGTTTACGGTTACGCGCATGGCACCTGCTGCAACTACATCTGTCGTAAATGAGCCCGGTACCCTGATTGTCGAGGGGGAGCACCTGTACGCCTGCTGCGGCCAGGGCACTGCTGTGGAGTTGCCGGAAGTACAGCTGGAGGGCAAGCGTGCCATGCCTGCCGCTGATTTCCTGCGCGGGCACCCGCAGCTTGGAGGCACGCGCCTTGGCTGAGCTTACCGGCATTGCACCGGCGCGGGTTGCCGCGGCGCACGTGCTGCTCGCGGTGGAGCGCGGCACGGCGCACTCCGACGATCAGCTGCGCTCGCCACGCGTGGAAGCACTGTCGCGCCAGGACCGTGATCTGGCCACTGAGCTGGTGCGCGGCACTTTGCGCTGGCAGATCGCGCTCGACCGCGAGATTGCCGCGCGCCTTCGCTATCCCGAGTCCGACATGCACTTCGGCGTGATCATCGCGCTGCGCCTGGGTGCGTACCAGCTGCTGTTCCTGGACCGCATCCCGGCACACGCGGCGATCAACGAAAGCGTGGAGCTGGCCAAGCAGTCCGACGGCATGCAGATGGCGGGCCTTACCAATGCCGTGCTGCGGCGCATCCTGCGCG